>JASHRF010000007.1 GCA_030037545.1 Acidobacteriaceae bacterium | reverse complement strand
GCTGTATCGCCGCTTTCCCGTCATGGGCGCGTACCTCGGCCTGCACGTCGTCTTCACGCCCATTTTGTTATTCCTGCTTTACGCTTTGTCCCAGCCGTGGGGCCGCTCCGTTTACGGCGCCTATTTCTTTGGCTATTTCGGGATCTACATTGCCAGCGCCGTGCTGCTGCTCTTCATCTGCATTGAGATTTTCCGCTCCGCGCTGGCGTCTTTTCCGGGTCTGCTCAAGATCGGCATCGTGATCTTCCGCTGGGCAATCGTGGTTTCGCTGATTGTCACGCTATCCTCCGTCTCGTTCCTACACCGCGGACTGATGCTCATCCCCGACATCGCCTACGCGCTGATGCGCTCGGTCAGCATTCTCGAGTTGTGTCTGTTGGCCTTTCTATGTCTCACCATGAACGCACTGCGGCTTTCGGTGCGCGATCTATCTTTCGGCATCGCCCTAGGCTTCGGCCTCATGGCATCGAACGAGTTCGTCCTGGCAACGATGATGTCGAACTACACTGCGCTCACCACACCGCTTCAATTTGCCTACGAGTCGCTCATCCTGTTCTCGCTGGGCATCTGGATCACTTACTGTGCGCTGCCGGAGCGTAGCCGCAAGCCGGTGGTGATGCCGGCCAGCTCTGCGATCTATCGCTGGAACGAAATCGCGTCCGCGCTCGGCCACACCGGAACCCAGGTCGCCCTCCAGCAGCCCGCCAACAGCTTCTTCCTCACCGACGTTGAGAAGGTGGTCGAGAAGGTGCTTACCCGCAACCTGAAGGGGAGAGAGTCGGAGTTATAACGGCCGAGATCAGGGATCGGAGATCAGTAAGAGGCCGCGGCGGTTGCCGCGGCCTTTGCTTTCGTCCCTGGCCTCAAAGGGAAACAGACTCCCGTGCCTCATCGGGAACATGCGCGCGATCCGTGGGGCGAGCGTGAGCCGAGCGGTGGGCGCCTGCGAGGAGAGCCAGGGATTACTTTCGGCAGGCGCATTTTTACCGCGGGTCCTTTGCGGACGCACAGAATTGCGGCCATTCCGCTAAATTTTTTCTAATCCGCGCCGATGCACACGGTAGGGAGAAAACCTGGATGCTCGCCACTCCGTACACCTGTCTGCTTGCTTTGGATGATGCCGCGTTGCTGGCCCGCGTGGAGTCGGCACTGCTCGGCGCCGGCGCCCAGATCCACGTGGCGCTTACAGCCTATGCCGCGCTGGCCGCCATGACCGGTCCCAACGCGCCGGATATTGCCTTGCTGGACGCCAGGCTGCCAGGAATGCCCGTGGCGCAGTTGCTGGCCGCGGCGCGCTCCGCCGATTCCAGCCAGCGGCTGTCCATTGTCGTGGCTGCGGATGGCATTACGCAGGAGTGGCTCGACCGCCTCGACGAAGGCATTCTGGACGATTTGATCCCGCGCGCCGCCGAGCCGGCCTATTGGCAGCTCCGCGCCGCCAGCGTGTTGCGCGCCCATCGCCTGCTCTACGAGGTAGGCACTCTGCGGGAAAACGAAGCCCGCGGCGCGCAGCTCGACCGCCTCACTGGAGTCTATAACCGCGAGGCGCTGCTCTCCCTGCTCTTCCGCGAGACCGATCGCGTGCAGCGCATGTCCAGCCCGCTCTCGCTGCTGCTCTTCGACGTGGACGACTTCGGTCACTGGAATTTGCGCCTGGGGCTCGACGCCTGCGACGAGATCTTGTGCCAAATGGCGTGCCGCACCGCGCGCCTGCTGCGCACCTACGACCTGCTGGGGCGCACCGGCAAAGACGAATTCCTCATTGCGCTCCCCGGCTGCTCGGTGGTCAATGCCGTCACCCTCGCCGAGCGCCTGCGCCTGGAGGTATTTTCCGTGCCCTACCACGCGGGCGACGAGTCCATTCGCCTCTCCGCCTGCTTCGGCATTGCGCAGAGCCACGGCCGCTCGCCGGTCATCGTTCTTCGCGAAGCGGAGCAAGCCCTGCTGCGCGCCAAAAAAACAGGACCTGAAACCATCCAGACCTTCGACGGTCCGCCGCGCCCCACGCCCGCACCAGTCACGTTCATTTCTTCCGACTCGGGAGATGAATTGCTGGCGTGGTGAGGATGCGCGATTCCTGCCGGCTATGCAACCGCAGTGGCCAAAAACTCCTGAAAAACCTCGTTCGACAAGAGGCGGCCCTGCGGCGTCAGGCGCACGGTATGGCCGTCAAAATCCAGCAGTCCGTCAGCGGCGAGCCGCTGTGCCGTCTCCAGCGCCGGCGCAACCATCGCGCCGCCAAACTCCTGCTCTACTGTAGCGACTGCGACGCCGGCATTCAGCCGCAGGCCCAGGAACCACACTTCCTCATGCTGGCGCTGAGGCGAGGTCCACGCCGTCTCCGAGGGCTGCGGCCCGGCGAGATAAGCTTTCAGATCATCGGTGGTGGTGGAGCGGAGCACGTATGCGGAAGCAGGGGCTAAGGCCCTCGCATTTCTTGCGTCCTTTTCGGCACGCGACCCGCTGATGCGGGTTCCCCGGTCGCGCTCGGTTACAGAACCATCGGCCCGTTCGTTTACTTCGCCCCGCGCAAGGTGGCACCCTGACGCAGGGCTGGATTCGCGCAGCATGGACGACGCATCCAGACCCACCCCCAGGTACGGCCGCCGTTGCCAGTAGCGCAGATTGTGGCGCGACTCCCATCCCGGAAGGCTGAAGTTCGAGATCTCGTACTGGGCGAGGCCCGCTTCAAGACCGGCTTCGGCCAGCCGCGCGATGGCCCGCTCGTACATATGCGCGATCGCGTCGTCGCCGGGCACCAGTCCGGCGCCATAGCGCGCGCCGCCGCTGAGCAGCTCGCGGCCCAGACGCGAGTCTTCATCCACCTCCAGCATGTACACGCTGGCGTGGGGCACGCCCGCATCGAGCAGCGCCGAAAGCGACTCCTCCCACGAGGCCAGCGTCTGCCCGGCGAGTCCGGCGATCAGGTCGACGTTCAGGTTGGCGATGCCCGCCGCCTGCAGCCGCAGCAGGTCCCGTTCAACCACCGCCCGGCTGTGCAGACGACCGCTTCGCCGCGCCTCCGCGTCCACAAACGATTGCACGCCCAGGCTCACGCGGTTCACGCCGCACTCCGCCATGGCCTCCAGCGTCGCGTCCGCCAACTGCCCGGGCGCGCACTCCATGGTGATTTCGGCGCCGGAATCCACGGCAAACTCATCGCCCACGCACGCAAAAAGACGCGCCAGCAACTCCGGTTCCAATAGGCTGGGCGTGCCGCCGCCCAGGTAAACCGTATCCACACGCCGCGGGAGCTCCACGCCCATCTTCTTCGCCCACCTTTGGGCGCCGCGCAGGTCCTCAATCACCCGCTCCACGTACCGCGCGTGTTCCCCGGCCGGATAGTTCCCGGAAGAAAAATTGCAATAAGTACACTTGGAGCGGCAAAACGGAATCGAAATGTAAAGCCCCAATGCCTCCATGTCCTCGGCGACACGGCATGGTGGCTGGGGTCGAATTTCGGGTTCCGGGTTCAAGCGCACCTCCATATCCCGATTCTTTCACGCATTCGCCCGGGACGCCTTCCGCGTAGCATCATCTCTTAAGGAGGAGAAATATTTTGAAAGCCTGGCCGATCGTTGGCGTTTCCGTGGTGCAATTCATTCTTTTGCTTGCCCACTGCTTTCTATATTTCACCTGGATCACGTTCTGGCCCGGCTTTGCTCCTGCGGACGCCATGCATCTGCGTATCGCTCTCGCCATATTGGCCTTCAGCTTCGTTCCCGCCGCTCTCCTCAGCTTCCGTTTCTCGAATCCGCTGATCGCTCTTTATTACAAGGCCGCCGTGGTGTGGCTGGGCTTCCTCAACTTTCTGTTCCTGGCCGCGATCGTGAGCTGGCCGGTATGGCTTGTGGTCTGGCTGGCCGGGGCGCGTACGACAGCGGCCCGGGTTGCTATCATCGCCACGCTCACCGCCGTGGCCGTTGCGGCCGGCGTCTACGGCCTCATCAACGCCCGCTGGATTCGCATTCGCCGCCTGGCTGTGCGGCTGCCCAACCTGCCCGCGTCCTGGCGCGGACGCCGCGCCGTGCTGCTCACCGATCTGCACTTGGGCAATGTGAACGGCGCGGGATTCTGCCGGCACACGGTCAGGCTCGCCCAGCGCCTGCGCCCTGACGTCGTCTTCCTTCCCGGCGATCTGTTCGACGGCGTCAAGTCCGATCTCGATCGCCTGCTGGCCCCGCTGCGCGAGCTCAAACCGCCCCTGGGCGTCTACTTTTGTACCGGCAATCACGAGGAGTTCGGCGACTCCCGCCATTACCTGGAGCCTATCGCGCGGGCCGGCATCCGCGTGCTGGCCAACGAGCGCATTACCGTGGACGGGCTGCACATTGCCGGCGTCTCCTATCGCGATGCCTCGCAGCCCATCCGCCTGCGCGCCCTGCTCGACGGCATGAGTCTCAACAGCGGCCATCCCACGATTCTGCTCCATCACGTCCCTAGCCGGCTCCCGATCGTGGAGCACGCCGGCGTCAGCCTGCAGCTCTCCGGTCATACCCATGGCGGCCAAATCTTCCCTTACAACTGGCTCACGCACCGCGTCTTCGGCAAGTTCACTTACGGCCTGCACCGTTTCGGCGCGCTGCAGGTGTACACCTCGTATGGCGCCGGAACCTGGGGTCCGCCCATGCGCGTCGGCACGCATCCTGAAATTGTGGCGCTGGAGTTCGAGTAGGACTTCAGGCCATGATGCAGAAACATTGCTACGGGGGTGGGACGATGGCCGCGATCGCAATATCCAGCCGCGCAACTATTCCTCCGCGCTCGAAATCTGCGCCAGCAGCCGTTTCCACGTTCTCTGGTTTTTACGAAATGCCTTCTTGCGATCGGCGAGAATGCGCTCGAAGTCGGAATTGCCGCGCAGCGCACTCCACGCGGGATTCCTGCTGAACCACGGATAATTCTCGTTGCCCATATAGATGGCGCGGCGCAGCCAGCGCAGCGCTTCGCCCTCCTCGCCGACAGCGGCAAAATATGTGGCCAACCGGTAGGCCATTTCGTCGTCGGCCTCGGCCGCCGCAAGCGTCTCCGGAGTAAGGAGCTGCGCCCCGCGCTCGCGCTCGCCCGCCTGCGCGTAGCAGAGCGCCAGCGTGGGCACGGCGATGCGCACCGAGGCTTGGTCGCGCAGCACGCCTTCCAGAATTGCGATGGCCGCCGGCAGATTGCCCTGCCGCATCTGCTGGTAAGCGGAAGAAGTGCGCAACAGCGGATGCTGCGGCTCCAGCGCCAGCCCTTTTTCCAGCTCGTCGCCGGCCAATTCCATCTGGTTCTGGTAGTGATACACGCGCGCGCGATGATTATAGAGAATCGCGGCGTGCGCGGGGTTGAGCTTGAGGGAGCGGCTGAAACGCGCCAACGCCTCCTCGTAAAGGCCATCGGACCGCAGCGCGATGCCCGCCACTCTCTGCACGTTCCAGTCGTTGGCGGCCTGGGCAAGCAGGTCCGCGATGCCGTGCCGCGCCGATTCCTTCTCGCCGCGGGAGATGAGCAGAAAGATGCGGTAGAGGTTGGCCTCCGTCGATTGTGGATCGAGCCGCAGCGCCTCATCGAAATCCTGGCGCGCGCGCGTCAGGTGATCCTGCCCGCCGAAGCCGTTGCGCACATACTGATACTCGGCCATGCCCAAGCCGCACCAGGCTGCGGCGAATCCCGGATCGGTTTCGGTTACGCCGGCCAGCAGTTTGTGGGCACGATCGAGATCGGCGCGCGAGCCCGAGCGCATCCGGAACGAAGTCAGCAGCGCCCGGCCCTGCAGGTAGTTCTCGCTCACCTGGCCGCGCAGTGCGGTTTCGCCGGCCGGCGCACGCGCTCCGCCCATGCTGCCCGCGATCAGCCCTTCGCCGGCCTTCAATCCGTGCAGCGCAGCATACACCTCGTTGGCAATCTCCGCCTGCACGGCGATCAGGTCCAGCGCCTCCACGTGTATTGCCCCGCCCGAACGCACCCGCTGCGCTGGCACGTCGAGCAGTTGCCAATTCAGGTCGAAGCCGTTCTCCGAGCGTGCAAAGCTGCCTGCCAGCACCAACGAAACCAGCAGCTTTTGCCCGGCCGCCAGCGGGTCGAGATTCGCGATTGCATGCGGCGCGCCGCGCAGCAGCGTTCCGCTCACCACGCTCATCAGCGTGCTGGAGGGCCGCACCACCAGCGCCGGAATGCGCGCCAGCCGCGCTGCGATGGCGTCGGCCAGCGCCAGGTCGAAGAACGGTGCCACCTCTGTCACGCCCAGGTTCGCGAATGGCAGCACCACAATTGAATTCTGCGTGGCGCGCTCCGCCGCCGGCTCGCGAAAGCGCTCCGCCAGCATGGACAGAATGCCGGTGGCGCGCTTCTCCGCTTCTGCCGGGCCTGCCGGCAGTTGCGCGGGCAAATCGGCGGGCACGATCCCGGTATCCACGCGCAGCGCGCGCATCGCCGTTTTCAGCGCCTCGCGCACCTCGCCCGCGGAGCTGTACCGCTCCGCGGGATCCTTGGCCAGGCAGCGCCCAATCACGCTCACCAGCTCCGGCGCAATTCCCGGAACCAGCGCGCGCAGGTCGGGCGGCTCGAGATACTGAATGGTGCGGATGGCAAGAAAATCCTGCGCGTCCGCGCGCGCAAAAGGGTGATAGCCGCTGGTGAGTTCGTAGAGAATCACGCCCAGCGCCCATACGTCCGACTGCACGCTCGACTGGCCGGTGACGAACTGCTCCGGTGCCATGTAGCGGATGGTCCCGCCGCGCGCGGTAAGCGTGGAGAGCGCTTTCCCAGCGCCGGTCTCCAGACCCGCGCGTGCCCGGCCATCCCTTGCCTCCATGCCCGTAGACGATTCTTCGTCGGCGCCAGGCAAAGGCGCTTCTGGCGCCGGCAGCCGCCGCGCCAGCCCGAAATCCAGGATCTTCACCAGCCCGCCTTCGGTCAGCATCACATTCTGCGGCTTCAGGTCGCGATGAAAAATCCCCAGTACGTGCGCCGCCTGCAGGCCGTCGGCGATCTGAATGCCCACCGACAGCACAAGTTGGAGGCTGGCCGGCCCGTGCGCAATTAACTGATCGAGCGACTGGCCGGGCACGTACTGCATAGCGATGAATGCCTCGTCGCCGCTCTCGCCTACCTCATAGATGGCGCAGACGTTGGGATGCTCGATGGACGAGGCCAGCCGCGCTTCGCGCAGCATGGTGGTGCGCGTCTGCTCTGCCGTCAACTGCCCGGCGCGCAACACCTTGAGCACGACCGGCCGCTCCAGTAGCGTGTCATTGGCCAGGTAGACCACCCCGCTGCCGCCGGCGCCCAGTCGGCGCACAATCTCGTAATGCTCAATGCTTCGGCGTTTCATCTCCTCTCTTCAGTCTACGAGTGCTAACCTAAGAGCCGTGTAAGCGCAAACTCTTCAGTCGCGTCCGCGAACCGCGCACAATCGCGCTCACCCTGTCCCCCGCAAATCTGTTAACGTCGGAATTGATCATGCACAGGGGTGGTAGATTCTCAGCGCGCCGGGATCCGGCTTTCGACGTCCATCGCCGCGCGCTGCTTCCACTCTTCGCGCTCCTGCTCGCCCTGCCTGCCTTTGCGCAAACCTCCGTGCCGCAAGCTCCAGCCGCTCAGCAGCCTGGCCAGGGCGCCCAGGTCCACACCGGAACCACCAGTGGCCTCACCCTCGACGCGCGCATTCAAAACCTGCTCGCCGACCACCAATACTTCCGCGTCCAGGCGCAGATTGGCCAGCTTCCCCCCCAGCTCGCGCAACTCTACCGCGGCGTGCTCGCCAACCGTTCCAACGACCTGAAGGCTTCCATCCAGCTTCTGGAGCCGCTGGTTGCCGAGGTCACGGCCAGCGGCGATGTTGCGCACGAGAAACTTCTGCGCGAGGCACTGGCCGAAGATTACCTGCGCTCCGGCGACTGGGCCAAAGCCGCCGCCGCGTATGCCACGCTCGAATCCCGGCTGGCCGCGCATCTGACGACCGACGAGCAGGACGCGATCGAACTGCCCGTGAAGCTGCTGCCACTGGCCAAAGACAATCCGCCCATGACTGTCGATCCCTGCGATCCTTTTACGCTTCAGGCTAGCGAAGACCCGCTCGGCCTGCTCGACATTCCCGTCTTTGTGGATGCAGCCTCCAGGAGCTGGATGCTCGACCCCACCGCGCCCTTCAACCTCATGGATCGCGCCACCGCGCGCGCGGTGGGCCTGAAAATCTCTGACGAATCGGCCACCATCCGCACCCTCACCGGCCGGCCCATCCAGGTACACATGGCCGTAATCCCTCGTTTCACCATCGGAGGCCGGCTCACGCTGTACAACATGACCGTCTTCGTCTACGGCGACGCCGACTACTCGTTTCCGAATCCACCGTACCAGGTCGAAGGTGTGCTCGGCTATCCGGCGCTGGCTGCGCTGGGCAGCCTCACCATCACTGACGAGGACATCGTCCAGGTGCGCCCCGCGCGGCAGGTTGACCGGGCTGAAAAGAGCGACTTGCTGACCACCGGCGCGCCGTTTTTCTTGGATGGCGACCAGATCATCGTGGCCCTGGGCCGCGCAGCCGCAACCTCTGTCGCAGCCGATCCTGCCATACCCGGCAGCGCCGCGCCGGCCGCCCATTCAGACCCGGATGATCACGCCGACGATCGCATGTTTGCCGTCGACGCCGGAGGCCAACAGACCTACCTTACCTCGCGCTATTTCGACGAGCACGCTGCTGAGTTCAACAGTCAGAAGGTGAGCACGTTCTCCTTCCCCGGGATCGAATCCGCGCAAGCCGCCTACGTGGCGGAGACGGTTCCGCTCACCGTGGGCCGCACCACCATAAATCTGCATTACCTGCGCGTTCTCACGCGGCCGCTCGGCTCGGCCGCGCTCGACGACGTCTACGGCGTCCTGGGCATCGACGCTCTGGAGCAATTGGGCAGCTACACCTTCGATTATCGCGCCATGCGCTTTAGTGTCCGGCCGGAGTGAGGAGAGCAGGTGCCAGTTTTCAGCGGTTAGAAGGCAGTGAACAGCATCCAGTTCTCTGGGAGCGTCCAGCCGCGGCTGGGAAAAAAACGGCCCCCGTTCTTCACGGGGGCCAAGTTGCCTTGGTTCTCTCGCGTTGCGAGAGCTTGGTTGGCGGCCTTACGGCGGGGTGGCCGTTGGCTCGGGTACATAGCCTCTCGGGGGGAGGATGGCCGCGATCTTACGGCTGTCCCGAGCCAGTCGAGGAGTCAGCACCTTGGGGTGATGCCGAGCCCTGGGCCGCCAAACTGTTTTCCATCAGCCGCACATGCACTACGCGGACGCGCACGTGAGCGGGATGCGTATTCTCCTCGCCAGTCGCGGCCTCGCCGTTCTGGTCGTTGGAGGCAACTTCCATGTTGCCCAGCGCGACCGAGTGCATGCGGTAGATGGGAATCTGGTGATCGGTGACGAGATAGCGCTCCACCGCTTCCGCCAACCGCTGGGAGCTTGAGATGCCCACGCTGCCGTTACCCGGCGCCTGCGCATCCATCTCCAGGATGTAGCCGTCGCGTCCTGTGAGGCTGGCCGCGAGCTTGTCGAGGTCCTGTTTGGAATCCGCTGTCATGGTTGCGGTGCCGGGACGGAACTTCACCTCAAAATCGGTTACCTGGTGGTATTGGTCGAGTCCGTTGACGGTGTTGCCGATCTGGGTCACGTGATTTGAAGCCTGTTCAGCCGCGTTGTTGGCGTTCTGGGCCTGCTGGCTGGCGGACTGGGCTGTCTGGTTGGCGGCATCAGCGGTCGATTGCGCCTGGTGAATCCCGGCCTGCGCCCGGGCATCCACGTCCTTGATCTGCTGCGCGTTGCGGGCGTTCACCTGGTCAAGCTCGGTGAGCCGGTCGTTGATGGGGTCGATCTGCTTTTTCACCCACTTCTTGCGGGCCATGGGATTGATACGGCCCCAGAAACCCTCTTTGGCCGGCTGGGGCACGGTGGTCGAATTCGCATTCTGATCGCTGTTCTGTTGATTGTTCTGCGACGTTGCGGCGGGAGCGTTCTGATCGGTGGTGGCCGGTGGCGCCTGCGCGGCTTGCTGCGCCCAGACCGGGACGCCGATCGCGGCGGCCAAAACCGCGATGGCGGCCTGGCGCGGGAACGAATGGGTAAGATAGCTGGATGTTTTCATGAAACCCCTCATCAAATCCGTCTTTGGGGCAGTTCGCGTTAGTAAACTGCCGAACTGGCAGTGCCTGCTCGGCCTTACGTATCGCAATGGAGATGCCAAACGCGGCGGGTTGGAATTGGAATCATGTATCTGGTGGAAATTTAAGCGCTTAAGAGCGGAAAGCGCGGGCGGAATCGCGAACCACGGGCCGGTGCGGGCGGGTGAAAGCATGTAAATTTTTCGAGCGCGGCGTACTTTCTACGCTGCCCGGCGATGGGCGCTGGCGGGGATGAGCCGGGCGTTTGTCCCTGAGCCCGGTTCACTCTGGTTTCCTGTGTTCGTTGACGGTAAAGATGCCCCTCTCGATTCCGGAGGAATCCACGCCCCGAGCCGTGCTACGATGGTGGGCATGAAGAGAATTTTTGCCGCAGCACTGCTCCTGTTGGTGTTCGCTGGCCCGGTATTTGCATCGCCGGCGCATCACCACCACCATCACCACCATCATCACCACCCCGCCTAGGCTCCGACGTAGAGGGACGATTGCGCGGACACGAGCGTGCGCCAAGCGCGCTGCGCGCAGGATGAGCAAGGCAGGCCCTTTGACAGACCAGGAAGACTTGCGCTATCCGATTGGCCGTTTCATTGCGCCCGCGGCTATCACGGGTGCAATGCGCGCCGCGCAGATCGAAACTCTGCGCAGAATGCCCGAGCGGCTGAGCGACGCGGTGCGCGGCCTGGACGATGCCGAGCTCGACACGCCCTATCGCGAGGGCGGCTGGACGGTGCGGCAAGTGGTTCATCACCTGGGCGACAGCCACGCGAATTCCGTGATCCGCTTCAAGCTGGCGCTTACCGAGGACTGGCCGACGGTCAAGCCCTACGATGAGGCCGCGTGGGCGAAGCTGCCGGACAGCAAGACGCTGCCCATTGACATCTCTTTGACGTTTATCGACGCGCTGCACCAGCGCTGGGTCGCGCTGCTCGAAGCGCTTACGGAAGGGGATTTTCAGCGCGGCTTCAACCATCCCTCGCTGGGGCGGCAGACCCTGGCCACATCGCTGGCCATGTACGACTGGCACTCGCGCCACCACACGGCGCACATCACCAGCCTGCGGCAGCGCCGGGGCTGGTAGAGGCAAGCGATGCCTGCCGGGCTCGAAACGGCCTCGCCCGCGCGGCTGGCGCAATCGATCGAAACCTATCTTGCCGACCACCCCGACGCGGCGCTGCTCGAAGAGGGCCGTGTGATCTTCGAACTGCGCACGTCGCGCTACTCGGTGAACGAGTCGCACGGGCGCTGCCTGCTTGAACTCTGGAATGACCAACGTAACCTGGTGCGCACGGTCGTGGACGTGCAGGAACGCGCGCAGTGCCTGCGCATTGTAACCCGGCGAATGGGCGCGGCGCGGCCACAAAAGCTGGAGCTGACGCCGACCAGCGTCCGGCGCGCGCCCACGACTCGCGAAGCTGCACGCCGCAATTATCAGCGTCTGCTGGAACGAGTGCTTACGCGGAGCTTCATCGGCGCCAAAGTGAGCGGGCTGCGCTCGGCCATGGACCTGGAGCACAGCTTCGGTCCGGCCTATGCGCGCGGGCACCTGCTGCGCGGAACCGCGGCGGATGCGGTGATAGGGGTGAGCGCGGCGGAATCCGGGGCCATGGTCGATGGCGTGCTCACATTGGGCATTTTGTGGCTGGATTTCTGCCGCCAGCGCGGCGACCGACGCCGTCACTTCGGCGGACTGAAGGTGATTGCGCCCGCCGGAGCGTGGCGTACCACCGCAGAACGCATGGCATGGCTCAACCATGGCGCGGCGAATTTTGAGCTCTACACGCTGGACGAACGCAGCGAAGAGCTCGCCGCCGTAGATTTCCGCGACACCGGCAATCTGGAGTCGCGGCTGGTGCGCGCCTACTCTGCCGCCGGGGCCATGGAGCACTGCCGCGCCGGCCTTGACCGATTGTTAGCGCTGGTTCCGGCCGCCGCTCGCAGGCGCGTGGAAGTGCGCGCGCGCTCGGCAACCGAAGTTGGACTGCTGCTCCACGGTTTGGAGTTTGCGCGCGTGCGGCTGGGCGCCAGCGCCCACTCGTTTGCACGCCAGGAAGAAGTGATCTTCGGAGTTGGAGCCAACGAGACCCCACTCACTGCCGAGAACGAAGAAATGTGCTGCGAACTCTGCGCGCGGCTCTTCCAAAGCCGTCATGCCGACGGCGCGCAGACCGATCCGCTCTTTCGGCTGCAGCCGGAACGCTGGCTGGAGTCGCGGCTGCGCGCGGGGATTGGCGAGCTGTTTCCGGGCCTGCGCGGCGACCTGCTCTACTCCCAGGTCCCCGCGCTTTCCAGCGGTGACCGAGGCATGCTGGACCTGCTCACTCTGGACCGCGACGGGCGCCTGGCGGTCATTGAGCTAAAGGCCAACGAGGATCTGCACCTGCCGCTGCAGGCGCTCGACTACTGGATTCGCGTGCGCGCGCTCAATGCCGATCGCCAGGCTGCGAGGGGCTGCAAGGCTCTGTCTGCATTTGAACGGCAGGCATATTTCGAGGGCGCGGAGGTTTCGCCGGCGGCCCCGCGCCTGCTGCTTGCGGCCCCCGCGCTGCGCATCCATCCGGCCAACGAGCCGGTGCTGCGCTATCTTTCGCCGCAGGTGGAATGGGAACTGGCGGCTTTGGGCGAATACTGGCGGCGCGAGCTGAAGGTGATCTTCCGCAAGCGCAGCAGCGACACGCGCGCGTAATCTGACAACTGATTACTGACTGCTGTTTTCCCGCTTCCAGCGCAGCACGGGATTGCGCGCGGCGCGCACTTCGTCGAGGCGCGAGACGCGCGTGGAGTGCGGCGCGGTCTTGACCAGCTCCGGTGTCTCCTCGGCCTCGCGGGCGATCGACCGCATGGCATCGATGAACAGGTTCAGCTCCTCGAGCGATTCGCTCTCCGTAGGCTCGATCATCAGCGCGCCGGGCACGATGAGCGGGAAGCTCACCGTGTAGGGATGGAAGCCGTAGTCGATGAGGCGCTTGGCAATGTCGCCGGTCTTCACGCCTTTGGCCGCCTGGCGCTTATCGCTGAAAACCACCTCGTGCATGGAGGGCGTTTTGTAAGGCAGCTCGTAGAGGTCTTCGAGCTTTTTGCGGATGTAGTTGGCGTTGAGCACCGCATCCTCCGTGGTCTGGCGCAGGCCGTCGGGGCCGTTGGCCAGGATATACGCCAGCGCGCGGATGAACATACCGGTATTGCCATAGAAGGCGCGCACCCGGCCGACGGATTGGGGCCGGTTGTAATCCCAGGACTTGGTCCCGTTCTGGTTTTGGACAAGAACGGGGATGGGCAGAAATGGCTCCAGAAACGATTTGCATGCCACCGGCCCCGATCCCGGGCCGCCGCCGCCGTGGGGTGTGGAGAACGTTTTGTGCAGGTTCAGGTGCATCACGTCCACGCCAAAGTCGCCCGGCCGCACCTTGCCCACCAGCGCGTTCATGTTGGCGCCGTCCATGTAGAGCAGCGCGCCCCTGGCGTGCAGAATGTCGGCAACGCGGTGGATCTCGTTTTCGAAGACGCCCAGCGTGGAGGGATTGGTGAGCATCAGCGCCGCGGTCTCTTCGTCCACCTGCGCGGCCAGCGCCTCCAGGTCGATACCCCCGTCGGAATTCGATTTGAGATTCTCCACCTGATAGCCGCAGATGGCAGCGGTTGCGGGATTGGTGCCGTGCGCGGAGTCGGGAATCAGAATCTTGCGCCGCGGATTGCCCTGCGACTCATGCCACGCGCGGACCAGCAGGATGCCGGTGAACTCGCCATGCGCGCCCGCGGCCGGCTGCAGCGTGATCGCGTCCATGCCCGTGATATCGAGCAGGCAGCGCTCCAGCAGGTCGATGATTTCGAGCACGCCCTGCGCCCATGACTCCGGCCGGTAGGGGTGCGCGTCGGCCAGCCCCTCGAGGCGCGAGACCGCTTCGTTGACGCGCGGGTTGTACTTCATGGTGCACGACCCCAGCGGATACATGCCTAGGTCGATGGCGTAGTTCCACGTGGAGAGGCGCGTGAAGTGGCGGATGATTTCGATCTCGCTCAGCTCCGGTAGTTCGGCTTTGTCCGTGCGAACCGCGGACCCCAGCAGCGCCTCGGCATCGACAGCCGGCACGTCGAGCGGCGGCATCTTGTAGGCGCGCTTGCCGGGCGCGGATTTCTCAAAGAGCAGCGCCTCGTTCTGCGTAGGGTGCGTGCGGACCTTGCCCAGCGTGTGGGGACCGGTTGATTGCGTCATAGCAGGGGCTAAAGCCCCACTCCTTTTCGTCTCGCATTTGGCCCGGCTAAAGCCGTGCCGTTGTTACAAAACTTCAAGCTCGTGCAGCGTGGTAAAAGCCATGCGTTGTTACAAAACTTCAAGCTCGTGCGGCGTGGTAAGAGCCATGCCGTTGTTACAAAGCTTCAAGCTCTTGCGGCGTGGTAAGAGCCGTGCCGTTGTTACAAAGCTTCAAGCTCTTGCGGCGTGGTAAGAGCCGTGCCGTTGTTACAAAACTTCTAACTCTTGCAGCATGGCGAAAGCTGTGCCTTATTGCAAAACTCTGCAAATTCGACCTCGATTCAGCTAATACGAGCGTTTCTTCGGCAGCCCATTCGTTCGTGCTGAAATCCACGTTTTCTTTGCCTCACATATTCGCTTTGTAACAACGGCACGGCTTTAGCCGGGCCATAAAGAATCGCCAAAATATCTCCGGGCTTTAGCCCCTGCCAGCCTTTGACTCCACCTTCTTCTTTGCCAAAAATCGAAAACAGAATGGATACTCCTCCGGATCGGACGCCAATCCAGCCTTCACCGGGTTCTGCGCGATATATTCGCGATGAGCTTCAAAACTCTCGCGGTCCATTATCTGCTCCTCCGTAAATCCCCGATGCCAAACCTCGCCCTTGTATCCAAATTCATGCGATAAACGATGCGAGAACCTGCCTTTGATCAATTGCATTGCTTTTTCGATGGTCATGTCGTCGTAAACGGTCAAAAGCAGGTGCAAATGATCGGGCATGATCACGAAATCGTGCAGCTCAAATTTGCGCTCTGCAATGAGCGAACGCAAAACATCGATGAGAAGGTTGGCATTCCGTTCCGATTGCAGCAAGCGGCGGCCCATGCTCGTTCCCGTCGTTGCGAAGAAGGTTCGAGATGGGTTGAGGATGTTGGCTGTCGACGCGTTTCTTGCAGGATGCGCCATGGCAGGGGCTAAAGCCCCACTCCCTTTCTCTTGCCTGTTTCGGCCCGGCTAAAAGCCGTGCCCTTCTTACAAAGCCATTCCGACTATTTACGCGTCAGCTTGGTCGCATTGGGCCGCTTTGTAGTCGATAACGAGGTTTGCGAAAGCTCCCGACATTCCGGCATCTTTCGGATTTCGGCCCAATACTCCTCGCGCACATCCTCGTCGATTTCTACCGGCCAATCGCTTTTGTACAGGCGATCAACTCCGTCGCGTCGCGGACCGGAAATCCAATACTGCTCGCCGGATTTCACGTCGTAATAGTTGGCCTTGAATCCTGTTCCCTTCAGGCTTTGAAATGACTTGCCTCGATAATGAAGCGTTGCGCCGGTGCGGCTGAAAGTGACTCGTCCGATCCGGGCGGCTCCATGGAGGCCGCCGCTCTCGGATTGCGTATAGCCCCACTTCTCGACAAAGCCGCCGTCGAGGATCCATCCGGCAATTTTCAGAAGAGATTGCGTATAGCCCCACTTCTCGACAAAGCCGCCGCCTTTGTACTCGATGTACATGATCTGCGGGGGGAACGTTTGTTTGGTCATGGGGCAAATCCTCGGGACCTACGCCGCCACCGGCTTCGCCGCCAGCACTTTTGCCGCCGCGTCGATCTGCTCGCGCGTCACCACTTCCGTCGCGCACCAAAGCGTGCAATTGCCGAGCTCCGGATACCAGCGGTTCAACTCGATACCACCGACAATCTTGTTCTCCAGCAGCCGCTGGCCCCACCCCGCCGGCTCTTCCTCAGTTTGCAACACAAATTCGTGGAAGCGCGGCGCGCCGGTGAAGCGCAGCTTTGCGCCTGGCTGCGCTGCGAGCGTCCTGGCGGCGTAATCGGCCTTGGCCAGGTTGTGCTCGGCCAGCTCCTTCATGCCTTCCTTGCCGTAGACGGCCAAAAAGATGGTCGCCATCAGCGCGACCAATGCCTGGTTCGTGCAAATGTTCGAGGTTGCCTTCTCGCGGCGGATGTGCTGCTCGCGCGTGGCCAGCGTGAGTACGAAACCGCGGTTTCCGGCCCCGTCCACGGTTTGGCCGGCGAGCCGGCCCGGCATCTGGCGCACATATTTTTCTTTGGCCGCAATCACGCCGCAGAACGGGCCGCCATAGCTGAGCGCCACGCCGAAGGATTGCGCTTCCATGCTGACGATGTCGGCTTCAAGGGGGGGGCGCACGATGCCCAGCGAGACCGCTTCGGCAATCGCAACGATCAAGAGCGCGCCCTTGGCGTGCGCGATCTCGGCGATGGCGGGGATGTCTTCAATGACGCCGAAGAAGTTCGGGCTTTGAACGAGCACGGCCGCTGTCTCTTCGGAAACCGCAGCGTCGAGCGCATCGAGATCGACGCGGCCGGTTTCCGTGTCGTAGCCAACCACCGTCTTGGGCAGGCCCTGGTGCTTCGCGTAAGTCGCCAGCACCTCGCGGTACTCGGGATGCACCGTCGATGCCACAACAGCCTTGTGACGGCCCGTTACGCGTACTGCCATCATCACGGCTTCCGCCGCGCCGGTCGAGCCATCGTACATGCTGGCGTTGGCCACGTCCATTCCGGTGAGCTCCGCGATCATGGTCTGGAACTCGAAGATGGCCTGCAGCGTGCCCTGCGTGATCTCGGCCTGGTAGGGCGTGTAGCTGGTCAGAAACTCACCGCGCTGCACGAGCGCATCGATGATGACCGGCCGGTAATGACGATACGCGCCCGCGCCCAGAAAGCTGGCGTAATTGGTAGCGTTCTTGTCGCCGGCGGCGCGGAAGTAGTTCACGATCTCGCTCTCGGCCTGCTGGCGCGGCACATTCAGGTCGCGGTCAAGCCGGTACTCGGCGGGAATGACGGCAAACAGATCGTCGATGGAAGCCGCGCCGATTTCGCGGAGCATCTGCTCGCGTTCGGCGGGCGATTTGGGAAGGTAGCGCATGATCAGCTTCTAGCTCCTAGCTTCCAGCTTTTAGCAGGAAGCCGGTGGTTTGCGAGTGGTCGTGGCTCGCTGGAGACAAATTCAGGTTGAATCTCGGCTGCGGCAATGCCCGAAACGCAGTTGGAGGCTAGCGGCTGGAAGCTGGCAGCTAGTGTCCTGTCTCTTCCGCAATGAACGCCTCATAGGCGGCGGCATCGAGCAGCCCGTCCAGCTCCTTGGGATTGGCCAGCTCTACTTTGATGATCCACGTACCGTGCGGATTCTCGTTGATCTTGTCGGGCGTGGTCTTCAGTTCCTCGTTTACGGCGATCACCTTGCCGCTAACCGGCGAAAACAGGTCGCTGACGGCCTTGACGCTCTCGACGGAACCGAAGGCCGCGCCGGCCGTGACCGAAGCGCCCACCTTGGGCGCGTCCACGTAGACAATGTCGCCCAACGAGCTCTGCGCGTAGTCGGTGATGCCAACGGCGCCGTTGGCATCGATCCATTCATGTTCCTTGGTATAGCGGTAGTTTGCCGGATAAGGCATTGGGTCAGCTCCTTGGAAGAAGGTAAGCTCCAGTGTAAAGGCCGGGAACAAGGGACCAAGGGAACAAGGGACGAGGAATGCAGAAACTTCGGCAAATTGTGGAAAAACGGGCGCGCCGGATGAGGGGATGTGGTCAGAAAAAAGCGGACTCCGATACCTCCGTCCCCGGTTTTCAAGGTCGGGCCTTCTTGTTACCTCGTTCCCTTGATTCCTCGGTCACTGTTACTTCGCGAAGAACTCCCCGTGGCCGCCGTTGGCCCAAGGATTGTAATGGGCAGCAAAGTTGGCGCGGTCCTGGACACTTGGGTGGTTGAACAGCCAGAACTCGATGAATGGGCTGGGGTTCGGCTCTTCGAGCCAGGCCTCGCCCAGTTGATTGAAGGCCGAGACCGCCGTCTTCTGCGGATCGGGGACGATGCCGTGAATCGCCTCCTGACCGAAGACATCGGCCTGATGCTCAAAGTGGCGGCTGAATCCGTTGCTCACCGGCTCCAGCAGAAATCCAGCCACGGAGATGACGAAAATTAGGACCACAAAGCCGGCGCGCGTGCCGAGATCCGTAATATGCCAGCGTGGGCCGAAGCGCCGCGCCAGCCACGCGGCCGCCGCCGCGCAGCCCCAGTAGACGAAGAACAGGCCGATGGCGAGTCCGGCAATCATTTTGGGGATGTGATGGAGCACGTAATGGCCGCTTTCGTGACCGAAGACGAAGAGGATCTCGTCGTCGGGCAGCCGGTCGGTGGCCGTGTCCCACATGACGTAGCGCTTGCTGGCCCCGATGCCGGTCACGTAGGCGTTGATGCCGTTATATTTGGCACTGGCTTTCATCAGGTACATGCGATCAGGCGGGATGTTAATGCCGGTGCGGGCCACGACTTTCTCGAGCTGCGCCACCAGCGGAGCGTGGTGCAGCTCCAGCGGTTCGAATTTATTGAAAAGGGGGTCGATGATGAGCGGCGAGAGGAAGATAGCGATCACCATGATGGGCATGGTGACCACCCAAATGCCGAGCCAGTAGCGGCGCGGCCAGCGGCGCACGATGCGGTTGAAGAGCATCAGGATCAGCGTGCCAAGGACGAGCGCTAACCCCAGCGACTTGGCCTGGTCGCCGAACCAGCTTCCCCAGCCCTGCACGCTGATGCCGTAGGCGCGGCTGTAGTGCTCCCCG
>JASHRF010000072.1 GCA_030037545.1 Acidobacteriaceae bacterium | reverse complement strand
GGCAAGAGCGAAACCCTGACCGCCTGCCTGAACGCTATGGCCCGTTTCCATTCCTATTCTTTCGGGAACATCTTGCAGATTGCCAGACAGCGCCCGACGGCCACGCGTGTGGCAGGCATCCGAACCTGGAACGAAATGGGCCGCTTCGTCAAGAAAGGTGAGAAGGGCATCCAGATTCTCGCTCCCATGACTGGATTCCGGCGCAGAAAGAACGGCGACGATCAGTCGGAGCAGGAGCCCGAAGCCAAGCCTCAGCCGGTACTGATCGGCTTCCGCACCGTGTACGTGTTCGATGTGGCGCAAACAGAAGGTGCGGACCTGCCAGGATTTGAACACACCATCACCGGCGAAGTGGGCGAGCACCGCGACCGCCTGATCGACTTCCTCGCACTGCAAAACATCGCGCTCGAATTTAATGAGAAGATCACCCCGGCCCTTGGCGTCAGCTACGGCGGAAAAATCGCTCTGCTGCCAGGCCAGTCGAAGGCCGAGGAATTCGTCAGCTTGGTTCACGAAACGGCGCACGAGCTATTGCACAAGGCCGAGCGACGCACCATGACCGCTCAGACTGTGCGCGAGACCGAAGCCGAGGCCGTGGCCTTTATCGTGGGCCAGGCCGTTGGCTTGGCAATGGGCAGCGCTTCCAGCGATTACATCCAGATGTACGCGGGCAACGCCGCGCTTCTGGCCGAGAGTCTTGAAGTCGTCCAGCACACCGCCTCCACCATCCTCCGGGCCATCCGCCCGGAGGAGGTAACGACAGAACAATTCGCGGCGGCCAGCTAAAGCCCCAAGTTCTGAGCGGGTGCGCTCAGGGTGCGCCCGCTCTCCCATTCACTCTCGACAACCTAAATAGGCGCATTTCGACACGCAGGAGTTCGTTGCCGAATGCTGGCAGATGAACGTGACGCCGCACGTCGCGCAGAATACGGGCCGAGCTGGTGGCAGCGCCATCGACGCGCGTACTACGCGTCACGCTGGCTATGCGGCCAGCCAGAGGAAACGCAAGCGCATCGAGGAATGCTTCGGCTGGATGAAGGACAACCGATTCGAGATCCTGCCTGCTCGCGAACGGGTTAGGTCGGAGTCTTCAAGGTGCATGAGTTCGCGCTTTCTGAACGCGCCCTCGTAAAGAGTGGAGAAGACGAGATGTTCATCTTCGTCCATTGCCGCAAACATCGTATCGAG
This sequence comes from Acidobacteriaceae bacterium, assembly GCA_030037545.1. Classification (GTDB taxonomy): domain Bacteria; phylum Acidobacteriota; class Terriglobia; order Terriglobales; family Acidobacteriaceae; genus Telmatobacter. The sequence goes on along the minus strand of JASHRF010000072.1, from coordinate 3,027 downwards.
TTCCTGCTTCGTGTAAATCTCAGGAACCTTGCTGCTGTTCAGTTCGCGTTTATATTCCTTCTTCGTAACCGGACCTTTGCCGGGCTCAATCTCATAAACCGAACGGTAGAAAGAATTCACCTTCATTATCTTCAGAGCGGCAGTGAATGGGCAGTTCGCCGGGCCGTCCTCCTCCTCGTCGCCGTCCACGAGGAATTCAAAGAATCGCCGCAAGAGCCGTTTGTCGATTTCGTCCACGAAGTCTATGTCCCGACCCTTCTTTCTGTCGGTAGCCCAATCCTGAAATTCCTCCAGTGCGTGTCGATGGGCGGAAACCGTTTTGTCACAGCCGCTCTTAGCTTCGAGGTACCGGCGAACTTCAGTCCCTAATTTCTTCCGCCCCGAATCGGCGGATGTTGGGTCAGCCACCCGACGGTGCCGATTGCTCAGGTACCAAGACTTGTCTTCAGCTTGTGCCACTGCGTCAGAGAGGTACGGGAGTTCGCGGTCGCTGACTCGACTCTTTACATGCTGCCATTGTTTTTGGCGGTTTTCGTACCAAGACAGTTGGAACTTGCCTTGCCGGTCGTCCTTGAGGAACAACTTCCCGTCCCGTTTCCGCCCTTGCGGAGGAATGACGTGAACTCTAGTCCAATTGCCGTTGGACTTTACTCTTTCGTATATTGCTACAGTAACGGTGCCCATTTCGCTCGGACCCTAATACGGCGAATTTCCGAGCGAACGAGCCGAAACTTTGCGGCGATTCTGCTGCAGTGTAGTTCAACTGTAGTTCAATGGGCGGGAGCGGATTTGGAAGGCTTTCCGAATCAACGCGATAGAGGAGATTTGGTAGCGCTACCGGGAATCGAACCCGGGTTTTAAGATTGAGAATCTCACGTCCTAACCCCTAGACGATAGCGCCTTTGTATTGAATAGTTTACAGAAACTTCCCGCTTACTAGCACTCATGCTTAGCAGTAAGGCTAGAGTCCATTCCGTCAGAGACACCAAAAATGCACTTCCTAGCACTCGCGTTGGCGAGAACATTTGCACTCAAGGAGCGGTCAGAATGGAGAGCAAGCGTCATCCTGTAAACCTTAAACAGTATCGCAAGCTGAACGGCAAATGGCAATTCGTTGCTGTCGCCCGCGACGCGTACCTGGTCCGGCGTCTGCGCTGCCAGGCGGGAATGTGGGCGGCGGCAGTTGTAGACCTCAAAGTAACGCCCCATCTTGTTCCTGGCTTCGCCCACCGACTCGTAAGCGTGAAGGTAAACGTGCTCGTCCTTGAGCGAACGCCATAGCTGCTCGACTCGGTAATAAGGTCAGCGTGGCGGTTACCAGCAGGGGCGGCTGGTTCGTGGGCACGAAGAGCTTCGCGGGCCATCCCTACGACGGGCACACCCTGGCGGCGTAGATCGAGCAAGTGGAGCAGATGATCGGCGGGCGGGTCGAAGAAGCGCATGTAGACATGGGTTATCGCGGCCACGGCTACCAGGGCCCGGTCCGGGTGCATATCGACAAGCGGCGGCGGGGGCGAACCGCGCCGCGGCGGTGGCGCTGGATGAAACGCCGCGCCGCAGTCGAGCCCAGCATCGGGCATCTGAAGGCGGAACATCGCCTGGAGCGCAACCGGCTGAAGGGCAGCTACGGCGACGCGATCAACGCCGTGCTTTCGGCCGCGGCCATGAACTTCCACAAGCTCGTGAGAGCTTTTTTGCGCCGTTTTCTGCGCCGCCTGCCGGGCCTACGTTGGCCGATATGATTGTGAGCACTGCGATACCGCGGCTGAGCCGGAGTGCTAGATGTGTGCCGGAAAGTTCATCGGGCCAGTTCGAGCCGGGGGTATGCTGACCATTTAATAAGCCTCTCCAGCCCAGGACTCGCTATATAGAGCTTGGGATTGCCTTCTGTTCCCTTTTCGGGTACACTTGACCCCGTAATGGGTACAGCCGGTGAACTTTCGAGTACGCTGTTCGGCCGGACCCGCGGCGCGGTTCTGGCCGTGCTGTACGGCCATGTCGGCGAGTCCTATTATTTGCGGCAACTTGCCCGCATGACCGGAATCGCTCTCGGCCCGGTGCAGCGCGAGCTGCGCCAACTTGTCGACGCCGGCCTGGTGACGAAGAGGGTCCAGGGATTGCAGACCTTGTTCGCCGCAAATGAGGTCAGCCCTGTTTTTGCCGAGATGAGAAGCATCGTCGTGAAAACGGTGGGCATGCACGACATCCTCCTGGAGGCATTGCGTCCCCTCAAAAAGAAGATTGGTCTTGCCTTTGTGTACGGGTCGATTGCACGTTCAGGCGAGACTGAGCAGAGCGACGTTGACCTGATGGTGGTGGGCACGGCCGGGTTCGGTGAGGTGGTCGATCGGATCGCGGAAGCGCAGAAGACGCTCGGCCGCGAGATCAACCCTACGGTCTTCACGGCCAAGGAATTCACGAGCAAGCTGCGCGGAAACTTTCTGAAAACGGTGCTGGCTGGCAGGAAGCTCTTCCTGATCGGAGACGAAAATGACCTTAGAGAGCTGGGCCGCCAACCGCTGGCTTGAGAAGCTCGCGTCCGACCGGGAGGAGATCGAGCGCCTGCTGGCCAACGCGGACGGGCATCTCGATGATTACAAGAAGGCGGTCGAGAGCGACATGTCCGCAGACGCGCAGTTGAGCCTGGCCTACGATGCGATCCGAGCTTCGGCGACGGCTGCGTTGCGGTCAGCCGGTTACCGGGTCGTCCGCGGCGGTGGCGAACACTACCGCACGATTGAGGCGCTGGAGTTCTCGATTGATCCGGAGAGGAAGCTCATCCCCAGGCTCGACGCCCTGCGCCGGAAGCGCAATACAGGCGCCTACGACGACTAGAACTCATCTCATAAACATTTTCGAGTCTGAAATCTGCGAAACTGGGAAGGCTCAAGGCGTTTCCGCGTGCAGCGATGGCAGGCCGTTGGGAACTGACAGAAGAACAGTGGGAGTTGGTGGAACCGGTGCTGCGCCCGGCGCGGCGCGGGGATAACCGTGGCCGCCCGTGGCACGACACGCGCGCGGTGTTGA
>JASHRF010000071.1 GCA_030037545.1 Acidobacteriaceae bacterium | reverse complement strand
GACTCGGCCTCGCCGCACGAGTCCAAACTCGTCGACGAAACGCTCTCCGGGAGCTTCCTCGACGAGCTTGCTGCGCGGCTGATCGGCGACAAGGCCTATGACTCCGACCCGCTCGATCGGCATCTGCAAGAGGAATACGGCATCGAGATGATTGCGCCCAACCGCGAGAACCGGGGCCAGACCCAGGATGGCAGGCCGCTGCGCCGATACAAGAAACGCTGGGCCGTGGAGCGGCTGTTCGCTTGGCTGCAATGGTTCCGCAGATTGGTCACACGCTACGAATTCCATGCGCAAAACTTCCTCGCTATGCTTCGCCTCGGCTGCATGAAGGCCCTATGATGGGTATTTATCGGACCAGTTCATTAGGGTCGTCTTGGTTGTAATCGGGATTTATCCAATACATCCCAGGCACAGAGAAATATAGCTGTCCACCCAGTACATTGTAGGGGGGTGGAAATTACCAAAGAGAGTCCATCCGAGTTCAGTGAATTGCTCATCTTCCCCTAAACTGTATCCATCCAAGCCAATAGGCCCCCCATCCTCTTCCGAACCATCGTCTACGCCCCAGTCGCAGTCGCCGGACTCAGGTATGAAGGCAGTTGCGGGCACACAGGCCTGGACGAATAGCCCGCTCGAGGCGGCGGCGCTAACGGGCATGTTGAGAGCATATGCGTACCGGTCGAAGCTCTGCGGATTGCTTGGATCATAGCTGCCGCTATAGGGGTCGGGACTCATCCATTGGCCCTGCGTGCTGCCGTACTGCCGGTACTGGGCGTGGTCCGTGCTGCTCTCGTAGTCGTAATCCAGCATGGCGTAGTGGTAGGCGTCGGTGTCCGCGCCGGAGACCGTCGCCTGGGCATCGCCAAAGGGCAGCGATGCGAATTCGCCTTCCACGCTGCCATTGTACAGCGTGCGCAGCCGCTCCGTTCCCATCCAGTCCTGATGCTGGAAATGGGTCTCGCCGCTTTTGTAGTAGGCCACAGGCTCCGATCCCCAGTAGTACTGGCCCTGCGTCTGTGCCCCGGCGCCGCCGCTCCAGATGGAGACGCGCTGGCCGCTGGCGTTGAACACAAAGTCCGTTGTCCCTGTGCTCGTCACCGTCTGCACGCGATGGTTGAGCGCGTCATAGGTGTAGGTCGCGGTCGCGCCGCCATCCACGGCCACGATATTGCCCTCGGCGTCATAGGTGTAGGCGTGAACGCTGTCGCTGGTCAGGTTGCCCGCGGCGTCGTAGGCGTAGCCGCTGGTGGTGATCTGGTTATCGCCCGTGTTGAAGCTGTATTGCGGCTGCGGCGCGCTGCCGCTGCCCCCCGTCACATTCTGCTGCCAGCGGTTGCCCCAGCGGTCGTAGACCCAGGAGAGGTTTGGCCCCGTGCCCGCAGTCACCGTCCGCGTGGCGAGCCGGTTGAAAGCATCGTACCCGTAGGTCGAGGTCTGGCCCAGCACGGTGTCGGACGAGTTGATCAATTGCGTCCCAGACCATCCGGCGGTAAAGCCATAAGTGGTGGTCCCGCCAGAGCATGAGGCCGAAGTGCTGCCTGCGCATGTTCAGTTCGGATCATGTATCCGAGCGATTTGGATCTGGGAGCGGGTAAGCAAGTCGTTGCGGGATCATCGATTCTCCGTCGGCCAAGACGGCCTTAAAAGGGGGCGGCGGGAGTACGATGCGGGCAAAAAGATCAAAGGGCGCAAGCGGCACATTGCGGTCGACACCCAAGGCAACGTGCTGACGGCGGTGGTGCATTCGGAGGGCAAGATGGGGTGGGAGCGCGGGCGGTGCTGATGCGGCTGTTTTGCCGCTACGACACCCGCGTCAAGGTGTTCGTGGACGGCGGCTAACCGATGCGCAAGTGGCCGGTATCGATCTGCACGTCGCTACGGGAGGAGACAAGCACGAGGAAGTGGTTGCCGTGGCCAGCGGGCCGCCGCCCCAGGGAGCTACGGCGAAAGAGGCGATGCGGCACAAGCTGCGCACCGAAGCCGGGCAAGCCGTGTACAAGATGCGCAAGGCCATCGTCGAGCCGGTCTTCGGACAAATCAAGGAACAGCGCGGCTTCCGGCGCTTCAGCCTGCGCGGCCTGGAGAAGGTGCGCTGCGAGTGGAAACTGGTGTGCGCCATCTCCAACCTGCGCAAGCTGTATCGCTCAGGATGGACGCCGCAAGCGGCATGAACCGCAGGGGGAAGGTTTTTGCAGCGCCTTGTCGCGAAGCAGGACCCCAAAGCCCCTTCCTCTTGCGATTCGAGATCAATCACCCCCCGATCTGAACCCAGGACATCATACCGCAGCAATCCTTATCCCCGACATACTCCTAGGGCCTGCCTAAGCCCGAGTGGAAGTTTCGTTACGGACCCACTAAGCGATGTTGCCATCCCCCCCGCAGTTCTCGAGCTGATACCTCCGACTATAACCGTCCGAAGTCAGCCAACTTTTCTTTTGTCCAATAGGATAGCCGTTCTCTGAGCTGCAAATCGAGGACGTGGCAACGACGATAGCGTGGAGTGAATAGCGCAGTGATGAGAAAAGTTTGCACCGCAGCGGAGCACGAATGCGGGTCCGTGCTATGGTTGCTATGATTTCTAGGCCGAAACAGCCCGACAAATGGGTACGCAGATGACAGATGTCTCAGATGTGAAGCCGTGTAAATCTCATGAAATTAATTATTTATAGAGTTTTCAAGAATTTGGCGGGGATGCTGGCGGAGAGAGGGGGATTCGAACCCCCGATAGAGCTTTTGACCCTATAACGGTTTAGCAAACCGCCGCCTTCAGCCACTCGGCCATCTCTCCGGTCTCAGATGGGATTATACCGGAAGCCGCCCCGCCGAGCCCCGATTTCCGCGCTTCCACTTCCCGCCGCGCCCGTGTAAATTCACTTTGTGCCCCGCCTATTCCAGCCCATGCCGCGCAAGATGCGTCTCTGGCCGCTGATTGCCGCCACTTATTTCATGGTTGCCGGCGGCCCATATGGCATCGAGGATATCCTGGGCGGTGCCGGCTTCGCGAGCGCCATTGCCATTCTACTGGTGGTGCCGCTCTTCTGGTGCCTGCCTACCGCGCTGATGATCGGCGAATTGGCCAGCGCCATTCCGGCCGAGGGCGGCTTCTACATCTGGGTGAAGCGCGCGATGGGGCCGTTCTGGGGCTACCAGGAAAGCTGGCTCTCGCTTTCGGCCAGCATCTTCGACATGGCGCTTTACCCCACCGTCTTTGTGCTGTCGCTGGGCAAATTCAGCCCCATGCTGGTGGCCGGCTGGCGTGGCTATGCATGGAAAGTAGCCGTGGTGGCGCTGTGCAGCCTTTGGAACCTGCTGGGCGCTCCGGAGGTGGGCGAAGACGCGGTCGCCCTCTTCGTCCTGCTGCTGACGCCATTCGCTGTTTTCGTAGCCCTCGGGTTCTGGCGCGCGCTCGCGGTGCATCCCGCCATTGCATGGAGCGGCCCATCTTCCCATTCCGCTTTTTCAACCGCGGTTCTCGTTGCCTTGTGGAACTACATGGGCTGGGACAATGCCTCTACCGTGGCGCAGGAAGTGGAAAATCCGCAGCGCAATTATCCGCGCGCCATGCTGGGAGCCATCACGCTTACGGTGGCCACCTACATTCTGCCCCTGGCGGCCATGGCGCTGGGCGGGCTCTCGCCCAGCAACTTCAGCACCGGCGACTGGACAACGGCGGCACGCGCGCTGGGCGGGCCGCTGCTGGCGTTGGCCGTGGTTGCCGGCGGCTGCATTTTCGGGGTGGGCATGTTCAACGCGCTGGCCATGAGCTATACACGCCTGCCCATGGCCATGGCCGAGGACGGTATCTTGCCGCGTACGCTGGCGCGCCGTAACCGCCAGGGCGCGCCATGGGTGAGCATATTGGTATGCGGAGCGGCGTGGGCGCTGGCCCTCAATCTTCCCTTCGAGCGACTCATCTCTATCGATCTGATCCTGTACGGCGCCAGCCTGCTGCTGGAGTTTGTGGCCCTCGCCGTGCTTCGCATCCGCGAGCCGCGGCTGGAGCGCCCATTCAAGGCCGGTAATCTGCTCTTTGCTTCCCTGCTCGGCGTCGGCCCTGCGGTGCTCATCGCCTACGCGCTCTACGTCTCGCGCAGCGAAAAGCTGATTGGCTCGGTTTCCGCGCTGACCGTGGCCGTAGGCGTGGCGCTGCTGGGACCGCTGTTCTATGGAACCACCGCTTTTGCCCGGGCGCGGCGATTGCCGGCGGAGACCGTCGCGGACTAACCACTGTCCCGCGCGTATCGCCAATCGGCAGCGCCGGTCTGCGTTTGCCCCTTTGTCCCTCCGTACCTCTGTCCCTTAGGTTCGCCTACACCGCAATCGCTTTTTTTGCCTCCTGCTTCCTGGCCTTGCCTTCTTCAAACAGCTTGATAGCCCTCGCCACCCGGTCGCGCGCGTACGCCGCGTCGTGCCATCCCTTGATTTCCACGCGCTTGCCTTCGAGATCCTTATAGATCGAGAAGAAGTGGGTAATCTCCTTGAGCATGTGCGGATAGATGTCGGTGTAATTCCAGATATTGGCGTAGCGCGGATTGTTCTTGCCCACGGCCAGCACCTTCTCATCCAGAATGCCCTGGTCCATCATCTCCAGCAGCCCGATGGGACGAACCTCCTGCACGCAGCCGGGAAAGCTGGGGCCTGGAACCAGCACCAGCACGTCCAGCGGATCGCCGTCGTCGCTCAGGCTCGAGGGGATGAAGCCGTAATCGCCCGGATAGTGCACCGGCGAGTGCAGGTTGCGATCCAGTTTGAAGACGTGCAACTGTTTGTCGTATTCAAACTTCTGGGTGCCGTCTCTGGGGATTTCGATGACGGCACGGAAGACCTCCGGGGCGCGGTCGCCAACAGGCAGTTCGAGGTAGTTCGTCATTCTTATCTTTCTCCTTCGGGTTTTGGGGAAGCGCGTCCGCGGTCCGGAATTGAGGAAAAAGGCGGGTTCTTATGGCCGGGCCGCCGGGATCCCGCTGCTGCACGTTGCCTGGTTAGGATCCGGGCGCAGGCAGTCCCTTATATAATCACGGATCATGAAGGCGCATGTCTATGTCACTCTGAAGACATCGGTCCTGGACCCGCAGGGCCAAACCATCCACAACGCCCTGCGCAAGATCGGCTTTGGGGAAATCACGGCCGTGCGCCAGGGCAAATATTTCCAGCTTTCCATAGCCGACGGCGCCAGCCGCGAGGCCGCCCGCTCCCAGGTGGAGCGCATCGCCCGCGACGTCCTCACCAACCCCGTCATCGAGGAATACAGCTACCGCATCGAGGAGTGAAGCGTACCGGCCTTAAGCGCCATGGATGATTGCGGCTGCCTCTCGCCTCACGCATCGGCTCCCGTAGGGAGGGCACGAAAAGAGCCCGGCGTGAAGCCGCCGTCCGCGACAGCGGAAGGCAGCCAAATCCTGGGAAAAAGGCGAAATTGCCCCCAGTGCGCGGATTTCTCAACACTCGCCGACATTTCGGTAGTAATCCGGGTCGGTGAGCGCCTTGGCGATTATTCATCAACTGAAGTTCGGATCAAACGCCGCAACTTCGTGCGCACCTACTCGGCACGGAGGGAGTCGACTGGATTCACATTAGCGGCGCGCAGCGCCGGAAAGAGGCTGGCCACCAGCGTGACTACTGTAAGCAGCGCGGCGGCGCCCCCCACGGTTGCCGGGTCCCACGACTTGAGGCCGAACAAAAGGGCACTGGCTTCACGGCCGGCGAGGAGTGCAAGCACGGTTCCCGCGGCTAGACCCATTACCAGCATCATGCAGGCGCTGCGCAGCATGTCACCGATGACACGGCTTCGACTCGCTCCGAGAGCCATGCGAATGCCGATCTCGTTGCGGCGCTGCACAAGGAAGTATGAGAGAACTCCATACAATCCGACGACCACCAGCAGAGACGCGAGAAAACCAAAGAACCCCGCCAGCCTGGCCATCATCCGATCACCCGCCAGGTGATCAAGGATGCCCTGCTGGAAGTCGAAGAATTGCATTTCCATTCCCGGATGCTCTGCGCCCAGCATGTGCCGTACGGCCAGTTGCGTGGCGACTGGATCGCGTGAGGCAATCAACATTGCCATTCCTGGTCCCTGCGCCGTGACCGGAAGCTGAGCGATGGGTACAAACGCCTGGGGCGGTGGGACCTCGCGCAGATCGCCGTATTTCGTATCCGGAACCACCCCGATAATCTGATAGGTGCGCGCAGGATAGTTCGGTTCAGGGCGCACATGGACCTGAGCCCCGAGAGGCGCTCGCGCGCCGGCATACTTCCGAACAAAGGCCTGGTTCACGATCAGCACCAGCGGAGTGTCGTTCGTATCGTTTTCGGTGAAGTTCCGTCCCTCAACCAGCGGTATGCCCAGGGTCGCGAAAAAGCTCGGGCTGACATAGGTAAACTTACTCGATCCGTCGGCGGCTCCGACATCTACCTGATGACTCCAGCTTGCGCCGCTAAGCGGAACATTCGTGGTCGCGGCAGCGTTTTCTATTCCTGGGATGGCGCGCACCGCATCCACCAATTGCCTCTTGTAATCTGCAAGATTTGGGGGCTTGATATTCGCGGATGGAAATCCACAATAGCCGATCGTGATGCTGCTTTCCCGGATTCCCGGATTCAGAGTCAGTAAGTTGCGATAACTCCGCACAAAGAGCAATGCCCCCACAAGCAAAACCATCGAGACTGCGATCTGGATAATGACCATGGTGCGCTGTACAGAGAATCGCTCGCGGTTACCAACGACTCCGCGTTCACCGGATTTAAGCGAAGCCAGCGGATCTGCACCCGCGCTCCGCAGCGCGGGAAGTGTACCGAAGACGACACAAGTCGCGATTCCTGCTATCGCGGCAAACAGTAGTACCCGCCAGTCCGGCGCGATCGTGAGATGAATGGTGTTCTGGCTGGTATCCAGGGATCTCACCAGCGCCCGGCTGAGCGGCTGTGCGAAGACAGCGCCCAGAATAGCGCCGCAGGCGGCGAGCTGGGCGCTCTCCAGCAGAATCTGCCGCAGCAGACGGCCGCGGGAAGCACCCAGTGATATGCGAATGGCAACCTCGCGTCTCTTTCCGCTGGCGCGTGCCAGCATCAGGTTGGCCAGGTTGGCACACGCGATCAACAGTACCAGTCCGGTGATCACCAACAGAATCTCAAGCGAAGAGTCGTATTGATTGCGCAGGAAGCTCACTCCGGCCCCGGCTGGATACGCGCCGAGACGAAACGCTTTCCAGGTCTTGAGAGCTTCAGAACTGTAGCCAGCGGGCGCAGTCTTTGCAAAGAGGCCAGGACTCAGTGCGTTGAAGTACTCCGATGCCTGCTGCAGGGTCCAACCAGGTTTCAGCCGACCCATCACCGTGTAGACAAACGCTTCGGCGCGCGCATGGGGAGACGTGCAAGTTGGATAGGCCAGATCGAAGCGGTCGCCCACGACCATGCCGAAGAAGGACGGCGGTGTCACGCCAAGAACCTGCACCGATTTCCCTTCGGCGACGATGGTGGTGTTCGCAGTGATTGGTTCGCCGGCCATTTGCGATTTCCAGAAGGAATAGCTGGCCACGACGCGGTTGATTTGGCAGCTCTCATCCTGCGATTCAATCAGGCGTCCCTGAACAGGAGTGACACCGAGAACTCTGAATAAATCTCCGCTCACTTCAAGACCGCTAACCTCGTGGGACTGGCCAGGAGAACCCACCTGAACGCCGCTGGTGCGCCAGGCAAAGATGCCGGAGAGTGGGTCGTGGTGCTCTTTCAGTTCCTGCCACATCGGTACCGTGACATCCGTGAACTCGTTATCGCTGACTCCAAGTCCGGTCGGATTGCCGCCGGCGATGCGCACTTCCACCAGCTCGTTGGGTTTCGCGATCGGGAGGGCACGCATCCGCACAGCATCGAGAAGCTGGAAGATCGCAGTGTTCGCGCCGATTCCGAGGGCGAGCGTTGTCACCACGGCAAGCGAGAAGCCGGGGCTCCTCAAAAAAACGCGCAGAGCGCCCCGCACATCGCGCCAGAGGCTTTCGATGCCCAGTGCCGCATCCTCTTCCGAAACGCGCTCGCGCATTGCTGCTGGACTCCCGAAGCGCCTGCGCGCATCGCGTTCTGCTTCATCGCGACTCATGCCCCGTGCTATATTGTCGTCGACACACATGGCGATGTGTTCCCGCAACTCGGCGTCGATCTCGCGCTCCATGCGTGAGCGCCTGCCCAGCGATAGAATCCTTCGGAAGAGTGCCATCCCTCACCTCACGCGAATCGCAAAACCGCGTTGACGCCTTTGACCACTTGCGCCCAGTTCTTTTCGCGGCTGGCCAGCTGTTCCCGGCCCGCGCGCGTGAGCTCATACCACTTCGCCTTGCGCCCGTAGTCGGTAATGGCCCAACTGGCACGCACCCAGCCGTTCTGCTCCATGCGGTGCAATGCGGGATAGAGCGAGCCCTCTTCCACAATGAGCAGCTCATCGGTCACGCGCCGGATATGCATCACGATCCCATACCCGTGCATGGAACCAAGCTGCGAGAGGGTTTTGAGGATCAGGAGATCAAGTGCGCCTTGCAGGTCGTTTTTTGCCATCTACATTCCCCTAGACAACAAGGTAAAAATGATCGTAGCGCCGACTACCCTAGATGTCAATGGAAGATTCCAGACCGCCCTTGCTGAATAGCGTTTGAGCAGTGAGGGGGTTCGAAAACCGGATAAGCGATATCAAGGCCAAATCACCCATCCAGATTGGTTTCTATGCCGGAAACAGGATAGGTATCGGGAAACGGTCTCTGCGCCGGAAACCGGAGTTCCGCGCCCTGAAGTAAGCTCCGCAGGCATCCGGCGAAAAGGCCCCGTGTCCCGCTTCCTTTCACGCCTCATCGCTGCTCCCGGAGCTCATCCGGCGTCCAGCGCGCTCACCCCACCGGTTTTCAATCACCGGGCAACTATCAAATTACAAACTGTCTCACCCCATACGTTGTCAAGCCCCGTCGCCGCACTTTTCTCCCTAAGCTATTGAAGATCGGCAACTTCCCCAGCCTCCTCTTTTGCAGGTTATTTCCCGGAACCGGCTAATCTCGCCTATAGAACCCGAACCAGACATCCCGGACCGCACCGCGTCCGGCAGAAAGGAACCTGCCACATGAGCACAGCGCTCACCACCGCGGAAGGGACCCAGCCCATAAGCCTCGAGGCCGCCAGTCCCATCCGCCACCGCACCTCCTGCGCTGCCCGCGCCGTTGACCTGTGCAAAACCGCGTGGTCCACCGCCTACGCCGAGGCCATCGAAAACGGCGCCCCTCTAACCGACGCCCTGCGCATGGCCGCTGTCGCATACAAGCTCCAAATTCCCAAAATGGACAATCTTACCGCCACAAAATGCGCGTTTGCGTGCATCGCGCACGGCATCTCCCTCGAGGTCTTCGAGGGCGGCCAAGCCTCGCAACTCCTTTATGCTTCGCAGGTTGCCTCCACCCTCTACCGCCGGAAAGGAGCAAAAAAGTGACCACCCCCCTCCCCCCTCAAATCAACCCCGTCGCCGCCCTCGCGGGAAAACCCGCGCGCAAGCTTTCCGATGCCCCCATGGCCGCCCACTGGCTGGCAAATCCTGCCCAGTGGCGGAAGCCGCTCGATCGGCGTGAGCAGGCGATGCAGGATCTCCTCCACTTCCTCCATGGCTTTTCCCCGCCTCAGCTTGTGGCCCGCTGGAAAGCAGAAGCCGCCGGCCTGCCGCCCTCCCAGGCCCTCAGCCTTTTCGCCAGCCACCTCGACGACCCCCTCCCGCCTCCTCGATCCTCAGCGTGCCCGGACCCCTGATCCTTGATCTCTGACCCTGATCTCTGATTTCCGATCTCTGATCCTTCTGCCCGTCGCGTAAAATCGATGCATCATGTGCGGCATCGTTGGCTACGTCGGTCCCAGGAAAGTTGTGCCCGTCATTATCGAGGGCCTGAGGCGGCTCGAATATCGCGGTTATGACTCGGCGGGCATCGCCGTAGGCGACAGCTCGCGCACTACGCTCGATGTGCGCCGCGCGCCGGGCAAGCTGGCGAAGCTGGAAGAGATTCTGCGCGATCAGCCGCTGAACGGCACCTTCGGCATTGGCCACACCCGTTGGGCCACGCACGGCCGTCCCACCGAGGAAAACGCCCATCCGCACCGCGATTGCACTGGCCGCATCGTCGTGGTCCATAACGGCATTGTGGAGAATTACCTCGAGCTCAAGCACGAGCTCGCTGCCCAGGGTCACAAGTTCGTCACCGAAACTGATACGGAGATCATTGCTCACCTCATCGAACAGGTGCAGAAAGATGCGGAGAGCGCCGGCGAAGCCATTCCGCTTGAAGTCGCAGTGCGCCGCGCTGCAAAGCATCTCACCGGGGCCTTCGCGCTGGGCGTGCTTTCGGCCGCCGAGCCGGACAAGATTATTGCCGCGCGCTTTGGGCCGCCGGTTATTGTTGGTGTGGGCGAGGGCGAAGCCTTTGTCGCCTCCGATGTGCCCGGCATTCTCCACCACACGCGCAACATCTATTTCCTCGCCGACGGCGACATGGCCATCCTCACCCCGTCTGCGGTTAAGCTCACCGATTTCGACGGCAAGTCCATTGAGCGAGAACTCACGCGCATCCACTGGGACCCGATCCAGGCGGAAAAGGGCGGCTACAAGCACTTCATGCTCAAAGAAATCTGGGAGCAGCCCCAGGCCGTGCGCGACACCACGCTGGGCCGCGTCTCGCTCGACTCCGGCAAGATTTTCCTGGGCGAGATCGAGATTGGCGACGAAGAATTGGCGCGCGCAGCGAGCATCAACATTGCGGCCTGCGGCACCAGTTGGCACGCAGCCCTGGCCGGCAAATACATGATCGAGCGCCTGGCGCGCCTGCCCGTCGACGTGGATTACGCCAGCGAGCACCGCTATCGGAATCCCATCGCCGGCCCCAACGCGCTCGGCCTCCTCATCACGCAATCCGGCGAGACTGCCGACACGCTGGCCGCGCAGCGCGAGATGAAAGCACTGGGCTCGCAGACCGTTGCCATCTGCAATGTGGTCGGCGCCATGGTAGCGCGCGAGGCGCATGGCTCCATCTACACCCACGCCGGCCCGGAGATTGGCGTCGCTTCCACCAAGGCGTTCACTTCGCAACTCACCGCTCTGTTTCTGCTGGCGCTCAAGCTCGGGCAGTTACGCGGGAAGCTGGACCAAGCGCAATCCATCGAGCTGATCGAGCAGTTGAGCCGGGTCCCGGTAAAGATCGAGGAGACGCTGCGCTCCAGCTCGCCGCCATGCGAGCACCTCGCCAAGGAATTCTCCACCGCGCACGATTTTCTTTACCTCGGCCGCGGCATCCACTTCCCTATCGCGCTCGAAGGCGCGCTCAAGCTGAAGGAGATCTCCTACATTCACGCCGAGGGCTACCCGGCCGGCGAAATGAAGCACGGTCCGAATGCATTGATCGACGAAACGCTTCCCGTGGTCGTTCTAGCTACGCGCGACAAGTCCGATCCGGCCTCGAAGCTCCGCTACGAGAAGACGCTCTCGAATATTCAGGAGGTCACGGCCCGTTCGGGCCGAGTGATTGCGGTTGCGACCGAAGGCGACACGACCATCTGCGGCCTGGTGGAACACGTCATCCACATTCCGCCTGCGCCCGAACTGTTGGCGCCAATTATCGAGATCGTGCCGTTGCAATTGCTGGCGTATTACATTGCCGTGCGCCGTGGCTGCGATGTGGACCAGCCCCGCAACCTGGCCAAATCGGTTACGGTCGAGTAGCCCGCAATTCCAGTTTCCTGCTTCCTTCTTGGGCTGACGATTATTGTGGATCTTTTATGACAAGGCCGAGGAGACGTCGACCTGGTAGGAGTAGTCGGTAATGGTTCCATCGCCCTTGGCGGTCACGATCAGGTTGGCGCCGCTGGCCGCGAGCGTGACCAGGCTGTTGCCGGAGCTGCTCGAAGCCAGCGCGCTGGCGATGGTGGAGGGAGTGGAGGCCGCTCCGTAGGAAGCGGAGGCAATCTGGGTTCCGTTCACATCCAGCGTCAGCGTTCCCGTATAAGCCACGGTGTAAGGCATGGGGCCGCCAATCATTGTCGCGCCGGAGGCGGCCAGCGCAAGCGAATTGTAGGGAAGCATGCCTTCCCAATCCAAACTGATCGATTCACTTGCTCCGGTTGCCCCGGTAGTCGAGGTGAGCATGACCGCCGATCCGCTGGCCACCGCCGAGAGCATTGAGGAACAGGAGCTGTTCACGCTTGAGGCCAGCGACGACGCCAGCGAGGATGGCGTCGAACCGCTTGCCAAGCTTACACAAGGTAGCATGACCCGCTCGGCGCCTGAATCTGCACCATCATTCCGCCCGAATAGTAGACTCCATCGGCTGCCATGGTAGCCGTGGCAGGGGACACGGCAAACGAAGGGGGCGAAAACCCGGTGTCGCTGGTGACTGCGATTTGGACTCCGTAGGCGGACGTCGTGGGGGTTGGGTATTAATGCCAGTCAATGAGATCCGTTAGCAGCGGGTCGCCGTCCTCTTCGTGAGGCCCTTGCAGGAAGGCGCAGGTGCTACGACCGTCGCCCGCTGCAGTCCAGCGGTGTGCTGATCGAACCAGGCGGCGTTACGGGTTCGGGTTACGCAGGCGGATGAGCCACATAGCGAGAACAACAGGCCAGAGGAAGAGCAGCGGTGGGATGCACGGCACGAAGAGAATGCGCTGGGCCGGGTTCCATCGAATGAAGAAGAATCGGCTGTCCCGCTGCTCACAGAAGAATACTTTTCTTGCGGTCCAGAGCGCGACCAGCGTGGCGACGACTTGGGTGCAGAATCTTGTAATCATATAGCTAATCTCCGATCAGGTTGAGGTTGTCATTGACGATATGTATCCCCGGTCAGATCAACTAGGTGATTGTTTGTCCTGCACAGGGGGTGTAGTTCCGTCTCCGAAAGAAAGCCGCTGAGCAAGGCTGCCCGCGCAAGGATCGTGGCAGCACAGCAGAAACGCTGGGCGACAGCGAAGAGAGCTGGGAAATAGAGGGAAAAATCGAGCCGGTGCCGGTTAGTTTATAGATTGTATTGGGTGCTTCTCGGGCGGCCGATCATCCTTCGGACTTTCCTCTCGTTCAATCCTGTAGGAGGGCGAGATCGATCTGTATTTGTTGCTGCGCAGAGTTTCATCGAAGGAGTCCGCCCGGTCCTGCATCATGTAGGTTCGCGGCACGAGATACTTCGCATAATCGTAGGCGCCGCTCACTTTGTCTCTCTTAGGATGCGCCAATTGCGTCTCGATGTGTTCATGGAATTCATGCGGACAGGAACGGACGAAATATGGACAGCTTTGGAAGGGAATTGGCGGAGGGAGAGGGATTCGAACCCCCGGTACTCTTTCGAGTACAACGGTTTTCAAGACCGCCGGTTTCAACCGCTCACCCATCCCTCCGCGCCCATTGGCTCTGCTTTCGATTGTAAAGCAACTCCGCTTTCTGTCTTGGCTTTGGACCGCCGATCCGTTGGGTTCATTTGCGTTTTTACCGCAAAACTCAAGCCAATTCACTCAGCCGCGCTCTCCTTGTTCTTCGGCTCTTCCCGAAACCCGGGCCGCCCCATCGTAAGCTGGAATGGTCGGAGAAGCGGCTGGGCGATGATAAATGCTTTTGTGATCCTGACGTTGGCGCTCGCGACAACTCTTTCCGGCAGCCGGCATTCCGGGATGGAGATCAAGGGAATGAGGAAGTGAAGGGCTATCTCCGGCAGTCGCGGGCCGGAGCTGCAAACGTGATCAGCCTTCCAGAGAAGTTCGTCTTCGTCGGCGATCGAATCGTGGCGCTCGTTCATGCCAGAGTCCAATCCAGGGCAGATCGATCATAGCAGGACATCAGGCTTGCCGACGTTTACACATGCGAGCGCGGCAACGTCGTTGCGATGCGAGCGTTCGCGGACCGGCAGGAGGCGCTGCGATGGGCTGGCACCATTCATTGATCGCACAACAGCCCAAGTCGGCTTCATTCTTTCGCGAGCCAGCCCACGCAATTTACTCAGCCGCTTTCTCGGCTTCCACCGGCGCCTTCTCTGGCGTGGTCAGCGGCTTGGTAATCTCATCCAGATAATCGGGCGTGCCGTCCACGCGCTCCAGTTGCGGGTAACGCTCGCCGTCGTGATAGTCGATCTCCTTGGTATAGACAAAAGAATCGGCCTGCACGATCACCCGGATGGGATCGGTGCTGCTCTTGGCCGCGCGAATTGCGTCCTTCAGGGCATCAGGGGAAAAGATGCGGCCATCCACGGCCAGGATTTTTTCTCCCGGCGCCAGTTGCGCCTTGTCGGCGGGGCCATTCCAGCGCACATCGTAGATGCCGCCGTCGTTGCCGATGCGCAGCCCCACGGAAAACCATGTGTTGAGACCCCCTCTGCGCCCGCCACCGCCGGCGGACATCATGCGCTCCGTCGCGCTTGGCTGGTCTTTGTAAACCAGCTTGTATCCGCCCTGCTCGATGCCCGCGGAATCTGCGTGCGGATTGATTTTGTAAACCCGATCGCGCAGGAACGTGGCCCAGTCGTAGGGAACCACCGCATTCAGGTCCTCCACCAGCTCGTCAAATTTGTAGGGAACAATCAGCGGCCCGGTGTTTCCGCCCTTGCCCAGGAAAATCTTCTCGAAATCGTTCAGGGATTTTTTGTCGCCGGTCATTTTGCGGATCAGCGTATCCGCATCCAGCCACAGCAGCGCTCCCTCCATGTAATAGTCCTGGCTGCGCCGCCAGTTCATCCACGCGGGATTGCCGCCGCGGAGAATGCTCGCGGCCACTGCCGTGTCCTCGGTCGACCGCCAATCGCGGCCCGGCGTATAGTCCAGGTTGGCAGCCACTTCAGCCAGTATGTCGCGGTACTGCGCTTGCGTCTCCAGGCCCGAACGAGCCGCCAGCACCTCGCCCAGATACTGCGTCATGCCCTCGTAGACCCATAGCAGCGCGCCCTGCTGCGGGGTCGCAAAATCGGGTTGGTAGAGTCCCGCCGGCCGCCGGTACTTGCCGTTCCACGAGTGCGTAAATTCGTGCGGCAGCAGGTCGGCGTCGCGCAGTACGTGCGCCGGATCGGCAAATCCCTTTTCACCCACGCCATTGTCCGACGATTGCCCGTGCTCCAGCCCCTGGCCTCCGGCCACATCCGAAAGCGTGAGCAGGAAATGGTACACGTGGTAGTGGTGCGAATCATACATCGCACTGGCTTCGCGCACCAGGTTCGAGAAATCGGCCAGGAGTTGCGGGCTCAGGTTCGCGTCCTCCGGCTCGTCGGCCACCACGTCGATGTAATGCTTGGGCGTAATCGACGGAGCCAGCGCAAACTCGTGGAAATACTGCCCCGTAATCACGGGCGAATCCTGAAGCTGCTCCACGGTGGTGACCGCGAACTCGGTGGTCGCGCCCGCAGCCGGAACTGGGTAAGAGCCCCCGCTCACCGGCGTCATCGCGGTGCCGATGCCCCATCCGGTGGGAACCTTCACCGACGCCTGAATGGGAATGTCGCGCACCGGCGTGTGCGCCGGGTAGAGCATCAGATCCTCCCATTCCAGCGCGGCCAGCTTTTGCGAAACGCGCGAGGTCACAATGCAATCCACGTGCGCGTGCAGCCGGGTGACACCCTCGGGAATGTTCAGATGGAATTCGTACAAGTCCACGTCGTCGCGCCGCCAGGGCAGCGTCTGCCCGTTGGCAGTAAACAGCACGCCGGTAATGTCGTTTGCCGGCCCTGCTGGCATGTGGTGCCCCGGAATCCACTGCGGCGTGGTCAGCGCCAGGGGCCCCTGCGTCACCGGCAGGTCGATCTCCGCGTGGAAGAGCCTGCGCGGCGCGTCGGTCAGATCGGCAACAATCTCAATAGGCGCCTTCTGCGCGAATGCGGGAGCCGCGGCAAAGGCCATCGAAAGCAGTGCAAACAGCACAGCGGTGAAGCGCTGAATTCTGGGCATAGGGAAGGATTCTCCTCCATCCAGAGTAACGCGGCAATTTCCGTTGTCTAGAATTAACGGATCTAACGGAGCGTCGGCCCATCGTCTGCGCAAAGCGTTGCACCGCGTTCCGGATCCGCGCCCGCCCTTTTTTCTCCTGCGCGCCTGCTCCGTGCAGCCCGGTACAGGAACGGACGCGGACGCAGGCAGATTCAGCGGGTTCTGCGCGCGCAGCCCGTCGTTAAACGCGTTCCAGAGGTCGAGGGCCCTCTGGAAGCCGGCGCAGGTTTCGCTCGGGCATTTTGCCGGTGTAGGTTCTCACAACGTTTCCCTGCGCGTCGCGGATGGTGATGGAGACCACGGCTCTCAGTGTGCCTGCGGTGCGAGATCCAGTTCCGGCTCAGCTCTGCCGCGCTTCAGCCGCAATCCTGCGCAACTCAGGCAGCACGCGGCCAAGCGGGGGCTCCGCGGCATCGCGGCGGCCCAGCGCGAAGTACACATCGCGGTAGAGCGGATAAAGCCGCTCGTAGACTGCGGCGGATTTAGCGTCCGGCTCGACAGTGCGCAGAGGCAGGCAGACGGCGGCCTGCGCGTCTTCGATACTCTTGTAGGCTCCGGCGGCAAGCAACGCGAAGATGCCCGAGCCGAGGCTGGTGGGAATTCCAGCAGGCACCAGCACCGGCTTCGAGAGCACGTTGGCGTAAATCCGGTTCAGCACTTCGTTCTTTTGCGGAATGCCGCCGGCGTTGATCACGCGATCGATGCGCACGCCGTGCTCGGCCATGCGCTCCAGAATGATGCGGGTGTGTAAGGCGGTGCCTTCAATGGCCGCGAAGAGCTCGTCCTGCGCGGTGTGCACCAGGTTCCAGCCCAGCGTGACGCCACCCAGTTCGGGATTCACCAGCACGGTGCGGTCGCCGTTATCCCAGCTCAGGCGCAGGAGGCCGGTTTGGCCGGCCTTATATGCGTCGAGACCCTCGGAGAGCGCGGCAACGGTCGTGCCGGCGCGCTTGGCGACGGCGTCAAAGATATCTCCCACGGCCGAGAGACCGGCCTCGATGCCGGTGTACTGGGGATGCACACTGCCCGGCACCACGCCGCAGACGCCGGGTACAAGCTGCGCCTGGCGCGCCATGGCGATGATGCAGGTGGAAGTGCCGACCACATTCACCGCATCGCCTTCGCGGATATTGGAGCCAATCGCATCCCAGTGCGCGTCGAATGCTCCCACCGGAATGGGAATGCCGGCGCGCAGGCCGAGCGCCTCAGCCCACTTCGCGGTCAGGTGGCCGGCGAGGTGGTCGCTGGTCTGGTAGTTTCCGCCCAGCTTGGCGCGCACGCCGGCCAAGAGCGGATCGACCGCGACCAGAAAACTCTCCGGCGGCAATCCGCCCCATTTGGGATTCCACATCCACTTGTGGCCCATGGCGCAAACGCTGCGCTGGAGCGCGTCCACGGTGATTACGCCGCTGAGCGTGGCGGCTGCCATATCGCAATGCTCGAGGGCAGTTACGAAGCGCGAGCGTTTTTCCGGATTGTGGCGCAGCCAGTGCAGCAGTTTGGCGAATCCCCATTCGTGCGAATAAACGCCGCCGCACCACTCGATGCCCTCGAAACCCAGCTCGTGCGCCTTGCGCGTAATCTCTTCGGCCTCGGCGAAGGCACGATGATCGCACCACAGATAATAGTCGTCGAGCGGCTCGAGGCCTTCACCCACGGGAACCACGCTGGAGCCGGTGGTGTCGAGCGCGATGGCGGCCACATCGGCGCCGTTGACGCCGGTATTCTTCAAAGCCTCGCGCGTGGCGTGGGCAAGCGCCGCCATCTGGTCGGCGTGCGACTGCGTGGCGTAGTTCGGATCTTCGCGCCGGCGATGCAACGGGTAGGCTGCTGAAGCCGTGCCGATCGGCCCCTTGGTGCTGTCTACAAGAGTTACGCGCACGCTGAGTGTGCCGAAATCGACTCCGGCCACGACGGTCATGGAAAATCGCTCCCCCTGGATGCAGCTTCCGAATCGGAATTCAGAGTACACCACCGGAGCGGAGCAGGAGAAAATAGATCCTTACCGAGGATCTTCCGTGTGGCATTCTTGTGTTGAAAATGCTGCTTGGCGGGCGTGCTGCCGGGATAGGGTTACTCTGGTTTCGCGATAGAGCGGAACGGCTCTGCTGGGAGCCTCTGCGTAGGCCCGGTCAAAGCAGCATCTGCGGTTATTTTTTCTTATTTTTTCTTGCCCGGCAACAGGCTTTGCGGTTTGCCCATGACTCCAGGCTTTGCGGCAGGCGGAGCAGGGCTGTCCGGCGCGGGTTTGGCCGAAGCAGGCGGTGTGCCCGGCTTTCCGATTGCGGCCGCAGGAGCCGCATCGGACAGCTGATCGGATGCGAGTCCGGGCCCCGGCGCCAGCGGCGGTGTAGCACCATTGGAGCCGTTGCGCACCATGATCGTGATGCGGCGGTTGGAGGGATCGTAGGGATTATTTCTGACGCGCAAAAACTGGTCGGCATAACCGCGCACCTGCGTCACCTGGTTGGAGCGGACGCCATTCTGTTGCAGCAATCGGCGCGCGGTGTTGGCGCGGTCGGCTGAGAGCTCCCAATTCGTGTAGCTGGCATCGGTGGAGTATTGCGTGGCGTCGGTGTGGCCTTCGATGAGCAGATCGTTAGGCAGGGTTTTGAGCTCGCCGGCCAGCAGCACCAGCAGCTCCTGGCCACGGTCGCTCAACCGCGCGCTTCCGCTCTGGTAGAAGGTTCCGTTCTTGTCCTCCACCAGCTCGATGCGCAGCCCCTCCGGCGTGATGGTGATCTCAATTTGCTTGGCGAGCTTCTGCAGCTCCTTTTTGGATTGAATCTCCTTCTCGAGCTTCTCCCTCATCTGCTCCAGCCGCTGCCGGTCCGCGTCGCTCTGCGTTACCTGCGCGCCATTGCCTGACATCGTGGTGCCTAACAGGTTCGCCGTTCCGCGGGGATCGTTGAAGTAGCCGGCAACTGCCTTCTTCACTTGCTCGCTTTGGCTCATCAGCCACAGCACGATGAAAAGCGCCATCATGGCGGTTACAAAATCCGCATACGCAACTTTCCAGGCGCCGCCGTGGTGACCGGCATGAGCGGTGTTCTTTTTAATCACGATGATGGGCGCGGTCTTGGCCGTCATTGATGTGCCACTTCTCTTAAGCCGCCATGGCTATGCCGCTACGGCTTCCGCCGGTTCTGTCCGGTTCTTGCAGGTCTTTTCCATTTCGTCGAAGGAAGGCCGCGCGTACGCGGGAATCGCGCGCCGCGCCATTTCGATGGCGATCATGGGCGCCGCGCCTTTGAGAAACGAGAGCAGCAGCACACGCAGTACGTGCAGATAATCGTTTTCCTCCTCGGCAGTTTTGCGCATGTTCGCTGCCAGCGGCCCCGCGACGCCATAGCACAGCAGGATGCCGAGGAACGTGCCCACCAGCGCTGCGGCCACATGCTTGCCGATCTCCTCCGGCGGGCCGCCCAGCGCGCCCATGGTGATGACCACGCCCAGCACCGCGGCCACAATGCCCAGGCCGGGCAGCGAGTCGGCGACTGTGGTCAGCGCATCTGCGGGCTGCATCGATTCGTGATGGTGTACCTCCATGTCCAGCTCCATCATCTGGTCCATTTCGAAGGGTTCCACACCTCCCGTAATGGCGGTCCGCAGCGTGTCACACGTGAAGTTAAGGGCATGATGATCGGCGAGAAACACGGGATGGTTTTTGAAGATGACGCTGTCCGCCGGCTTCTCCACATCCATCTCTACTGACAGCAGCCCCTCTTTGCGCACTTTATTCAGAAATTGGTACATCATCTTGAGGGTGTCCAGGTAGCGCCCGGCGGTGAAGGGCGAGCCTTTCATCACCCCGGCGAGACCGGCGGCAATGGCCTTCAGAATGCGGATGGGATTGGCCACCAGCACCGTTCCTGAGGCTGCGCCCGCAATGATGAGCAACTCCGCCGGCTGCAGCAGCACCGCCATGTGGCCCTTTTCCATCAGGAACCCCCCTATCACGGCTGCAAAGACGATGAAGATGCCGATAATGGCAATCATGACGGCTCTCCTGCGCGCTGGCCGGGCTCAATCTCTTCCTCTATAGTTCTTTGCGCAAGCGTGACGCGATTGCCGCCTTCGCGAGCGCTGGTCTCCATGGCCTGGCGCGCGCGCTTGAGCAGCAGGGACGGCGCTTCTTGAGGTTCCGCTTGTGCGGCCCCCACGCTCACGGTGAGCGAGAGCCGGTCGCCCCACCAGCGGAAATCCGCGGTGCGCGTCAGGCCGGCCAGGGTGCGCGCGTGCCCGGCCAGCATCTGCGCTGTGCGCTCGTGCGTAATGACCAGGAATTCATCGTCGCCCCAGCGGCCCAGCTCGTCTGTTGGGCGCAATCCAACCGCGAGAGCACGCCGCACTTTTTCGAGCATCGCCTTGCTGGCTGCCGCGCCGTGGGTCTTGCGCAGTTCCGGACCCTGATCCACGGCAATCCACAACACGCCCAGCGATTGCCCGTTGCGCTCAAAGTCCTCGAACTCCGATCGCAGCCGCTCTTCGAGATCGGCCTGACCGCTTTCCACGCCGGGGTCGTCGCCTGGCTCGCCATGCGGCAGTGCGTCGAGCCGCTCCGCGGGATGGAACAGCACGGCGAGCCCAAGCCGCTCGCCCAAACCGTCGCGCAAAATCAGCAGGCGAGCAATCAGCGGCACGTCGTGGCCCAACTTGTGCCGTGCGTGCAGCATCGCCCCGCGGTCCGGCGCGCTCTCAGTGCCTGCCTTTGGCGGGCCATGAAGTGCAGGGTCGAGCAACGGCTGAAGAGCCTCAAGAATCGCGCCCGCCGGCAGATCGATTAAGCCGTACCCCGTGATGGCTTCCGCCGCCTGGTTCCACAACACTACTTCGCCGTCCTGGTCAAGGAGCGCGACGCCACCTGGCAAGCTGTCCAGCGCGGATTCCAGCAACGCTATACGATCTGCCATTGGGACCTCGAAGCGTCCCTCACCCTCCGCGGATGGTGACTGGCGCCAGACAGAGGCTCGGCGCCGGTGCCGCATCTCGAAACGGAGCGGCATACCGCGACTGCCGGAACCCCTCTCTTTTCCATCGGCGGAAGGCGTGGGAACTTGATAGGGGGACGGATGGCGGGGTGAGGAAAACGGGGCGGAACTGAATGTGTGGGTTGGCAGCCCTGCGCCTGAAAAAGCACAGGGATAGGGCGCCGGGCGTGGCCAAGATGCTTTCTAGGCGATAGCTCCTAATGCGGCCGGCCGGGGAGGATGAAATGTTCGGCGCAGCGCGGCTCGTAGGCGTCGCCGGGGACCTTGATCGGGCTGTCGTACGGCGCCGGTTGGCCGTCGATCAGCCGCTGCGAATAGAGCGCCCGCGCGCCGCAGGAGCAATAGGCCATGCACTCTGTGATGCCACCGCCGTAAGCGTTCACCAGCCAGCTCAGGTTGAGCATCTCGCCGAAGGGCATGGCCCGGAAGTCGAGATCGAGGCCCGCGACCAGCACGTCGTGGCCGGCATCGAGCAAGTTTTTAACGAAGATGAAGAGGCCCTCGACGAACTGGCCCTCATCGATGGCGATGCACTCCACGCGCTTGCCGATCTCCTGCTCTTTCCGCTCGATGAGCTCAAGCACAGGCCAGGGATCAGCGGCCTTGAATTCCAGCGCCTGCATTTTGCCGTGGCCGTCGGGGTTGCGGCTTTCCACCATGCCCGGACCGCCCTTGGTGTCGTCGTTGGGCTTAAGAACCAGAACGTACTGGCCGGCGTAATGGCGCCGCATGTCGCAGCGCCGCAGCAATTCCGCCGTTTTGTTGCTGCGCATCGGCCCCAGCATCAATTCGAGTTTGCCTTGCACCTGAGTCACTCTAATGAGATTAATAGGAGAACGAAAAAATCATCATAACGCAGTGAAGCGACGACGCGATGCGGGGTATTTGCTGGCTTGAAAGGGAACGACTTCGGTCGTGTCGAAAGCGTAACTTACATATTCACAGTGACTTATCCGCAATCCGAAGAGTGAGCTGCCACCCAGGACGGCCAGCCCGCCAAAGTCGAAGTACTGCTCCTCATCTCCGAGGAGTACGAATAGAACGGTCTCCGCCGAACTGCTTCCCAACGGTCCGCAACCCTTTCCGTCCATACAGCAAAGAAGGGCGCGGGTTCTTCGCCCGCACCCTTCGCAAACATTTGCCGCCTGCTTCAGGCGCCGTACGGCATTTCTCCTTCCGCAATACTCTCAGGCCCGTGGACTCAAATGGCGGTACCCCTAAGGAATCGCCATTGCGCGCTTGGTGGCGAGGGCTGCAAGCGACGGAGAAATACTCTCATCAGTCGCCGTTGGGAATCAACCGCGCAGCCGTGAGGTTGTTTCCGATGGCCTGAAAGATTTGGGCCATGGTTGTGTAGTTGACATTGCCGCCTGTGGCGGCGCACCCCGCTGTGTTATCGGAAAAGAACGTATTGACATTCGATGCCATGGCGCCGATCGCATTGCAGGGCTCCTTGGGATAGGAACTGCCGGTTGGCCAAGTTACTGCGCCGTTCGACAAACCGGTTAGAGTGACCTTCTGGTCCGACAAACACCCACCTGACGTCTCCGAGCCCATGGCAACCGTGTAGACCTTGGTTCCCGCCGCTGTCGCCGACTGCGCCGCCTGCACCGCTTGCCCGCATTCGCCTAGCGCGGAGGGATAAGTGGCGATGTTGTAGCCTAGCGGATTGGTCGTCGAAGTTCCGGTGCCGTTGAGGGGAGGGCTGGTGTTACTGGAAGCGTTGGAGCTGACGGCGCAACCGCTGCCCCCGGGAGTTTGGCAATTCATTGCAACGATGTCGCTGCCGCTGCATGCGTCGTCTGAAGTATTGGCGCCGGAAGCGCACGCAGTCGCATTCCCGTCGCTCAGGATAATCATGATGTTTTGTGAGCCTGGATAGGATATCTGCTGCGCTACGAGCGCTGCTTGCGCCGCATAGATCACCTGGGCGTAGTAGGTTGCCTCGCCGCCCGGTGCCTGCAGCCCCTTGCAGGTGCCCCCTCCCCCACCGGCCGCTACCCCAAGCGGGTCGGATGACGACAGAGTCGTCGTCGAATCGTTCGCTTTGTAGGTGTCGTTGAAGCTGACGACCTCATAGGAGCCTGCGTTGGTCCCAGAGGTCTCCAGATTGAGATTCCGCGACGTAGACGGGGTAGACGTCACGTCGACAAAGTTGTACGGCACGGTAGAAGGATTCTTTGTGGGGCAGGTGGTATCATCTCCCGCATCTCCCGCTACACCTGTCGACGACGGAGCTCCCGCCACGGCCGGAAACACAAATAACGCCACGCCATCCACGTATGGGGTGCTCGAGGTGCAGGTCGTGTTCAGGGCGCACGGATTCATCATTTCCAGCAGCGTCTTGAATCCTGAAACCGCGCACACGATCTGCGTAGCGTCGCTGCCGCATCCGTCACTCGCGGGGGCCGTATCATCGGCCATCGATTTCGTAGTGTCGATGATGAGGGCGATGTTGTAGGGAATGGATGTACCGCCCCTCATCGCCGCTGAAGCCTCCGCCGAGAGATTGAATGTCGGTATACCGACCAGTCCTCCAAACCACAGATTGACCTGAGCTGTCTGCACCACCTTGAGGGCATTGCAGCTCGTGGCGCTGCCCGAGCAGCTTCCCTCGCCGGATGGGGGAGACTGGCAGCCCACGTTCAACGTGCCCGATACCGTGCTGGAGCAATAGAATGTCGACGTGATGGCGACGCTCTGGAGCAGATTCGTAGCGTTCTTTTGGCCCGTCTCGGAGCTGAACTCAGTCACGTAAGCCGTCGCCTGCGTGATGTCGGGCATGGCTTGCGCGCCCGCCAGGCCCGCTGCCTGCGTCGACGACTGGAGCAACCGGTAAGCGTAATAGACGTGCCCGGTCTCAATTCCGGCGGCGCCGAGCGCCATTACCGCGACCAGAGCCCCCGCCATCACAATCGCGGACTGGCCGCTCTGATCCCGCAGGAACGTGCGTATGGAGCGAATACTTAAGCCTTTCATTCGACATCCCTCCTCTTATTGGGCCAACGTCCCCTGCGCCGATGTCAGGGGGCTTTTTGGGGTAAATGACAGGATTGGCAACCATGAGTACGAATAGGTTACTGTCAGCGTCACAGGTTCGTTCTGAGCAAGCTCCGCTGAGCCCGCCGTACAGGTGAACGTCGTTGTTCCGCCGGAAGTGGTTGAACTGTAGGGGTGGGTATCGCCGTTACTGTCCGTGATGACCATCGAGTAGCTGAAACTCCCTGCATTCCAACCAGAGAGCGTCCCCGTAACCGTTGACGCGGCTAGCGCGCATGGATCGCTGTCGTTGATTGTCCCTGTGTTAAGACCTTGGTAGGCGGCAACCGTCTGCACGGCGTTCGAGGTCGCGTTCGCGAGCTGTTGCAAGCTATAGAAAGCCAGCGCGCACGAACATGTCCCGGTCAGTGTCATCACCAGAACCGGCGCCGTGACGGCAAACTCAACCATAGTTGAGCCTTCCTCGCCGCACCGGCGCAAAGCCCGCTTGGCGGCGCAAACAAGCAGATTGGCCCGCCTTCGCAGTCCCAATTCAAGCTTCATCTCTGTACCTCCCGGAACCGCATCATGCACGTCATTCCCCCTCTTTAATCGGCCAGCGTAGTCTCCGAAGAAGTAAGAGCGGAGGACGGAGATGAATTCCCAAAAGCCTTCCAGGTGAATACCGTGAACCATTTGAAGCTGTAAGCGACCGTGACCGTCTGGGGCTCGCCTGCCGCCTCCGCCGTCGACGCCGCCCCTCCGCTACCCGCCGCTTTGCAGGACAAGCTTCCAGCGGTCGGACCGTAGGTGGTAGCCGTGCCCGCGGCGTTGGTAATGACCACCGTGAAACTGAGATCTGAGGCCGGTGTTCCCGGCATCGACGCCTCGACCTGCGAAACCACCTGCGCGCAGGGATCGTCGACCACCCCTGCAGTAGCTCCAAGCCCCTGCGCGGCAGCGGAGACCGCGTTTCCGATTTGTTGCAAATTGTAGAAAGCCAGCGTAAACGAACCCGCCCCGGTCAGGACCAACAACATGAATGGCAGCAAGGCGGCCATCTCAATCAGCGCGGAGCCATCCTCGCCGCCGAAGCGCAGCCATGGTCTCACTCGCGGAGCAGGCAAACGGCGCTGCTTGCGTTGACTGCCGCTAATCTTCATCGTTCTACCTCTCTGCGTGGCCGTTGCTTGAATCAGAATTGTGTCGCACTATCTTGCGTGTGCGTCTGCGGCGGCCGAGTGCCCTTGACCGGGTCCCGTCTCGACAGCGCCGAACGGCCGCGCGGCGCACCCGGCGGCCTGCGGGGAGTAGTTATCATAACGATACGATTATTAAAGTGTTGGAGCCATGGTACTTTGGTGTCAAGGTCCCGAATGATTACTCCGCTGCTACTCTTGCCTGATTTGGAACTCTATTGGCACACAAGGTCCCGCGAAAATAGCACTTCCATGGGCGAGGGTGGAACTTAAGTGGATATTTGTCCAGATGTGAGAACCTATCCAACTCGTTACTTTATTGGTTCCTTAAGAATCGACAGGTTCTCGGGAGAGTTGGGTCGACCGATTCGAATCACTTCCGTTTCATGGCAGGAATACGGAGATGCCTGAAGCCGGACAGGTTGGCGTACCTCGCCATGACGCTGTTTGGCAGCGTACATGGCGCGGGTAGGTGCGGCCATACGCTTGCAGCCAATCAGTGCGCGGCGGCGAGTGTGGCGCTTTTCAGCGTCGCGTCAACGACTTCTTTCATGACGCCGCAGCTCTGGAGGAACTGCATCAGGTCCGCGCTCAGCGCCCTGGGAGCAGTCTGTCCCACGCCCGCCTGCGGAGGTGTGTTCCCCGCCGTGCGCACGTCGCCCGTGCCCTGGCCGTTAAGGATCAGCATGGTCAGCTTGCGCGCCAGCGGCAATGGAAAGCTTTCCGCCACAAAAACCAGGTTTCCGCGCTGAGTAATCACCACCGGGCCTTCGTCGGTGGAGAAAACCTGCTCGACGGCGCCGGTATCGACTGGCCCTGAAACCGCGGAAGTTTCAACCTCTTTCACCGTTGAATACTTGCGCGCCAGATTCTCCGCATAGAATTTGGCGAAGGCCTGCGCCGACTCCGGGTTGCGCCATGCGGAAAGATAAAACAGCGCCAGCGATCTGGTGCTGTCCTGCTCGGCCGGCGTTTTGGCGCTGCGCAACTGGCCCGCCCAATAAATGCCGCCATTCCAGGCCGGCGTCAGGTCGCTGGCAGCCTGGTCGCCGCCGAACAACTCGGCCAGAATGTGCAAGTCGAGCTGCCCCACCTGGCCAATGTCGTAGGCCCGGTAAAGCGGGTCAACCAGCGGGTGAATGTCGGGCAACAGCGGAACGGCCGGGATTTCCTTCTTCTCGTAAACGCGGGGATTGATAATTTCCCAGGTGGAGCTGGGCGGACGGTCGAGCGCCCCTGCAAACGCCGCGTGTTGCCCTTCGTCCATCCACACGTCCTGCTCGAAGCTGAGGCCCTCCTTGTACGGGAAAAGCATCTCCTCGGAGAGCATGAGCGGAGCCCGCGCCATCACTGGCGAATCGGAGCCGGTCATCTGGTCCTTGAGAACATCGAGGATCTCGGGATCCTTGACCAGACTTTTTCCATACGGCTTCAGCGCATAATCCATCATCACGGCCGTAGCCTGGCCTTCCGCCACGGCATCGCGCGCGGTGTCCATCTCGTCCTTTTGCAGGTGCTCGGTGTCGCCGGCCGCGGTGGTCGACACATCGTCGGGTGTCTGGTCGTCCCATTTGTCCAGATCCGAGTGCTGATCCTGGAGCGCGTGAGTCAGCTCGTGGGCCATCACCTGCTTCTGCTCGTCGGGATCGACCCAGTTCAGCAGGTTGACGGTCTTGGTCTTGGAGTCATAGTAGCCCTCGATCTGCTCCTTCAGCAGCGCTAAAAGGAACGGCCGCAGCTCAAAATCGTGGTCCAGAAAGCCGAACTTCTTCAGGACGATTTCGTCGCGCTCCAACCGCTTGGCGCCCTCGTCGTCGTTGAACTTGTCGTTGAGGTATTTTTCGAGATCGGCGCGGGAAATAAGCTTCCGCTTCACCGTGCTCTCGATGGGCAGCCCGGTCTCCTGCGAAGAGAACTGGAGCAAGGTGTCAACCAGCGCGAAAAGCTGCTGGGCCTGTTCGGGGGTGATCAGTGAGTCATGCTGGGCGCCGTGTTGCGATTGGTTCTGGCTCTGGGCAGCGGCCTGACTACTCTTTCCGGACTGCGCCGCGCTGCCCGAAGCAGGCGGCACAGGCGCCGTCTGCGCTGCCGTCAGTGCCGTTCCCAGGCAGATGCAGATGATCGCCGCCCATGCTGCCGTTCGTCTTCCGCGCCGCGCCAACGCCTGCCGCTCCATCGTCGAATCTCCCTGTGGCTCCTTATAGTTGGATGCCGCCGCAACCTTAGTCTCTGCCTCCAAGGCTATAATCAGGATGCGGTCCCGCGCCCGCAAATGACGAGAAAAAACGGCGCCGGACAGCGGAAACGCACCTCAATGACGGGTACAAACCTGGCGCGAACGATCGAACGTACCGCGTTGGCCGCTCTGCTCGAGTCGGCCGGCACAGCACACGCGCTGGTGGGCTATCGCGGCGCATTTACCCCACAACAGTTGGACGCGCCGGAGGTGGAAACAGCGGCTTTGGTGACTGAGGCGGCCATCCACGATCTGGGCTGGTTGCGCCGGGTTGCGGTGCGCGGAGAAGATCGCTTCCGCTGGCTCAGCGGCATGGTCACCAACACGGTCAACGACCTGTTTCCCAACACCGGAGCCTGGAACCTGGTTCTGAACGCGCAGGGTCGCATCCAGGGCGACCTGATGGTTTGGCGGGGAAGCGAAGAGCTTTCGCCCCCGCGGCGCAAAACTGAGACGCCAGGCCGGAAGACTCGCGAAGGCTCGGCGGATCCGCTTCTGGGCACACCATTTGCAGGCGAGTCGGGGCTGGAACTGGAGATTGCTGCCGACCAGTACGAAAAGCTGCTGGCCCACCTGAACCACTTCATCATTATGGACGATGTGGAGCTGGTTCCTCTGGGCACGGAAGCGCCCGGCGAGGCGGGTGCGGAGACCGTCATCGGATTGACCGGGCCGCGGGCGGATGAAGTGCTGGCGCGGCTTGGTTTGCCGGGCTTTGCGCACCCCATGTCGGGCGCTCAGGTGGAATGGAACGGCTACGATTTGCGGCTGGTGCGCTCCTACGGAGTGTTGGCGCCGCACGATGAGCTTTGGCTTCCGGTGGCTGGTTTGCCGTTGCTGTGGTCGGCGCTGCGCACCGCCGGCGCCACGCCCATTGGCTGTGCCGCCCTGGACGCGTTCCGGATCGCCGAGGCCATCCCGCTCTACGGCATCGATATGGTCGAGCGTGATTTGCCGCAGGAAACCTCGCAGACCCGCGCCCTGCACTTCAACAAAGGCTGCTACCTGGGACAGGAGATCGTGGAGCGCATCCATTCCCGCGGCAACGTGCACCGGCATCTGCGTCCGCTCGAACTCGTCGGTCCTCCCTTGAGCGGTCAAGTTCCGGCTGCGGGGACTGAACTGCTGCTTGAAGACGGCTCCGTCGCCGGGCAGATCACCAGTGCTGCCGCCCTTCCACTTGCCTCGGGAAGCCGGGTCTTTGCGCTGGGCATGATCCGCGCCGAGGCTGAAGAACGTACCTTGATCTATCAAGCCGGGGGGGGCGCAAGAGGAACGGCACACATTTTGACTGCACCGCCTAATCTGGCACGGAATTTATGAGAATATGAGCGATACACCGAAGTTCGAAGTCATCGATCGCCGTAAATTGAAGGCGCAGGAAGAGCAGGAAAGCGTCCACGCGCCCGGTCAGGAGACGCCGCCATCCCTTCCACCGGCCCAGGCCAATGCCGGTCCGCATCTGGTGGTCGAGGAAGACCGGCCCAAAGCAGCGCAGCCCGCGCCGGTCGCGCCTGCTCGCCAAGAGCCTGATGCCGTCCGCGAAGAGGACAAGACTGCTCGCGAGGAGCGGGAGCTTCCGCCCGCTCCCACTGCCCAGGAGAGCAAAGAACAGAAGGCCGCTTACGATGCCTCCGCGCAGCGCATCGAGGACATGGCGCGGGCGCAAAACCCGGCGATGGGCGCGCAACCTCCTCTGAGCTTCGAGCACCTGGTCCAGCAGTTCTACCTTTCCGGGCTGATCCAGATGGGCGCGGGGACGCACGAGGGCCAGCGTCCGCAGATCGATATTTTGGGCGCGCGCAGCACCATCGACCTGCTCGGAATCCTGGCTGAGAAGACCCGCGGCAATCTCACCCCGGAAGAGGATCGCATGTTGCAGGCTATCCTGTATGAGCTGCGCATGATGTTCCTCGAGATCACCGGCATGATCTCCATGCCCAGCGTTCAGCCGCCGCCCCCGGCAGGCAAGCGGTAGCTCTCAGCCTTCAGCTTTCAGCTTGACCGGCGTGCGGGCAAGGCGAACATGTGCGGCAGCAAATGCAGCAGAAGATCGCAGCGAAAATCTGAGAGCGAAAACCTGAGAGATGGTAGCTGGAAGCTGAAAGCTCATTCGAATGGACGCCACCCTTACATTTCTCGGCACCGGAACCTCGATGGGAGTTCCCACGCTGGGATGCGGGTGCAGGGTCTGCACATCGGCCGATCCGCACGACCGGCGGCTGCGGCCCTCCGTCGCGCTGCGTTGGACCGACGCCGAAGCTGCCGAGCGCGTAGTGGTCATCGACACCGGCCCCGACTTCCGCCAGCAGGCGCTTGAGGCGCGGCTGGGGCGCGTGGATGCCGTCTTTTATACCCACGGGCACGCCGATCATGTTCTGGGGATGGACGACCTGCGCCCCTTCAGCTTTGCTGCATTTCGCCGCGCTGGCGAGCCCCTCCCGCTCTATGCCGATCCTGAAACCACCGGAGTGCTGGAGCGGGTCTTCGACTACACCCTATCGCCGCAAGCAACCTATCCCACGCGCGCCAAGGTGCAGCTCCTGCCGTTGAGTGCGGATACCCTGGTGCACGGGGTCGACTTCGTTCACGTTCCGCTGCTGCACGGTGAGATGGAAATCTCGGGCTTCCGTTTCGGCAACGCGGCCTATCTCACCGATGTGAGCGCGATTCCTGAATCCAGCTTTAAGCTTCTTGAAGGCTTGGATGTGCTGGTTCTTTCGGCGCTACGCCACGCGCCGCATCCCAGCCACGCGACCGTAGAGCAGGCGCTCCAGTGGGCCGGGCGCATCGGTGCGCGCCACACCTGGCTCACCCACATCGCCCATGACCTGGGCCACGAAGCCACCAACCGCACGCTGCCCGAGGGCGTGCGCCTGGCCTACGACGGGTTGAGCGTGCCCGTGTTGCTATGAGCCTCAAGGCGCGTGACGAGATGAGCGGCGAGGCGAGCGAAAATCGGCCCGCTCTGACCGCGGATTCGCGGCAGGTCCCGGTCTATCGCTCGCTGGCCGAGATTCCCCCGTTCTTCGGATCGGCCATTGCCGCCATCGGCAACTTCGATGGCGTACACCGTGGCCATCGCCAGATTCTTTCCGCCGCGTCGATCGAGGCGCAGAGCTCCGGGGCGCGTGCGCTTGCCATTACCTTCGATCCGCACCCGGAGCAGTTCCTGCGGCCCCGGCAGGCGCCCAAGCTGATCACGCCCATGGCTGAACGGCTGCGGCTGCTGGCTTCAACCGGAGTAGACGCGATTCTGGTTTTGCCTTTCGACGCCGCGCTGGCCCGGCTCTCGGCGCGCGATTTCACCTCCAACATTCTGGTCGAGAAGCTGCGCGTGCGCGCGCTGCATGAAGGGCAGAGCTTTCGTTTCGGCCATCGCGCCGCGGCGGGCGTAAAAGAACTGGCCCTGTTCGGCGCGGATTACGGTTTTGCCGTGCGCGTGCACGATGCGGTGCAGGTTCACCGGCTCGAAGTATCGAGCTCCGCGATTCGCGCGCTGATTGCCGGGGGCGACGTGCGCCGCGCCCGCTGGATGCTGGGCCGCTGCTTTACCGTGCTCTCCACGCCGGCGCGCGGACGCGGCATTGGCATGCGGCTGCTGGTGCCCACCGTCAATCTCGCGTCTTACGACGGCCTGTTGCCCGGGCTCGGCGTGTACGTCACACGGCTGAAGATTGCCGGCCGCGTCTTCCAGGCCGTGACCAATGTCGGCAACCGACCCACGTTCGGCGAACTCTCATTTGCCGTCGAGTCGCACATTCTCAACTTCGAGCCCGTTGATCTCGACGAAGCCACGCCGCTGGAGTTGGAATTCCTGCTGCGGCTGCGCGGCGAACAGCAGTGGCCCTCGCCCGAAGCGCTCAAGGAGCAGATCTTCAAGGATGTGTCGCGGGCGAAGCGCTATTTCCGGCTGGCGAGATCTGATTGATTTGGCGGCGTCGCCTCGTCTCCCGGAAACTGCTCGTCCTCCTTGCCGGCAATCGCGGCTTTCATAAAGTCGATCCACATGGGCAGCGCGGCCACCGCGCCCGTTTCCTTGTTGCCCAGCGATTCGCGGCTGTCGTAGCCTACCCACACTCCACAGGTGACCGAGGGCGAAAAGCCCAGGAACCATGCGTCGGTAAAGTCGCTGGTGGTACCGGTCTTGCCGCCCAGCGGATGGTTCAACTGTGCCGCCGCCGCGCCAGTGCCATGCGCGGTAACGGCTTTGAACAGCGTCATCATGGTGCGCGCCGTCCGCTGGTCGATGACTTCGTTCACCGCCGGCTTGTCTTCCCAGAGCACGATTCCGTCGGCGTTGGTCACTTTGCGGATCAGGTGCGGCGCCACGCGAACGCCATCGTTGGGAAAGACGGCGTATGAGGCCACCTGTTCCTCCAGCGTGATGCCCACCGCGCCCAGCGCAATGGGCAGATACGGCGGGATTTTGGCTGTCACGCCGAAGCGATGCGCGGTGTCGATCACTTTCTCGATGCCCACGCGCGCGGCCAGCTTGAGCGCGGGAATATTGCGCGACTCGGCGAAGGCTTTGGTGAGCGTCATCGCGCCTTTGTAGTCGTTCTCGTAGTTGTGCGGAACGTAATCGCCAAAGCGCGCCGGACCGTCGACGACAATATCGGTGGGTTTGAGTCCGCTCTCGATGGCCGTGGTGTAGACGTAAGGTTTGAAGCTGGAGCCGGTCTGGCGCTCGGCCTGGGTCGCGCGATTAAACTCCGAGAGCGCGTAGTCCCGCCCGCCCACCATGGCCAGCACGCCGCCGCTGGTGTTGTCGATGGCCAGCAGCGCGCCCTCCACGCCGGAATCCTGCTCAAGCGTGGCTCGGCGCGCCGAGCCCTCCATGTCCGGGGTCCCTGGCGACAGGTCTTCGTCGCTGGGGTGGATGGCCGCGCTCATTCGCACGTAGATGATGTCGCCCGGTTTGGCGAGGGCATCGCCGTAACGCTGCCCGGTCCACTGCCAATCCGCGGGCAGGAGGACAATTTCCGCGCCGGATTCGTCGGGAGGGCCAACCCGCGCGTGAATCTCCAGCGGTAGCACTCTCGTCACCAGCGCATGAACGTAGTCGCTGGGTGCGGCGGGCACTGCCCAATCGGGATGGCGGTAGCCGTCGATGGTTTCGCCCTCGGCTAGAACATTTTCGAGATGACCTTTCCAGCCATGGCGGCGCTCATCGGCGGCCAGGCCGTCCGCAACCGCGCGGTTTGCAGTCTCCTGCAGGCCGAGGTCCAGCGTGGTGTCCACGCGCAAGCCGGCTTCGTGCACTTCGTCGCTGCCGAAGCGCTTTTCGAGCTCGCGCCGCACCTCTTCCTGAAACCACGGCGCCACCGAGCCTTCGGGCTGCGCGATGTGCAGTCCCAGCGGCGCGCTGCGTGCTTCGTTGGCCTGCGCATGCGTAATCACGCCGTCCGATTCCATCTCGCTGAGCACCAGGTTGCGGCGCTTGAGCGCGCGATCGGGATTGAGGATGGGCGAGAACGCCACCGGTCCCTTGGGCAATCCGGCCAGCAGCGCTGCCTCGGTGAGGGTCAGCTCTTTGGCGTGCTTTGAGAAGTAATACTCCGACGCCGCCTCGAATCCATACATCCCGCTGCCCAGGTAAATCTGGTTGCCATAGAGCGTGAAGATCTGCTGCTTGGTGAAGGCGCGCTCGATCTGGATGGCGAGGTACGCTTCCTGGATTTTCCGCTTTGCGGTGCGATCCGAGTTCAGAAAGAGATTGCGCGCCAACTGCATGGTTAGGGTCGACGCGCCCTGCGAGCGCCCATGGCTGCGGATATCGTGCCATGCCGCGCCGGCCACCCGAAACACGTTGATGCCCCAGTGCGAGTAGAAATTTTTGTCCTCAATGGAGATCACGGCCTCGCGCAGGATGGGTGCGAAGCCGTCGTAGCCCACCACTTCGCGCCGCTCCAGTGCGAAGGAGCCGACCAGGCGGCCGTTGCGGTCGTAGAGATCTGTGATGGTGGAGGGTCGATAGTGCTCAAGCTCATCGATCTGCGGCAGATCGACCGAGTAGACCAGCGTAAGGCCGGCCAGCGAGCCGGTAATCACAGCCAGCACCAGCAGCACCACGAGCGCAGAGCGGCCGGCCAGCTTGCGCCGGCGCTGCGGTGGCAGCGCAGGGGGGTGGCGGCTCCGATCCGCGCCACGCCCTCTCAAAGGCTGTTGAGTGGTGGCAGCCAAGCGATTTGGGCCTCAGGCCGCTTCCCGATCCGATCATGGGGCCGATCAAGGGAGAAATTGCCTTAGCCCAAGCGTAGCATTGCCGCGCGGCGATGTGGATACTCTGAAAGTTCGTTTGAACCTAGCCATGCAAGAGCCGGAAGGCGATCGCGGACGGAGAGAAAGAAGCCTTCGGCTCGCAACGCGCGCCGGGGATCACAAAAGGGATGGGGACGAAACCCGGTGCTGGATTCCTGGTCGCGAATCCCTCGGTCCCTGCTCTTAACTGGCCTTCGCCTTCAGCAGTTGCAGGCCCTTATCCAGCGTTTCATCGCCCTTCTGGGCGGGCGACACGAATTCATCGTCGCTGGGCTGGTCGACGGCTACGGTGGGCGCGACGGCGTTGTCCTGGATCTTGTTGCCATTCGGGGTTTCGTACTTGGCCACGGTCAGCAGCACGGCTCCGCCGTC
The DNA here is from genome assembly GCA_030037545.1 of Acidobacteriaceae bacterium. GTDB lineage: Bacteria > Acidobacteriota > Terriglobia > Terriglobales > Acidobacteriaceae > Telmatobacter. The sequence continues at coordinate 20,953 of JASHRF010000071.1, read as the reverse complement.
AGGCAGCTCCAGCGTTTTCTGAACGGAGCCCTCGCCGAAGGTGCGCTCACCGATGACGTCGCCGCGCTTGGAATCCTCGATGGCTCCGGCCGCAAGTTCCGCCGCGCCGTAAGTCCCGCGGTTGACCAGCACGTCCACAGGCGCACCGGTAATGCACTTGGCCGGATCGGCCGTGAAGGTCTGCTCAGGATATTTCTGGCCCACCAGCATGGCCAGCGTGCCCTGCTGAATGAATAGGTTGGCCAGACGCAGGCCCTGTTGCTCGTCGCTGCCGGAGGTATCGCGCAGGTCGAGCAGAATCTTGGTGGATTTGCCGGCAGCCTTGATGCGCGCGGCAATTTCATTCACGCGCGCCTCGTTCACCGCCCCGGGCTTGAGGTAGAGAATTGTCGAGTTCTCATACTCCTCGGTCGCCATGGCCGGGACCGCCAGGTTGGTGCGCGTGATAGCCAGCTTGTCGGGATCGGGTTTGAACGGCCGCACCACGGAGATTTCCACGGTGGTTCCGGGCTTGCCTTCCAGCATCATGCGGACAACGGCCAGCGAAAGCTCGCGCGTGGACTGGTCGCCGATGGATTCGATCACGTCGCCGTCGGCCAAGTGGTCCTGGTCGGCAGGTGAGCCGGGCACGACGTTGACAACGGTCGCGTAGCCGTAACGCTTGGAAACGGTAAGGCCAATCTGCGCCGAGCCGCCGGCCGGGCGATCCCTGTAGATTTTGTATTCCGTCGGCGTCAGGTAGCTGGAGTCGGCATCGAGCGAATCCAGCAGCCCGTGCAGGGCGCCAGTTGTCACCTCACCGATATTGGGTTGGGTGACGTAGTCGGTCTGGATCTTCTGCAACACCTCGGCATAGACGCGGATCTCCTGGTAGGCGCCATCCTGCTCGCCGCCAGCGTGCACGCCGAACCAGCTAAATTGACCGAGAACAAAACCGAGGCCGAGAGCGGCAAAGATCGCCACCGACAGCACGAAGACAAGACGTTGAAAGAATCGCGACACACACACCACCGGAGCCGGCCCTCGAAAGGGAACGGGGCTTTTACCCATTAGACGCAATCATAGCGCAAGTAGTCTTCCGGCGGGAGACATAGGCCAGAACCTTCCGGCTCGGCTACTGGATCCGCCTGATTCTAAGAGCGTGTTTACGATCTCCTGGAGCGTGTTTCAAAAATAGGTTTTGAAAGGGCACGGCTTCAGCCGTGCCGTAAGTGGTCTCAAATCAATGCGGCTTTAGCCGCTGAGGAATGGTTTTTCTCGAATTTTTGACTTTCGCCACAGGCTGCTAAGCGTGGTGGTCGTAAATCAGCGTAACGGTGCCGGCCACGGCGGCGTCGGGCGCGGCGGTGCGCTCCTGAACCAGGCGGTCGCAGATCAGGTCGTGAAAGGCCTCGGAGCGGTTGGTGTGCCCGCGGCTGTGAATAAAGCGGTCGAAGCGTTTCGGAAGCGCGGAATCGAGAGCGATGCCGATTCTGCTCAAGCTACCCATAGATGCTTACAGGAACGCTGGATTCAACTGCTGGGGGTGACAAGATGGTGGGCGATGGCAAACAGGGCCAGCTCCAGGCGCGTGGAGACGCCGGTTTTGTCGAAAATGTTCGACAGATGCCGCTTGACGGTTTCCTCGCTCAAGGTGAACTGCTTGGCGATGTCGCGGTTGGAGCAGCCTTCTACGATGCAGCCCACCACTTCAAGCTCGCGCGGGGTCAGCCCGTAGGTCTTGCGCTGGGGCACGGCGGCCTGCTGCATCAGCTCGTGCAGTGCCGAAACCAGATTGACCACGCGCTTGCCGCCAATCCAATAGTCGCCCGCGAAGACGGTCTTGATGGCGGTCTGGAGATGACTGGCGAGGGCGTCTTTGAGCACGATGCCGCGGGCGCCGATCTGCAGCGCCTCGATAATCTGCTGCGTGGTGATGGTGGAAGTAAGAAGCAGAATCTTGGCGGTCGAGGGCCCGTTCATGATGGCGCGCATGGCTTCGAGGCCGGGCAACCGGGGCATGGAAACATCGAGAAGAAGAATGTCGGGCTGGAGTTCGAGCGTCTGCGTGATCGCTTCGTCGCCGTCGCTGGCGTCGCCGACTACTTCAAAACCCTCGCTTTCGGTGAGCATGTTGCGCACGCCGATGCGCACTACCGGGTGATCGTCGGCCACCACGATACGAATGGATCGATCCATGGGTTCCACATGCCTCCCCAACGCCGGCCAGCCTAGGCCGGCAGTTCAGCATCCAGCATACGCTGCAGGGCATGGGCAGCGGTGCGCAAATCGCGCAGCAACGCCCTGCTGTTATCCAAGTGGTTATCTTCAGCGGCTGTGGGCGCGGTTTCGAGCAACGCACCCAGGTGCGCCGCCTGCAGAGCGCCCGCCATTCCACAACCGCCCTTAATCGCGTGGCCGATGCGATGAATCTCGCCCGAATCGCGCCGCGCAATGGCATGGCTCAACGCTTCGATACGCCGGATGAGATCAGCCACTGCGGCGAGATAGATTTCCCGTACCGCGGATTCCGGCATAAGCTGACGTAACTGGGACAGAATCTCGGTGCTAACCACCGGGTCATCGGGATCGAGTTGGGAGCGAACCGTCGGCGACGCGCCTTCGAGCAGCTTGCGCAGGGCTTCGCTGTCGAAGGGCTTGAGCAGCAGGCCGTCGGTGGCGGCCGTAAGCTCGGCGCTGGGACCGCTGCCGCTGATAAGGTACACGCGCGCGGCCGGACAGCGTGCGCGCAGCTCGCGCACCAGGTCGACTCCGCTCAGGCCGGGCATCTGCGCATCCGTCAGAATCACGCCCGGACAGAGGACCCTGGCGGCCAGCATGGTTAAGGCGGCGGAGCCGTCCTCGACTGTGTGCACCGTGTAGCCGTTCATGGTGAGCAGCGTGGCCGTAACCTCGCGGCTCACCATATCGTCGTCAATCAGCAGGACGACGGGAAGCTCACGTTGGCGTCCAATGTCGAGCATAAAACCAGTCTAGTGCGCGAAAGCGGCGGGTCAGGGTAATCGCATGGCAGGTGAGTAACGGTTTGGTTACGAGGCCGGCGGTGATGAGCTCGCTGGATACTGCGCATGAGAGACAGCGACGTCCCGCCCATACGACAGCATAAATCGTAGCCACGGGCATCGAGCATTGTGCTAGTTTTTTGGGGCCGCCGCGCCGGGATCGGGCGCAGCGGCGGCCGGCATGCCCAGCGCGGCCGGCGCGGGCAGGTTCTGGCCACTGTACCAGCCCTGGGTTGCGGTCTCGAATGCGTTGGCGCGGCGCTGCCATTGCTCGATGGCCAGATCGTAGCGCACAGTTACGTTATTAAGCCAGTAAGGGCGGTTCTCGCTCAGCCAGACCTGGCTGTACTCGAGCTTTGCAGCCGAAAAGGCGTCGCGCAAATCCTGGCACCGGCCCACGTTGCTTGAAATCTCATCGAGTAGATTGCTGACAGTGTTACGCTGCGCGGCATCGTGCTGGTCGGCGAGAATCTGCGCGTAGGCAATCACGATCTCCTGGGCAAATTCGAATTTCATGCCGATGAGGTCGAGACGGCGCGCGCCCAGATCCATGGCGGTGACAGCTTCTGGCTCAAGCAGCCCCGGATTCTCCGTGCGCGCCTGGTCGAGCAGAACCATGGCCTGCTCGGCGTGAACGCGCAGGTTCTGCGCATTGGGCAGCAGCTTGGCCGAAACCGCTTGCCCTTGCGGGCTCCATGGATCGAGCCAGAAAAGCTGGTCGCTATTCATGTCCGTCTTGGAGTCGGCGATGGCCTCCTCGGCGGCCATCAACTCTTTCTCGGCGGCATTGATCTTGCCGCTGGGGTCGTGATGGAAGACCTGGCCGTAGGTGTCCTGGTAATTGGCAATGTCGCTCTGGCCCGGCTGCCACGCGGCCACGGCGCCAAACAGCACGCCATACCAGTCCATGTTGAAGAGGCCTTCGCCGTCGTCGTTCCATACCGTATTCAACATGCCCGTCGAGCCCAGGCGCTGCCCGTCGCGCACGAAGCCCTGGATGTTCCAGAGCGCTGTTTTTTCGATCGGGTAAACTTCACTCCAGTTGGCGTCGCCGGGCGCAACCCAGGTTTCAATTCCATTCTTTGCAAACGGCTCAATGAGCTTGTCGAAGCCGCTGGAATCCCAATAATCCCAGGGAACCGCGATCATGTCTTTGGGCAGCGCGGTGACAGCGTCGGGGTGTTCGTCGCCGATATCGCCCCAGAAGAGCAGCCGCCGGTTGAGCGGCGCGAGCGCGTCGTGAATCTGCTTGAGGAAAGCCATGTAGACGGGGCCGTAGCCCTGCTCCTGCACCTGCTCTTTGGTGCGGCCCATGCCCAGATCGAAGGTTTCATCGGCGCCGATGAAAATGAACGGCGAGGGGAACTCCTTGGCGATATCCGTGAACCAGGCCTTGATGAGCGGCAGGCTGCCGGGCTGGCCCGGTGCCAGCACCTGGCCGTGCGGAGTCTCGGCCACGTCGGCATAGAGATCGTATTTCAGCACCTGGTGGAGATGGCCGAAGGCCTCCTGGTCGGGAATGATCGTGATGTGATACTTGCGCGCGTAGGCGACCAGGTCGTCAGCCTCGGCAGGCGTAAGCGAGCTGCCCGGAGGCGCGGGCAGCGGCTGATCGGGATAGAGCAACGTGTTCTCGAAGTACGGCGAATAGATATTGATCTTGAACGACGCGAAGACGCGAATCTGGTGCTTCTGAAAATCGAGCGTGGGGAAGGGGCCGCGGGAGAGGTCGTTGTCGATGCCCCGGTACTGCATGGCCGGCCAGTCGCGAACCGTGCCGGACGGTATTTGCCGCGGCGAGCCTGGCAGTGGAAGAAGCTGCTTGAGCGTCTGCACGCCATAGAAGACACCGGACCCGGTTTCGCCCACTACGTACGTTTCGTGGGGCTCGATCACGAGAACGTAGCCCTCCGATTCCATCGGCGGATCGAAGCTGAGATGGTTGCGGGCGAGCACCGCTTTGGCTTCAGCTGTGCCGGTGCGCAGGAGAATGACGCGGTAGGGCAGGCCGTTGGCGGTGGCAGGCGGGAGCGGACCGAGCGCGTCTTCGAGATCCTGGGCGGCGAACTCGTCCTCGGGAGCGCGGCCTGGGACCGAGACCAGGATTTTTGCCGGTAGGTCGATGGGCGCGCCAAAATGCGCCTCCCTCGGTGCCGGGAGCAGGTTGATTGGATTCTGGGCCGCGAGCGGTAAGGAGACGAGTGCCAGAATCAGGGCCGCGGGAATCCAACCGGTGGTGGGACGCGAGAGCAAAGACGTGCGCAGGAGCGACATTGCGAGCCTCTTGTAGTTCATGAAATTGAGCATTTGAATTTCAATCGATCATTGTAGACTAATTGGACGTAGCAACGGCAGCCTAATTCGCGGCCAAACGACGGGCCTCCATTCGCGGATCCCCGGCTCCCGGAGGGGACACGATAGGCTTTTTGGCATGAATGGAAGGACGGAGAAGATAATTTCATGGCCACATTTGGTTCCACCAACGCGCTTGCCGCCGCACCGACGATTGCCATGCGCCGGTACAACCTCATCCTGCTCACGGTGGCCGGGCTGGGCGGATTGCTCTACGGGATCGACGTAGGGATCATCGGTGGCGCGCTGCCCTATCTTGAGGCAACTTCAGGGTTGGGCGCCGCGCAGCTTTCGGTGATCGTAGCGGCAGTGTTGCTGGGCAGCGTCTTCTCCACGCTCTTCGCCGGCTTGCTGGCCGACTGGATGGGGCGCAAGGCGCTGATGATCGTGAGTGGTCTGGCGTTTGTGTGCAGCATTCCTGTGATCGCCTTGTCGCATGGCTACGCACCGCTGTTTTTGGGACGGCTCCTGCAGGGCATGAGTGCCGGACTTGTAGGTGTGGTGGTGCCGCTCTACCTGGCCGAATGCCTGACAGCTTCGGTGCGCGGCAAGGGCACAGCCATTTTCCAGTGGATGCTTACGCTGGGCATCGTGGCCGCGGCGCTGGTGGGGATTTATTTCAGTTATCGCGTGCAAGCGGTGGCGAGGGTTGGCGATGCGGCTGCGCTGCTGGCCTTCAAAGACCAGGCTTGGCGGCGCATCTTCTGGGTGTCCATGCCGCCGGGCATGATCTTCGTGCTGGGCGCGCTGCTGGTCACCGAATCGCCTCGCTGGCTCTTCCGCCGTGGCCAGCGGGAGCGGGCGCACGCCGCGCTGCTGCGCTCGCGATCACCGCAACAGGCAGCGGTTGAGCTGCAAGAGATGGATGCCATTGCACGCGCCGCGGCGGAGCAGCGCGGGCCCAGGTTCCAGGATTCCCTGCTGCGCCGCAAATATGTGATCCCGTTTCTGCTGGCCTGCGTGATCCTGTCCTGCAATACGGCCACGGGCGTCAACTCCGTCATTGGCTACAACACGGGTATCCTGCTGCAAAGCGGGTTGAGTGACCTCGCCGCGCACTGGGGCTACGTTATCTTCACCGTCATCAATTTTCTCGCTACCACCATCGGCATGATGCTGGTGGATCGCAAGGGACGCAGGTTCCTGCTCATCCTGGGCACCAGCGGGGTGATTGTGTCCATGGTGGGCGTGGCGCTGCTCTTCAAAACCACTGAAAGAGTGACCGTGGATTGCCGCGCGGCGGTGCAGGCCATGGCGGGATCGGCGGATCAGCTCACCCTTCGCTTCGATCCGGCCGAGGCGGCGCGGCTGCTGGAGGCACGGGGTTATCGTGGCAATACGATCGAGAGCGGCCGCGCCTCGCTGGCCATCATTTACTCCTATGGAGATTTCACCGCCGCCACCAGCTTTGTGCGCTCCGACGATGCTGCCGCGAAGCCCATCGAGATTACGCGCGCCAGCGCGGTTCCGGGCAATCGCGTGCAGGCGTTTTTCGAGGACCCACTTGGCAATCTCAAGGCCGCAGAGACAGCGCCGCTCAGGATTCAGAAGGCGCTGATCGGAACCGTTCCCGATGCCGGCCACGGCTGGCTGGTGGCGTTGGGCATTTATCTTTTCGTGAGCTTCTACGCGCTGGGGCCGGGGGTGGTCGTGTGGCTGGCGCTCAGCGAGCTTATGCCCACGCGCATCCGCTCCAACGGTATGAGCATTGCGCTGGTCATCAATCAGCTTGTATCCACTACGCTGGCCGGCATCTTCCTGCCATTCGTGAGCAAGCACGGCTACTCGTCCATGTTCTTCCTGTTCGCGGGTTTCACGGTGGTGTACCTGCTGGTCGCGGTGTTCTTCCTGCCGGAGACCAAGGGTAAGACGCTCGAGGAGATCGAGGCGCATTTTGAGGGGGCGAGCGTGGCGGCCGGCTAGAGGCCATTTTATAACTTGTTTTGTGTCAGGGCACGACTTTTAGTCGCGCCGAAAAATGTCATAAAACAGGGAGGCTTTAGCCCGTGAAAAGCAGTTGGCGCCGGTTAGAAAACAGCTTCTAGAAGCTGTTTCCTAACCCTGTTTTTGAAAGGGCACGGCTTCAGCCGTGCCAATAAGTTCCCCAAAAACGTGGGGCTTTAGCCCCTGAGGGGCAATGACAGGCAGCTTATGAAACCACTTCTAGGGTTTGAGTTGACACGGAATGAGCGAATGGCTAAAAGCTAAAGGCTAAAAGCTCGGAAAGGAATTGCATTGCCTCAAGCGGAAATCGGCATCATCGGCGGCAGCGGGCTGTATTCGATGCCCGGATTCATCAATGTTCATGAGGAGCGCGTGGAAACGCCCTTCGGCGAGCCCTCGGACGCATTCGTCCTCGGCGAGCTCGAGAGCCGCAAAGTCGCATTCCTCGCCCGCCACGGCCGCGGCCATCGCATTCTGCCCTCGGAGCTGAATTTCCGCGCCAACATCTATGCCTTCAAGAAACTGGGTGTAGAGCGGATCATCTCGGTTTCCGCCGTCGGCTCGCTCAAGGAAGAGCACAAGCCTACCGACTTCATCGTGCCCGATCAGTTTATCGACCGCACCTTCCATCGCATCGCGACCTTTTTCGGCGAGGGCATCGTGGGCCACGTGGCTTTTGGCGATCCAGTCTGCGCCACGGTCGCCCAAGCCGCCGTCGAGGCCTGCGCCAGCGTGGGAGTGGTGGGCAAGCCGGGCGGCACGTATGTCTGCATGGAGGGTCCGCAGTTCTCCACCAGGGCCGAGTCGAATCTGTATCGCAGTTGGGGCGCCGACGTCATCGGCATGACCAATCTGCAGGAGGCCAAGCTGGCCCGCGAAGCGGAGCTTTGCTACGCCACCATCGCCATGGTTACCGACTACGATTGCTGGCGCGAGGGCCACGACGCTGTGACCATCGAGGAGATTGTTGCCGTGCTGCACAAGAACGCCGACAACGCATGCAAAGTGGTGAAAGCCGCTGTCGCCGCTATGCCGCGTGAACGCAATTGCACCTGCGCGTCGGCGGCAAGATACGCGCTACTCACCCGGCCGGATGCGATCCCCGCAGCCGCCAAGGAGCGGCTGAAACTCCTGTTTGGAAAGTATCTCGGATGGTAAACTGCAAAACTGGCTCGGACAAAGCCATGACCACAACATCACAACTCCCGCCATTGACCGACCGGCAGCTTGCTTCCAATTTGGCAAAGCTCTGGCCGCATCGGGAGCATGAGGCTCCCTCTTTCAGCTCTTTGCTGTGCAGAGCGGGTCTGCATTGGTGGTGCTCGCTCGACACATCCGGGATCACGCCTCAAAAACATGTTCGCTTCTGCTTCTGGTGCCCTGTCGTGAAGATCGAGGGGCGGATTTACAGACCCTGAGCCGTGCAAGTGAAACTTCAGCTCTCCCAGGAGATCCATTGGCCATCACCGTTGTCGGCAGCGTAGCCTACGATTCCGTTGAAACCCCAGCCGGCCGCCGCGAGCGTTGCCTGGGCGGCGCGGCAACCTACTTCGCCCTTGCCGCCAGCTTCTTCTGCGACGTGCGCGTAATCGCTGTGGTCGGCGACGATTTCGGCCCCGATCAGGAAGCGGTATTCAAGGCGCACAACATCGATACGCGCGGCATTGAACACGCCCCGGGCAAGAGCTTCTTCTGGGAGGGCTCGTATCTCGAGAATCTGAACGAAGCCAAGACCTGCTCCACCGAGCTCAACGTCTTTGCCGCCTTCGAGCCCAAGATCCCCGACGCCTATCGCGATTCGGATTTTCTTTTTCTTGCCAACATCGACCCGGTGCTCCAAAAGCGCGTGCGCGACAGTATGCCCGGCGTCAAGCTGGTGGCCGGCGACACCATGAATTACTGGATCAAGGATTATCGCGCGGCGCTCGAGCAGATGCTCAAGGGCCTGGACATTTTACTCATCAACGACACGGAAACGCGCATGATCGCCGGCAACAAGAATCTCGTCCAGGCCGCGCGCGCCGTCATGGCCCTCGGACCGCGCTTCCTGGTCGTCAAACACGGCGAGTACGGAGCCACGCTATTTCACGCATCTGATCCAAAATGTAAAAGCGCGGAGGGCCGCGCCTTCAGGGCTCCGGCATTGCCGCTTGAAGAAGTTGTCGATCCCACCGGCGCCGGCGACAGCTTCGCCGGCGGCTTCTTCGGCTACTTGGCTGCGCAGCAGGAGCTCACGCCGGGCGCATTCCGCCGCGCCATGTTTTATGGCGGCGTAATGGGTTCGTTCGCCTGCCAGCGCTTCGGCACCGAGCGCCTGCAGCAGCTTTCGCGCCCCGAAATCGACGCGCGCTTCCAGGTCTTTCGCGAGCTGACCCACCTTGACTGAAGCGCCCATTCGCGAACGCCCTGGCGATAAATTGCTGTCGCCAGGTGTGTTCCAGCGCCGTGAGCCATGGGCCGTCCTTGCCTGCTCTTCCGCGCTCTCTATCATCGCCATCGCCTGGAGCTGGCGCCACCACGCGCTCCTCAATTACGGCGATGCGATCGCTCATCTGTACATCGCGCGCCGCATCTTCGACAGCCGTTTTCCCGGCCTGACCGAGCTCGGCTCCGTATGGCTCCCGCTGCCCCACCTGCTCATGCTGCCTTTCGTGCAGGTCTACGCGTGGTGGGCCGATGGCCTCGCCGGAGCCATCCCCTCCGCCCTGGCCTGGATCGCCGCGTGCCTCGGCTTGTATCGCCTCGCGCGCCGCTGGATGCCCGTGGCCGCCGCCGCGGTCGTGCTCGCCTTCTTCGCGCTCAATCCCAATCTGTTCTACCTGCAAACCACGGCCATGACCGAGCCGCTGTTTGTCGCGGAAATGATCTGGATTGTGCTGGTGCTCGTCGCGTGGCAGGATAGCCTCGACAGCGACCCCCGCCGCGCCAGCCGTCTGCAAATCTGGATCACCATCCTTCTGCTCGCCGCCATCTACACCCGCTACGACGGCTGGATCATGGCGCTGGCGGCGTGGACCGCCATGGGCCTGGTGCTGCTGCGGCGCGGGGCCCGCGGCGACGGGTTGCTCGAAGAACGGGGCGCGCCGGGGTCAAGCCGCAGCCGGCTGCGCTCGTCCAGCTTCTGGATCTGCTCCGCCATCCTGATTGCCGCACCCATCGTCTGGTTCGCCTACAACTCCATCGCCTTCGGCGACTGGCTCTATTTTGCGCGTGGCCCATACTCGGCCAAGGCCATCGAGCTGCGCACTTCGGCTCACGGCTCCGGCCCGCTGCATCCCGGCTGGCACAATCTCTGGATCAGCCTGCTCTTCTACATCAAAGTCTCGGAGATGGACGCTTTCGCCCTCTGGCGTCATGCGGCACTGGCGATCAGTTTCATGGGCGCCCTGGGCGCATGGCTCGCCGCGCGCCGCCGCGCCGTCGCGTGGACGTGGCTCCTGTGGCTGCCGGTTCCCTTCTATGCGTACTCGGTCGCCTACGGCTCGGTGCCCATCTTTATCCCCGTCTGGTGGCCGCGCTCCTGGTACAACACGCGCTACGGCATGGAATTGCTCCCCGCGCTGGCGCTGGGCCTCGGTTTTGTCGCCCAGTTCGTGCTGGCCGCGGTGCGTGACTTCAAGCCGCGCTGGCGCAGCTATGCGGCCGTAGCCTTGCTGGCGCTCATCGCACTCAACGCCTGGGGCCTGATCCGCAAGCGCCCGCTGGTCTACGTGGAAGGCACAAAGAACCTCCGCGCGCGCAAGCTTTTTGACCAAGACATTCCGCCTGCTCTGCGCGCGCAACTCAACATCTGCCCCGGCGGCGCGGTCCTTATGAATACTTCTGTGCATCCCGAACTGGTCGCGCTCACCGGCATTCCGTTGCGACAGACCATCAACGAGGCAGACCGGCAGATTTATCGCCAGGCGCTGTTCGCGCCCGCGGAACACGCGGCGCTGGTGCTGGCCTTCGACGGCGACACGGTCGACCAGGCGGTCAAATCGCATCCCGCCGGCCTGCGCGCGGTGGCGCATTTCACGGCCATGGGCCAGCCATCGGCAACGCTTTACGTCTCGTCTGTCCTCTGCACCCGGCCCTGATCCCAGCGCCGGAAGAAAGCACGGCCAATCACTTGTCATCCTGAGCGGAGTTTGCCGCGCATTTTGCGGCAAACGGAGTCGAAGGATCTGCGGCTGTTCTTCACCGAGCTTAGGCTTCACCACAGCCGCCCGCCGCGCATCCCAATCCGTCCCGGTGATAGCATCGGGCAAGGAAGGTGCGCTTGCGTACGGCGGATTGCCCGTTGACTCTGGTTCCGCTCTGAATTCCGGAGGAAGATTGATCCCTTTTACCAAGGCTCATGCTTGCGGCAACGACTTTCTCATCGTTGCGGAAGATGCCGTAGCGGCACAGGATCGCGCCGCCTTGACGCGCCGCCTGTGCGCGCGCTCCACCGGCATGGGCGCCGACGGCATCGAATTTTTCGCCTGGACCGGCAAGACCTCGGGCCGCGCTCGCCTGCACAACGCCGACGGCTCGATGGCCGAAATCAGCGGCAACGGTACGCGCTGCGTGGCCGCATGGATGGCCGAGGAGCTCGGTTCGAAGGCTGGTGACAAGCTGGAGATTTTGACCGGCGCCGGCCTGCGCGTCTGTCGCATTGAGCGCGTCCGCAATGGCAGCGAATTTTCGGTCGAGGTTTGCACGGCCATGGGCGTGCCCACGTTTATTCCGCACACCATTCGCCTCGGCGACGGCGCGGACATCGTCGGCATCGAGGTCTCCACCGGCAATCCGCATTTCGTCATCGTGGTCGACAATGCGGAGTTCAGCGTCGCCGGTAGGCCGTGGACTGCAATCGGCGCCGAAGCCTGCGTCCATGTTGATTTTCCCCATCGAACCAACGTTGAATTTGTGCGCGTGCTCAGCGAACGCGAGATCGAGATTCGCATCTTCGAACGCGGCGTGGGGCCGACTACCTCATCCGGCACCGGAAGCTCGGCTGCGGCTACCGCGGCCCTGGCGCTCAAAGGCTGCGTCTCGCCGCTTTCGGTGATCTCTCCCGGCGGCCGGCAGGCCGTGGCGTGGAGCGGCCCCGGAAGCGAACTCCGTCTCAGCGGACCGGCATCGCTGATCGCGCGCGGCGAGGCTTGGTAGCCATGGCAGCGCGCCGCGTCCTCATGCGGGAGCCGCCAGCCGCCGCCGGCAGCGCCGGCATCAGCCTGGTCGCCCCCGCCAGCTTTGCCCGGAGCGAACGCATCAAGGGCGGCATCAAGGCGCTGCGGGCGCTGGGATTCGCGCCCCGCCTGGCGGCCCACGCGCTCCAGCGCGGCCCCATCTATTTCGCCGGAACGCCCCAGCAGCGGCTCGCCGATCTGCACGACGCCTTCGCTGACACCAGCACCAGCGCCGTCATGTGCCTGCGCGGCGGCTATGGCTCCAATTACCTTCTCGACCGCCTGGATCTCAACCGCATCGCCCGCCATCCCAAACCCTTCTTCGCGTACAGCGACCTCACCGCCGTGCAGTTGCGCTTGCTCGACGAGTTGGGATGGCCCGCCTTCCACGGCCCCATGCTAGCCGCGGATTTTTTCCTCAAAGACGGCGTGCACATGGAAAGCTTTCGCGCCGCGCTCTCCGGCCGCCCCTACGGCGTGGGCGCAACGGAAGGTCTGCGCCCACTGCAAGCCGGAACCGCCCGCGGCATTCTCTATGGCGGCTGCCTCAGCATCCTGGTGTCGCTTCTGGGCACGCCCTGGGAACCGCGCACCGAAGGCAAGCTCCTCTTTCTTGAAGACGTGGGCGTCAAGCCTTACCAGGTCGATCGCATGATCTGGCAACTGCGCCGCGCCGGCAAGCTCAGGGGCGTGCGCGGCATCGTCTTTGGCGAGATGCTGGAGTGCGTATCGAAAGATGCGCCTGCGGATCTGCTCCAGGATGCCATCCTGAATGCTCTCCAGGGATTCAAGGGGCCCATCGCCATCGGCCTGCGCAGCGGCCACGTTTCGCGCCAGAACGTTACGCTGACCTTCGGAGTGAAAGCGGAGCTGCGCGCCCGCCCGCAGGCGCGGTTGGAGATTCTGGAATCAGCCCTGAGAAAAGCAGGCACATCGGGATTAGGGAATAGGAAATGCACAGATGGCACGCGGTGGTGAGGCGTTGAACGGCGCGGGGCGTCACATACATTTGAGCGGGATTTGCGGCACCGCCATGGCTTCGCTCGCCGGCCTCTTGCAGTTGCGTGGGCATCGCATCACGGGCTCCGACAAAGCCGCCTATCCGCCCATGAGCGATCTGCTCCGCTCGCTCGGGATTCCAGTCGCGGAGCCCTACGCGGAAACCAATCTCGAGCCGCGGCCCGACCTCGTCGTCATCGGCAACGCCCTCTCGCGCGGCAACCCCGAAGTGGAGCGCGTGCTCGACGAACGCATTCCCTTCACCTCCATGGCCGCGCTGCTGCACGATGAATTCCTCAGGGGCCGCGAATCGCTGGTCGTCGCCGGCACCCACGGCAAGACCACCACCACCAGCATGTTGGCCTGGATCTACCAGACGGCAGCGCGTCAAGATCCTGCCCGTGAGCCATCGTTTCTCATCGGCGGCGTGGCCGAAAATTTCGGCTCCAGCTTTCAGTTGCGCCCCACGCGCACTTTCATCGCCGAAGGCGACGAGTACGACACCGCGTTTTTCGACAAAGGCCCCAAGTTCCTGCACTATTTTCCCGGCGCGCTGATCCTCACCCACGTGGAATTCGATCACGCCGACATCTATGCTGATCTCGACGCCGTCAAAACCGCATTCAAGCGCCTCGTGAACCTGGTGCCGCGGCGCGGGCTCATTGTGGCTTACGACGGCAGCCCCAACGTGAGCGAGTGCGTGGAGCGCGCGTTGTGCCCCGTCCATCGTTACGGCTTCAGCGAAGCCTCTGACTGGCGCATCCGCAATCTGCACTATGAGGCAGGCCTCACGCACTGGGAGGCCTGGCATCGCGGTGATCTCTGGGCTAAGCTGGAGATGGGCCTCGCCGGCGAGCACAATGCGCTCAATGCCACTGCTGCGGCCGCCCTGGCCTCAGGCTGCGGAATCGGCAAGGAGTCCGTCATCGCGGCCTTGTCGAGCTTCAAGAGCGTGAAGCGCCGTCTCGAAGTTCGCGCCGAGATTGGCGGCATTACCGTCATCGAGGACTTCGCCCACCATCCCACCGCCATTCGCGAAACTCTCAAGGCGCTTCGTGCCGTGTACCCCTCGGCGCGCTTATGGGCCGTTTTAGAGCCGCGCTCCAACACGCTGCGCCGCAAGGTGCTCCAAGCCGATCTCGTCGCCAGCCTGCGCATGGCCGATCGCGTGGTGCTGGCCGGCGTTTATCAGCAGCAGCGCATCCCCGACGCCGAGCGCCTGCACCCCGAAGATGTAGTCGCCGCCCTCAACGCCTCCCAAACGCCCGCCGATCTGCTGCCCGATGCCGGCGCCATCGTCGGTGCTATCGCCCCGCGGCTCGCGCCCGGGGACGTGGTGGCTATCCTTTCCAACGGCGGCTTCGACGGCATCTATGAAAAGCTTCCCGCGCGCCTCCGCGAGCGGTTCCCCGATAGCAGGGCGAACCGATGATCTCCGCGCTCTCGCTTCTCGGCACGCTCCTGGTCCTGGGCATCCCGGCGGCGCTGATCTTTATCCCCTTGGCCATGATCACCGGCAGCGCCGCTCCGCTTTACAACGCGGCGCAGACCATCAACCGCGCCGCATTCCGCATGGCGCGGATCCGCGTTGAGGTTGCGGGCCGCGAGAATATTCCTGCCCACGCAGCCTGCATCTTCATGTCCAACCACGTGTCGAACCTTGACCCTCCGGCGCTCATTCCCCGCATTCCCGGCCGCACTTCCGCATTTCTCAAGCGCGAGCTGATGCGCATTCCGGTGCTCGGCTACGCTTTCAAGCTGGGCGAACTGATTCCCGTCGATCGCGACGGGCGCGTGGAGAGCGCGCAGCAAAGCGTGGCTGCCGCTCGTGCCGTGCTTGCCAGGGGGGTTCACATCACCACGTTTGTGGAAGGCACGCGCTCCCGCGACGGCCGCCTCTTGCCCTTCAAAAAAGGGCCCTTCTACCTGGCCATGGAGGCCGGCGCGCCGTGCATCCCGGTGTCGATTTACGGAACCGAGACGATGATGGGCAAGGGCAGTCTGCGCATCCATCCCGGTGCCGCGTACATTCGCTTCCATCCCCCGCTTTATCCGGCCAACTACGCCACGCGCGAAGAACTGATGGAAGCCATGCGCACAGTCATCGCCTCAGGCTTGCCGAAGTGGATGCGGGGCGACCCTTCGTGAACATAGCTGTCATCCCGAGCGAGTTCGCCACAGCGGATGAGTCGAAGGCCCCGCTTTTCCCTAGTCTCTTAGCCCTGAGAGCGTGTTTACGATCTCCCGGAGCGTGTTTCAAAAATAGGCTTTGAAAGGGCACGGCTTCAGCCGTGCCGTGCAAAATCCGCCGTTTATGCGGCTTTAGCTGCTGAGGGATGGTTCCTTGATTGTCCCGGCAGCATTTTTGAAACACGCTGTAAGAATCTGTTCCCAATCGGCAAGAAGGATGGTTTTCGACTCGCCAAGTCCGCCACAGGCAGGCGATAGACGGTGACCCCAGGCCCCAGCCTGGGGAACAGAAGGCTGATTTCGTAGCCCAGCCCGCTTCAGCAGGCGAAAAAACGCTGCCCTCCAACAAATCGTAAACAGGCTCCTAGTCCTCCGGATGGTAGTGGCTCTCCCACCCCAAATACCGCACCGCGGCCTCATGCACGGCCTTCGACACCTCGCTGAAGTTCGCCGCCACGTGATGCTCGAATCCATTTGTGCAGATATATTTCAGCAGCTTCTGCAGTTCTGGAATCTCCGCCACGCCCGCGCCTCCAAAGGTCTCCAGCGGATCGTCGGTGAACCGTCCCGCGCCCGTATAGCCGCGAATCACGCCGCGCCGGTCGTCGGTCGAGTAACGCGCGTAGCTCATCGCGCCCGATTTCACGCGTCCCACGCATGTGCCAAACGTGTTCTCCTTGCCCACCGTGCCCGCAATGATCTCCTGATAATCCATCTTCGCTTCCTTGAAGAAGTGCTTGGGCAGGTTGGAGCAGTGGAAGCAGACGCACTTGTTCGGATCATTGCCGTAATTGTTGTTCCAATCCAGCAGCGCGCTGGGCGTTTCGCTGGCCAGCGCCATCATGTACATGCTCAGCACGCCCGGCACGTCCACTTCGCAGGCCGAGGGAATCAGGTTATTGCTCATCATGCTCATCACCGTGCACGGCACCACCCCAAAGAACTCCTCCATCGACGTCCAGCACTGCACCGCGCTGATGGTGCAGTTGGTCTGCTTCATCCAACCGTCGATCACCGCGCCCAGTTTGGCCATCTTCATGAGTGCCGCATCGGGAATGCCCTGCGTGCTCACGTAGCCCTTGATGGCCTTGAGCTTCTCCTGCGCCGCGTCGTCGTTATCCTTCATGCGATTGATGCGCCCGAAAATCTCCGACAGATCGATCGGCTCAACCGAAATGCCCGCCGTCTCCAGAATCCGTTCCGAGTAGCGCACCGTGTTGAATGCCGCCGGCCGCGCCCCGATGGCGCCAATCTTCACGTTCTTCAGCCCCTTCACAATCCGGCACACCTGCGAGAACCACTCCAGGTCGGCCTTGAATTCCGCCGAGTTCGGCGCCTCGGTGTGCAGCGTGGTCAGCGAGTACGCAATCCCGTACTGCATCATGTTGTTGCACGCGCTCATTTTTCCGCAGAAGCTGTCGCGCCGCGTGGCGATGGTCATGGCATCGGAACGGTCGGGCGTGGCCTGCACCAGCACCGGAACCTTCAGCCCCGAGAGCCGGATCGCGTCCACAATGCCGCGCTCCTCGCCAAAGTTGGGCAGCGTCACAAGAATGCCGTCGATCTCGTCGGCGTGCTTCTTGAACAGCTCGGCACAGCGCTGCGACTCGGCATAGGTTTCCACCGCGCCGTACTTCGATTCTTCCGGCCCCAGCACCACCGGCTTCGCGCCCGCCTTCTCCACTACGGCAATGATTTCCTCGCGGCCGGTCTTGGCCAGGTGATCCGGAAAAAATCCGCGATTCCCTACTACCACTCCAAACGTCATCTTCCGCTGCGCTGCCATTTTCTTCTCCTTTAGTTATTGCGCGTGTCCAGATCCCCCTTCCCGGATCTGAGAACGCACGCCCCTGTGAATCACCTGGCCACCACTCCGCCAGGCGCGCCCTCACTTCTCTGCTTTCCCCGGCCGGAACTTCATCAAGTAAAAAATCCCCAGGACTTCCAACAGCCCGCCCCACCACACCGGCGTATGCAGATTCGTCAACTGCACGCCGGGCGGATAGCTGCCGCTCACCCACTCGTAAACCCCGTAGCCCATAATCATGCCGCCGTAAACGGCCAGCAGCACGCCCACAAAAAACCAGATCGCAATTCGCGAACCGTGCATCACTCTATGCCTCTCCAAACGACCCTTGCTTACCAGAACAGAATATTCAGCGCCGCAAAAATCGCCACCACTACGCACGCCCAGAACCACTCCCGCTTGTAGAACGGCACCCACTCTTCCTCGGGCAGCTTGGTTGCGCCATACACCAGCCCCCCCAACTCTTCCACCGGCCGCGGCCTGCTCAGCAGGCTTACTACCATCACCACGATCGCGCTGAACAAAAAGGCCCACAACGCTCGAAACACATTCTCCGCCATCGGTTTTGCATCCGGCGAAAGCGCCACGCGCGCCAGCTCCGCCGGGTTCAGCTTGACCCACATGAATAAACCGGCTGAAAAAATAATTCCTGTCAGCAGTCCCAGAAATCCCGCCAGCCCCGTCGCCCGCTTCCAGAACATCCCGAACAGAATCACCGCCAGCAGGGGCGCAATAAAGATGCTGAACAGCGCCTGCACGTAGTCCATGATTCCATGCGCGCGCATCACCAGGTAGGCCGCGCCAATCGAAATCAGCACCCCGATAAAGATCGACAGCCTGCCCACCAGCACATAATGGCTGTCGCTGCCCTTCTTGTTGATCAGCGGCCGGTAGATGTCGTAAGTCCACACCGTCGAGAACGCGCTCACGTTGCCGGCCATGCCGCTCATGAATCCGGCAATCAGCGCGGTGATGCCCAGCCCTAGTAATCCCGGCCCCAGGTAGCGCACCATCATCAGCGGCAAAATCTCGTTGTAGCTGTGCAGCCCCATGCCGGCATGCGCGGCCACTACGTCTTCGCCCACCAGGTGCGGAATGCCGCCGGCAACAGCCGGCGTGCGCAGCGCCAGGCCCAGCAACCCGGGCAGAATCACAATGAACGGCACTGCCATCTTGAAAAATGATCCAATGATCGGCGCCATCCGCGCCGCCCTCAGGTTGTGCGCGGCCAGCACGCGCTGCACCACCAGGAAATCCGTCGTCCAGTAGCCGAAGCTGATCACAAATCCCAGCCCAAACAGAATTCCCGTCCACTGCACGCCCATGGGATTGGCAGAGAAGCTGCCCGTATCGCGCCACAGGTGCAGATACGAATCGTTGCCATGCATGTTAAAGAGGATCTTTTCCACCATGCCGTGCCATCCGCCCGCCTGCACCAGCCCCAGTATCGGCACCAGCAGCGCCCCGCCCCAGATGAGCACGAACTGCAGCACTTCATTGAAAATCGCCGATCGCAGCCCGCCCAGCCCCACATAAATAGCTACGGCGATCGACGAAACAAAAATGCTGAAAGTGATGTTCCAGCCCAGCACCACCTTCATCACCACTGCCATGGCGAACATGTTCACGCCGCTCATCAGGATCATCTCGGTGGCAAAGGAGAGCGCGGCCACGGTGCGCGCCTTCCCCCCGTAGCGCAAATCCAGATAGCCGGGCACCGAGTGCGTCTTGCACACGTAGTAAAACGGCATCATCACCAGGCCCAGGAAGAGCATGGCGGGGATGGCGCCCACCCAGTACCAGTGCGTGGCCAGGATGCCGTACTGATACGCCGACCCGGCCCAGCCCATCAGCTCCAGCGACCCCAGGTTGGCGGAAACAAAACTCAACCCCGCGATCCAGGCTGTCATCTCCCGCCCCGCCAGGAAGAACTCCTCGCCGGTATTGGAGCGGCCCTTCAGATAAAACCCGATCCACAAAACCATGGCGAAATAAATCGCGATAACGGCTATGTCGAGCCCGCGGAGGCGAGCCAGCGGCTCCGCGGCCAGAGCGAGCGATCCCGGAAGGGTACTGAAGGCGCTGGCGGTTATCGACAGGAACATGCGTCACCTGTATCGAGGTTTGAGTCCGGGATGCGTTGGACAGTCACCTAAGTAAATTGCTTTACTCGCACCTCTGTCAAGCGGCAAAGCGGTGGCGCGAGCAAGATTCTCCTCGGCCGTGCGGCGCCGTCTATCGTGAAGTACAAATCGTTGGGAACAGAGAAATCGTTTTCTGCGGAAGTGTACCACCCCATCCCGCCCCCACCCCAATTTCCTGCTCGACCACGAAAGCTGCCGCCGGACGCCCGCGTGTATCCTTCTCAGGTGAGGGAATGGAAATGCGCTTTAGGTTTAGGTACTTTGCTCCATTTTTGCTCCTGGCCGCTCTGGCTGCGCCGGCGCTCATCACCGGTTGCAGAACTCAGAACACAACTGTCAACAACCAGCAGGACCCGCCCGATTACCGGCAATGGGAACAGGAGACGCGCCGGCAGCATGTGGATTTAGACAAGCGCAGCCCGGCTGAGCAAAAGGAATTCCGGGACTGGGAGCGAAGCCATAACGACCATCATTCGTAATGGGTGCCCACGGATCCGGGTGCCCAAGTCCGAACACTTCGTCGCGCCACGACATTGAGCGGGGGCACAACGGACAGGTCTTTTGTCTGTGGGGTGGTTACTGGCGAAAGGGTTGAAGACCACGGCAGCCCAGCACGGGAAGCGTCATTGCCCTTCGGGTAGCAACGCCAATGGGAAACGATTGCAGACCCGCTGATTCGCTGGCATGCTGGCTCGCTCACTCGTTCACCGCCGGCACTTCGTGCAGCCATCCCGGCGCCTTCAGCAGCTCGCGGGGCCGCGAGCCGTCGGCGGCGCCGACCAGCCCGTCGCGCTCCATCAGGTCGATCAAGTGCGCGGCGCGGCCATAACCGATCCTGAGCCGCCGCTGCAGCAGCGACGTGGACGCCTTGCCAAATTCGAAGACCAGCCGCACCGCGTCGTCGAACATGGGATCGTTCTCGTCGGAATCGTTGTTCGCGCTCTCCGTGCCGGTGTGCTCGTCCTTAGGCGATTCGAGGAAGCCGTGCACGTACTCGGCCGTTCCCTGCTCTTTCCAGAACGCGACCACCGCCGCCGTCTCCTTCTCGCTCACGTAAGGCGCGTGCAACCGCATCAGCCGGCTGGTGCCCGGAGGCAAAAACAGCATGTCGCCGCGCCCCAGCAGCGCCTCGGCGCCATTGGTGTCGAGAATCGTTCTCGAATCCACCTTGGTGGCCAGCCGGAAGCTGATGCGCGTGGGCACATTGGCCTTGATGAGTCCGGTAATCACGTCCACGCTGGGCCGCTGCGTGGCCAGGATCAGGTGAATGCCCACGGCGCGCGCCATCTGCGCCAGCCGCGTCACCGATTCCTCCACGTTGGCGCGGTCCAGCATCATCAGGTCGGCCAGCTCGTCAAT
>JASHRF010000070.1 GCA_030037545.1 Acidobacteriaceae bacterium | reverse complement strand
AACCCGTCAGCTCGTTGTCAGCGGCCCCAATACCGGCGGCAAGACCGTCACCCTCAAAACCACTGCGCTGCTGGCCATGATGGCGCAGGCCGGCCTGCCCATCCCCGCTCAGTCCGCGGCCTTCCCCGTCTTCACCGCTTTCCTTGCCGACATCGGCGACGCCCAATCCATCGAAGCCGAGCTCTCCACCTTCTCCGCGCACATCGTCAACCTCGACCGCCTGGCGCGCCTCGCCGATTCGCAATCGCTCGTCCTGCTCGACGAACTCGGCTCTTCTACCGATCCCGAAGAAGGCGCCGCACTCGCCGTCGCCGTCGCCGCCCACTTCGTCGCCGCACACGCGTGGACGCTCATCTCCACCCACCACACATCGCTCAAGATCTACGGCGCCAACACCCCAGGCGTCCTCAATGCCGCCGCCGGCGTCGATGATGTCACACTGGTTCCCAATTACCGTCTCCAACTCGGCGTCCCCGGCGCTTCGGCCGGCATTCAAACCGCGGAGCGGCTCGGGCTCAACTCCGAAATCATCGCTGCAGCGCGCCAGCGCCTTGGCTCGCAGCAGGCTGACATCGCGCGCTTCCTCGACCGCATCCACAAAGAACTCGCCCAGCTCGAAGCCGATCGCAAAGCCGCCCGCGAGCAGCAATACGCCCTCAATCAGGAGCGCGCGCGCCTCGAGCGCGAAGGCGACACCGAGATGCGTAACCGCACTCGCGAGCTCGAACAGAAACTCGCTTCGTTGCTCAAGGACTTCGAATTCCAAATGCGCGAAAACGTCCGCGCCATTGAGGACCGCGCCGCCCAGCAGAAGCTCAGCAAAGAAGCAGAACGCCGCATCAACCGCCTGCGCCGCGAATTTCAGGAGAGCTTCAACCAGGCCGTCGTCGCTCACCGCACCGGCGCCGATGTCGGCGACGCCAACGCGCAGCCGCACATCGTCCGCCACGTCGCCGCCGGCGACCAGGTCCGCCTCAGATCCATGGGCAAAATCGCCATTGTTCAGCGCGAAATAGAGAAGGACACTTTTGAAGTGGCCCTCGGCCCCATCAAAATGCGCGTCAAGCGCGACGACATCGCCGAAGTGGTTCGCGCCGCCGCGCCGCAGTCCGCCGAGCGCTCCGATCCGTTAGCCGCTGCCCGCCGCCAGAAAGGCGTCCACGTCTCCGTCACTCCCGCCAACACCGACGACATGCGCATGGAGATCAACCTCATCGGCCGCACCGTCGATGAAGCCACTGAGGAGCTGGAAAAGTATCTCGACCGCGCCTTCCTCGCCGGCCTGCCGCGCGTGCGCGTGATTCACGGCCACGGCGCCGGCATCCTCCGCCGCGGCGTCCGCCAATTCCTCAAAAACCACCCCCACGTAGCCGGCATAGAAGAAGCCCCCCAAAACGAGGGCGGCATGGGCGCCACGCTTGTAGACTTGCGGCAGTAGTTGAGCAGTCGACAAATAGCTACAATTTCAAATAACAGAAATCGGGCCTTCGAATTACTCGTGGATTCCCAACCGGAATATTCCTAAGTGTCGAAGGTAATTGGAAACATCGGACCGTAGAGATTCTGACTCGACCTCGGTTTGAGGATTCGGTGCATGGCTCGACAACAGATAGGTTCAGCGACCCTGAACCGTTAACAAGACTGTTGGAGAAGCCATGAACAATACGGATTTCGATTGGGACGACGCGAACATCAGCCACATCGCCGAGCACAGAGTGACCCCAGAGGAAGCAGAAGAGGCTCTAACGAACGACCCGCTTGAGATTGAATTT
The DNA here is from genome assembly GCA_030037545.1 of Acidobacteriaceae bacterium. Lineage (GTDB taxonomy): Bacteria > Acidobacteriota > Terriglobia > Terriglobales > Acidobacteriaceae > Telmatobacter. The sequence goes on along the minus strand of JASHRF010000070.1, from coordinate 902 downwards.
GAAATCACCGAAGACGGCGAGGAGAGGTGGTCATACTTGGGAGAGACAGCCGGTACTCGGCTTCTGTACCTCGTTATCACTCTTCGCGGTGAAAAGTTCGGGTAGTCACGGCATTCGATCCGCCCAAGGAAGAGAAGCTGTTTTATCTCGAAACAAAGGCAGGGTTAAAAGATGGCGATGAAGATTCCTAAATTCGCGAACGAAGCTGAAGAGGCTAAGTGGTGGTATGAGAACCGAGGAAAGCTCTCGGAAGAATTCCACAAGGCGGCCAAGGAAGGGCGCCTTCGCCGGGGAGGAGTGCAAAGACTACTTGCCGAGCGCGGAATCGAATTCAAAGAGCCGAAGCTCACGCCCACCACCACCATCCGCCTCGATCCCGACGACATTGCCCTGGCACGCAAGCATGCTGAGAAGCGCGGGCTCCGCTATCAGACCTACCTCAAAATGATCATCCACGAAGCCCTGCGCAGAGCCGAGGAAGAAAACAAATCGGCCGCAGCATAGACATTCTCCAGCAAACAGAACAGGCCCCGCACCCGCAGAGCCTGTTTTGCTAACTTGCTGACTCGCTAACCCCTGATCCCTGACCCCTGTCTCACGCCATCGCCTCTCTCCCCATCGGCTCAAACACCAATTGGTTCGACTTGCGATCCACATCGATCTTCACGTGCGCCCCATGCAGCACTTCGCCGTCGAGGATCTTTATCGCCAGCGGGTCTTGCACCATGCGCTGCAACGCGCGCTTCAGCGGCCGTGCGCCATACGCCGCATCCGACCCCGTTGCCAGCACCAGTTGCCGCGCCGGCTCGGTCAGCTCCAGCGAAATTGCCCGGTCCTCAAGCAGCTTGCGTATATCGTTGAGCCGCATCTCCAGAATCTGACCCATCTGCGCTGCGCCCAGC
>JASHRF010000069.1 GCA_030037545.1 Acidobacteriaceae bacterium | reverse complement strand
TTCCAGCGTCGAAATCAACTCCGAAACCCCTTCGAGAGCGAAATACTCGGCTTGCATGGGAACAATCAGGATCTCGGCAGCGCAGAGAACGTTCAGCGTAAGCAGGTCGAGAGCGGGCGGACAGTCGAGCACGATCAGGTCGAATCTGCCCTTCACAGGCTCGAGCGCGCGCCGGAGGCGGAGCGTACGATCTTCCGCGCCCGCCAGCTCAATATTGGCGCCGGTCAGGTTCTTCGACCCGGGTAGCAGCCACAAATGATCGATCTCTGTGGGTAAAATCACCTGATCCGACGGTGAGTCGCCCACCAGGACGTCGTATGCGGAGTGGCGATTATCATCGCGTTGGAGGCCAAGGCCGGAGGAAGCATTTGCCTGGGGATCGCAGTCAACCAGGAGGATATTCAAACCTCCAAGCGCCAAGCAGGCAGAGAGGTTAATGGCGGTGGTTGTTTTGCCCACCCCACCCTTCTGGTTGACCAAGCCGAGTATCCTGCCCATGGGATTCCAGAGTAAAGGGAAGGGGGATTTTGGGGGTAGGACTTGCATTGTGGAGAACTCGTCCAAGCTGTGGAAAGCGACTCAACGGCGTTTCCGCCTATGGATAACAACTATCTGAATCAGAGGGCTTTGGCGTAAAGAGACGGGAATGGTTCCGGAACGCGGTCAAAATTGGCGGTCGGTGGAAAAGTCCGAACCCTGATAGGTAAATCATGCCTCTCGGCGAGATGGTTTCCAGATTGGAACGGGCCTTGATTTGGGACAGGAATTTGGTCTGGGCTGCGTTCCACGTGGAACATTGCGCTGGCTCCAGAATCTCCAAAAAACCTCACCCAATGCACTCCAACTTAAAAACAGATGCCTATGGGCTCTGGGGAGCGCACGAGCTCGAACCTTTCACGCTGAATTTGGCTCATCGCATCGCGCGGAACTCACCGTGTGCACAAGGAGGAGACGCGGGGTCTGGCCAACCCGTAGTAGGTTTCCGGAATCATGGGGTGGCGTTGGCCGGCTGCAGGCTCTGTGCCGCGAGGTTTACGACAGCGGGGATCATGAGGAGGGATTCGCGCGTTCAAGGAGAACGGCCGGCCGGAGTTTCAGGGAAGCTGAGGAGAGCCCGTCATGTTCCACGTGGAACAGTTTCGGGCGTCTTCACTGCCTCGTGCCAAGCGCAAGCGCCCGGTCGGCACTGAACGGGAGCGGCACGGGAACACTCCAGGAAAAGTCAGCTCCTGCCGCTTCTTCCAAACCAGCGATTTGAGTGCTGGTGATCATTAGAGCGAGCCATCCTCCGGGCTTTGTCAATCTGGCGGCTGCAGTCACTGCCTCGGCCATCCTGTCTACGGCCCGGAGAACGACGCAATCAAAGCCAGCGCGAATTGCCTGAGCCCGGCCAGCGTGAACTCGGATGGAAACCCCGAGCGCCCGCACCGCTTCACGAAGAAATACCGCCTTCTTACCCTGCGATTCGGCCAGCGTGACGGCAATCTCAGGCCGGCAAAGTGCTACGGGAATGCCAGGAAGTCCGGCACCGGAGCCAAAATCGAGCAGGGTGGAAATACCAGCCGGCAACGCTCGGGAACATGCAATGGACTCAACGAAATGGCGCGTCAGAATGTCATCGACATCGCGGAGAGAGGTGAGATTGATGCGCGAATTCCAGCGAATAATAAGCGAAAGGTAGGCTTCAAAGCGATGGCTTGTCTCAGCATCAAGAGGAGCCTGACCGGCTTCGCGGAGCAATTCATTTAGCCTCTCGCCTGCAGTCAGCTCGGACTGACCAGGGTGATCGCGCTTGGGAAGGAGCGCCGGTGGTGTTGATTTCAGGTTCATACGTACCCCCCGGGGGGGTGCGTGGGATTTTGCCATGAAGCTCCTTGTTTTCTGATGGTTGGATGCGTTTTCGGGTGCGATTAACATGCGGATTTGTGCGAGAAACTTAACTTTACTGCGCTTTTTTTGCGCCTGCCGGCCCCGGATTCTCGAGCGGCTACGAGTGCCTGGGAATGTTTCTTCACAGCATAACGGAACGGCAGAATTAACCCGCAACGAAGGGCGAAAATATATTTCCCGCCGAATGAGCGTGATGCGGGCGATGCGGCCTTGGCAAGGGCTTGACAACGGCAAAGCGAAGAAGAGGAGTCCTTCAACAGGATTGCCGGTTTTTGAAGTGCGATTGCCCTGTCGAACCGGGTCATTGTTTCCATGAGCAAGCGCTGCGGTGAAGCCGCGTCTGCCCCACCGCAGATGGCGCAGACCGGCGCCACGCCCTTGCCGCCTCGACAAAATCTGAAAAAATCGCGAGAGAGAAAGCACTCTCCCGGTAAGTCCGCTCCGGATGCCACTGGACACCAATTACGAAATGGTCCGGCGCATCCAGCTCCACGGCCTCAATCACGCCGTCGGCGGGCGAAATAGCAACCACGCGCAGATTATCACCGGGCTGGCGCAGTGCCTGGTGATGGCTCGAGTTCACCTGTGGCTCAGCGGGCGCCGCGGCGGACGTAAGCTCCGCCAGCCGCGAACCGTCCGCGATCCGTACCGGATGCGCCTCGATAACGTCGCGCCCAGGCCGGTGATTCACCTGCGTCTTCAGGTCCTGGATCAGCGTGCCATTGCGCCACACATTGAGCGTCTGCAGCCCGTGGCAGATGGCAAGCACCGGCTTGCGCAAATTGAAAGCGTCCCGCAGGAACAGCTCGTCGGCTGCGGTGCGCGCCGGGTCAGCCTCGCCGCACTCGGGCTCGCGGGCTTCACCGTAGCGCTGCGGATCGACATCGTAGCGGCTGCCGGGCAGCAGAATGCCGTCGACGCCGGCGAGCAGTTGCGCCACGCGCTCCTGGGGCTCGCTGAGCGCAACAACGACTGGCTCCGCGCCCGCGGCTTCGAGCGCGTTCACATACGGCGCCAGCGAGCGGCCGTTGTACTCGGCATCGGTGCTGGTAGGCTCGGGAACGGCGATGCGCACTGACACTGCAGGAACAGTGTAAATGGGGAGCAACCGCCCTGCGCAGTGTATTACTATTTAGGTATTACACTTTTAGTTAAATCTACCGAAGCCCGATTGACCGTTGCTACCTTTACCAATGCGCCGGTGTTCAAGCGAATGGATGGACCACTCGTGGTTCCGGTCACGGTCAGCGGGACTCCTTTAGAGGTGTTTAGGGGCGACCGCGTGTAGAAGGTATCGCCATTCACGAATCGCGGGACCAGGACGATGACCAGCAGAAAAGGGCGACGGCGGCGCCTGTGATCATCGACCAACGCTTTTTTTCAGGAGTTCGCGCGAGTGGACCCGCCAAGCCTCATCCCAGTTCGATTGCATACTTCCTCCAAATCCCGGGAAAGTATGATGCGCGCGCTGTTCATATCGCGAAAAGAGCTTTCCATCGATCCTGCATCCTGATGGCCTGAAACAGCCTTGCAAGGCTACCCCGCCGCGAGGCCCACACATCACACCTGCTCAGAGCACGGAGCTCTTAAGAACCAGGAGGCATTTGATGGCTGAACCCGTTTTGCGCGATCCGGTCGCACCCGAGCCGGCGCGGCGCTCGCCATCGGCTTGGGCTTTGGCGCCTTTACGAACCAACTGGGACTCGTCTGGGGATTTCTGATAACTGGCGCCGGCACCCTGACGCTCGCGGCCATCGTGGGAGCGGCGGGCAAAGCCAAGCTGAAAGCGGCAGACCTGATTCCCGAACGAACACTGCGCGTGCTGCAGCGCGATCAGGAGGCGCTGCAACAACAAGGAGGTCAGTATGGCGAGCCGGAACGCACCCGTAGACGAGCTTGAGCGCCGGGCGGCCATGGAGCGCGAGCGCCTGAGCCGCGATGTGGCCGTGCTGCGTGAGGACGTGCGGCGCGAGCTTGATGTGCGCGGCCGCGTTGAAGATGGCATCCACGCCAGCCCGCGCGCCTTCTACGGCGCGGCAGCGGGCACGGCGTTGGTCGCCGGGTACGTGTTGGCGCGGATCTTGAAGGCTTAGCACGTCACAGAATCGCCTTTCCTTCGGGAAAAAGGCGCTCGGCTGTGAGCCACGCGGCGGATCGATGCCCGCGGCCCTACCTGCACAACTCGGCCTGCGCGCTTCCGACCTTCACTTCCTCCAGCAACTCCTCGATGGCACCGCGCAGGCGCGCGCTGAGGTCGTCGGTCTGGCGCGGGGTCATGCCTTTGGTCTCGATGGGCTCTCCTACGCTCAGCGTCACTTCTCCGGGATAGAAATGGTGGGTGTGGATGGGCAGCAGATCGTAAACACCGCTGAGCGCCACGGGAATCAGCGGAACCTGGGCGCGAATGGCCAGGTACGCCGCACCGGATAGAAACGGCTGCAGCAAGCCGTCGGGCGTGCGACCGCCCTCTGGAAAGACGAACAGGGGCATGCCGGAGTGCAGAGCACGCACGCCCGCGCCCAGGCTGGCGATGGTGCCTCGCGCGGTCACAGTGTCGATAGGAATCTGGCCGGAGCGCTGCAGATACCAGCCGATAAAGGCGATCGGCCACAGCTCTTTTTTGGCCAGGATGCGGAACTGGAAGGGCAGCGCCGCAAAGACCACCGGTGTGTCCATATAGGAAGTATGGTTGGCAGCGTAGACGGCCACGGGATGCTTGCGCAGATTTTCCTGGCCGCGCACGATGAGCCGCGAGCCGCTGATCCAGACGCAAAGGCGCGCCCATAGCTGCGCAATGCGATGCTGCGCGCGCCCGCTCTTTTCAAACATAGAAACAAAGAGCGCCAGCGAGCCCAGAGTGCCGGTGACCACGCTAAGCATTGGGGTCTGGATAAGGTTGCTGCGCCAGCGATAGAAGCGCGGCATGGTGTTGGGACGGGTCATTTCCGCGCATCCTCGCAGGGCGGCGCGCCTTTAAGCGCCGGGGCGCTTTCAGGCGGCGAGGTTTCCTGCGCCAGCAGCAGGGCGCGTGCTTCACCGACCAGGTAAACCGAGCCGGAGACCACGATGGTCCCATGTGGCGTGTGCGCCGCAGCTAGGCGCAGCGCATCGTCAACAGATTTCGAAACCAGCGCCGAAGCGCCGGTAGACTGCGCGGCGGCGAGAAGGTCGTCGAGCGAAACTGCGCGCGCGGCGTGAATAGGCGCGACAATCACTCGCTCAAAGAGTGGGAAGAGAATGCCGGCCATCTCGGCCAGCGGCTTATCGCGCAGGCAACTGAAGATCAAAGTCTGGGGCTGATGGTCGCCCAATAGCGCGTGCAGACCGGCGCGAAGAGCCCACACACCGGCAGGATTGTGCGCGACGTCGAGGATCCAGTCGATGGGGCCGTGCTTCAGGCGCTCCAGCCGTCCCGGCCAGCGTGTCTCGCGAATACCCGTTGCGATGGCGTCCGGAGTAATGCGAAAGCCATGATTCGTCGCCAGCTCTATGGCTGCGGCGATGGCCAGCGCGATGTTGCGGTGCTGGTGCGCGCCGGCAAGCGGGGACTTGACCTCGATAGTCTCACCCAGGACCTCAACGGAATAAGCGCCGGTGAGCACCCCGCGCGCCGGAGGCATGTAGGGAGCGGCACTTACGGCGCGGGAGCCGAGCTGTGTCGCTATTTCGCCCAGAACCTGGTTGGCTTCAGGATGCTGCGGCAGCGTGATCATGGTTCCGTGGGCGCGCAGGATCCCCGCCTTTTCGCGCGCAATAGCCGAGACGGTTGGCCCCAGCCACTCCGTATGATCGAGCGAAATATCGGTGACGATCGAAAGCAGTGGATCAACCACGTTAGTGGCGTCCAGGCGTCCGCCCATACCTACTTCGAGAACCGCGATATCGACCTTCTGCCCGGCAAAGTAGAGGAATGCCTGCGCGGTCAAAACTTCAAAATAGCTAGGATCCTGCGGGAGCCGGCCTGTCGAGACGAGTTCCCGCGCCATGTCGTGAACACGAAAATAGTACATAGCGAAGGCATCGTCGGGGATATCGATGCCATCGATCTGAATGCGCTCGTTGGGGCGTTCCAGATGCGGCGACGTGTAGAGTCCGGTGCGCAGGCCCGCAGCCGTCAGGATCGAGGCTAGTGTGGAGGCAGTGGATCCTTTGCCGTTGGTTCCCGCAATCAGCACTGACCGGAACACACGCTGCGGATCGCCCAGCTTACGCATCAGCGTGCGCACCTGGTCAAGCGAGAACTTGCGGCGCTGCGTACCCGGGCGTGTATGCAGCTCTGGCACCATGGCATTCAGTTGATCGATAGCCGCCGCGTAGGACATTGGAAACATCAGTATAAAAGCTGCGCACCCGGCAGGATGCAGGATCCTAATCATAAGAGTGAAGCGCCGATTCTCAACAGGAATTGCTGCTTCTGTGGGAGATGTGGATCACGCGGCAATCGTGGATTTGCCGGTCCCGTTAACCTCCCTCCCCAGTGCCGTTAAGCCGAGCTTTCAACAAAACCCGCATCCTTTACACACCGGCTTTTCGCGCGCCTGTGGGAGACGTGGGAAACCGGACACCGCGGAGCTCATTTTCCGCCCGATTTCAAGTTCTCCTGATTCACACCGGCCCATTTTAGAAATCGCGCACTGTATGCATCCCCTCTATCTACCGGTACTTCGGCTAGATTCCCACTTTTCCCACTCCTACTACGGGGGCTACTATCTTTGAATCTATTATTCCTTTCATTCTTCGCTTACGTCTGCACGAGACCCCGCTTGAGCGGCCAGGGCTAGTAGCGTTGGAGGTATATCCTCGAAGGGCTGAAGGCCAGAGGCTTTCTGCGGCACTGGGGGCATGACTGAAGGCGCACTTTGATTGACAGCAGATACTCCGCTCAGCAGCAGGCGCAGAATCCAGAGAATCAACCATGTTTTCCACGCGCAGAAAGACACGCAAATGGCTACAATCAAAATGAAATGATAGCCATTTCCGGATGGCGGCGTGCTGTTGTAGAGTGAGGCAGCAAGGGATTCGCTTCCCGAGCAGGAGTGGGCGAGATGGCGAGTATGGGAACCGCTGTGGAGAAGCCGGCCGGGCGATCGACGGCCGAGGGAGCAGCCATGGAAATTACGGTTAGCCGCCAGGATTTGGTGAAAGAGCTTACAGCTACGCAGAGTGTGGTCGAGCGCAAGACCACAATTCCCATTTTGTCGAACTTTCTTCTTGAGGCTGAGGGCGATCGCTTGAACATCACGGCCACCGATCTCGACCAGGCGATCCGAACCAGCACCGCGCTGAAAGTGAAAAAAGCCGGCGCCTGTACCATCCCCGCGCACAAACTCTACGACTACATCAAACTGCTTCCTGACGGCGACATTTCCATCAAGCTGCTCGAGAACCATTGGGTACAGATTCGCAGCGGCCGCTCCAACACGAAGATTGTGGGCATGGCGCGCGCCAACTATCCACAGGTGCCGGAGTTTCCGGCCGTTTCAGCCGCCAGCCTGCCGCTTGCGGCGCTGAAGACCCTGATTGCGCGCACAATTTTTGCCATCTCGAACGAGGAGTCACGCTACACGCTGAATGGCGCGCTGCTCATTCTGAAGGCTGAGTCGCTCGCCATGGTGGCCACGGACGGGCACCGGCTGGCCTTTGTCGAAAAGCCGAATGAGGCTCTCGGAGGCATCAGCGGCGAAAAGCGAGTACTGGTTCCGCGCAAGGCTCTTCACGAGCTTTCGCAGTTGCTGGCCTCTGCAGCCGACGACGAGAAAATCGAATTCGCCGACGACGAGCACACACTCTTCTTCCGTGTCGGCCATCGCACCCTGAGCACGCGCAAGCTTTCCGGCCAGTTTCCCAATTTCGAGGCTGTTATGCCGCGCGATAATACCAAATTCGCAGTGGTGCGGTCGAGTGAGCTGGCGGCGGCCATCCAGAGGGTGGCCCAGTTTGCCGACGAGCGGTCAAACGCGATTCGTATGCGCCTCGAAGCCAATGAGCTCAAGGTCAGCGCCAGCTCTACCGAGTCAGGCGAGAGCGAAGATACCATCGACACGCCCTATTCCGGCGACGCCATCGCGGTTGGCTTCAACTCGGCTTACATCCTGGAGTTCCTCAAGGCGCTGGGCAATGAGGGCGAAGTGCGCCTGGAGTTCAAGGATTCGCAGTCAGCCGGCCAGATGCGCCCTGAGGACCCCGACGCCGAGTACAAGTACCGCTACGTGCTGATGCCGATGCGCATTTGAGCAGGACGCCGAGAGCGCGGCGAAGAGCGCAGCCGCCCAGCAGGGAGAGAATGGCTGGCTAGGTTCGCCGCCATAGCTCCTCATTTACCCCCAAGAGCGGCCCGAACAGGGGTTCTCGAGGGTCATATACCGCTCACCAAGCACAGGAAATGCCCTTCAGGTACCCTCCCCACCTTGCTTCGAAACTAAATTTTCTTCTTTACAGATGGTCGAAGGAATCGCATACTCTTTCTTAATCCAGATTTTTCGCCTCAGATCGGGCTCTCACCCGGATGAAGTTGGGGCGTGTTTGTATTCCGTTCTTTTTTGCCTGGGCAGAAGTGTACGTACCCGAAGAACAATTGGAATGATGGCGGTTTTACGCGGACGCGTATATAGCTTCTTATCTGTGCCGCGAGAACGCCATTGGGTTCGATGCGGTTCGCAGGGCTGGAGCAATTGACAAACCAGCAGCTCACAAGGAAGACATATCAGCCTTCTTCTCCGGCTGACGGTATTTCATTTTTCTTGGGTTAGCCATTTGGCTTTATCTCATGATTGGAGGCATTCCATGCAACGCAAAAAGCTGCAAAGCTCGATTCTTTGGTTGACAGCGGTTTCCCTGTTGATGTTCACGGCAGGAGGGACCACTTATTCCCAGGTCACAAAGGGCTCAATCTCAGGCACGGTCATCGATGTGTCGGGCGCGGTGATCGACGGCGCAGCGGTGAGAGCCACCGAAACCCAAACCGGCACCGTGTTCCAGACAACATCCGGAAAAGCCGGTGAATTCCACTTTAATCTTGTACCGCCCGGCAACTACCGCATCGAGATCTCGAAGAATGGTTTTGGCACGAAGGTCATCAGCAATGTCGTGGTTTCGACCGCGCAAGATGCCGGTCTGGGAAGCATCCCTCTCGGAGTCGCCGGCTCGCAAACCACTGTCGAAGTCTCCGCCTCCGCGGCGCAGCTGATCGAAACCACGCAGGCGCAGATTACCGACACGTTCCCATCACAGGATCTGCAATTGTTCACTAACGTGGATGAGAATCAAGGTCTCGATAACCTCGCGCTGCTTGTTCCCGGCGTAAACGCCAGCCGCGATCTGGACTATAACGACACCAACGGCGCGGCCATTGCATCCAACGGAGCCCGCGGCCGCAGCAACGACGAGCAGATCGACGGACAGAACAACAACGACAACTCCGTCACCGGCCCTGCGCTTGACATCAGCGACGCCGAGTTCGCCAGCGAGTACCAGATCGTAACCAACAACTTCGGCCCTGAGTACGGCCGCAATTCCGGTTCGGTGATCAATGTCGTGACCAAGTCCGGCACCAACCGGATCCATGGCAGCATCTACGGATACTGGACCAACAACGACCTGGAAGCCCTGAACACCTACCAGAAAAACTTCGAAGGCCTCACCGCCCAACCACGCTCCAATACCGAGTTCGGCGGCGCCACGCTCGGCTTTCCAATTGTCAAGGACAAGCTCTTCTTCTTCAACGGCTTCGACGAGCAACTCTGGCACGAGGACGACGTAATGGTCTCCGGCACGGTGACGCCCACCGAAACCGGTCTGGCCGAAGCCGGCGCTTGCTCGTGGGTGAATTCCAACGCGCTTGACGCGCTGGAGACATACGGCCCATGGGCGTTCAGTGCGGGCAATCCTGTCGTTTATGGATCTCCCATCGAGAGCGCGATCACAAATCCAAATAGCCCGAATCCGAGTAGCCCGCAGACCTGCCCCATCGAATATGGCTACGTATACCGGAGCCTGCCCGAGAGCAGTCACCTCTTCAACTGGCTGCCCCGGCTCGACTACTCGACCGGCAAGGACACCTTCGTCGCCCGCTACATACTATCGCGCAACGACTACTTCGACATCCCCGACAATGGCCCCGGCGGCTGGTTCTATAACGAGCCTTCGCTCGCCCAAGCCCTCAAGCTCGGCTGGACCCGCGCCTTTACCCAGAGGATGGTCAATGAGTTTGCCGTCGCCTTTGGCCGTGAGAATACCCAGTTCGGCGGCAGCAGCGATAACTCCGATGTGTCCATGGGAGATATCACGAATGGGGTAGCGCTTGTCGACATGGCGTCGGGCTCCGAAGATCTCGGCTTTGGCACCGCGGACAACCTGCCTCAGGGCCGTATCGTCAACACCTACCAGCTACAGGATAACTTCACATACCAACTGGGCAGGAACCACTTGAAGGCGGGGGTCAACTGGACATTGCAGCGTTCGCCTAACATCTTCCTGCCCAATATTAACGGCACCTTCGACTTCAACAACTGGTCGGCATATCTCACGAGTACGCCGTCCCAGGTGAACATCGCCGACGGTAATTACAGGCTTGACTTCCAGGAGTACGATACATTCCTGTACGCTGGCGACGATTGGCAGGTGAAACCAAATCTCACCCTCAACCTGGGCCTCACGTGGACCTATTACGGCCAGCCGGCTAACCTCTTCCATCAGCTCGACGCAGCAGCCATGGCCAGCTCCACCCCGCCGTGGAATCCGGCGCTTCCCCTGTCCGTTACCACATTTCCCGATCTGCCCAACCATTACAACTTGCTGGGCCCGAGCGCAGGCTTCGCATGGACCCCGGGATTCCTGGGCACCGCCCACAAAACGGTCATTCGCGGCGGCTACCGCCTCGACTATGACCCACCGTTCTACAACATTTACCTCAACGTTGCCGAAGCCGC
>JASHRF010000068.1 GCA_030037545.1 Acidobacteriaceae bacterium | reverse complement strand
GTCGCAGCCCAACACCTGCTTGGCCCATTCGATCAGCGCGCCTGTGTAGCCGCCGTCCACGAACACCTTGACGAGGGTGTCGTAGCGGCAAAACAGCCGCATCAGCACCGCCCGCGCTCCCACCCCATCTTGCCCTCCGAATGCACCACCGCCGTCAGCACGTTGCCTTGGGTGTCGACCGCAATGTGCCGCTTGCGCTCGGGGAAGTCAATGGCAAAGCTCCGAACGCGATCCTTGCAGGCCGCTTTCCGGTAGCGGAGATGAGCTGCTCGAAGCCTTCGCTGCTGGGACGTTCAAAGAATTCCAAGGCCACATTTGCGGCTACGATGTCTCACTGTTTGCGCATCTCCGCTGCTTCGGCTATCAGCTTCCCGAGGTTCGCGGCGATGCCCGGCAGTTTAGCGCAGTCTTTCCAATTCCCTCTGCGGCCCAGCGCTCGACCTTGTCAAGATCTCTCCGCGACCCATTGAAGGGCTTTTTCCGGTGCGCGTTGGTTATTTAGCCATGCCGTCCTCGACTAAAACGTTTTGGCATGTTATTTTTCCTTTTCAGCAAACGAATGTTGTGGTGCGGACGGTCCAGCCTCCGCGCCACCCTGAAGACCGGCAAGACTCGCATCTCCGGCTGCTTCCTTTCGCGATATCCTTTCAACAATCGATTGTCTATGAGGGAAAAATCACTTGACAGAGGTTATTTGACTGTGCTCAAATCTCTCCGGCTTCGAGAACTGCGTTCAATATCACTGAAAACAAGCGTTTGTCTTGTTTCCAGGCTTTTTGAGTGGAACGCCTGTGTGTCCGGAAAAATGGCCTCCAGATCCGGGGCTGGAGCGCCACAAAGCCAAGCCGGTTTCCCCGGCGAGAATCGAGTCTCACAGCAACCAGCGATTCAAGAGGGCAATTCCATGAAGAACACGCTGCGGTGGGTTCTGCTCCTCGTTCTGTTCACCGTCGCCAGCGGGCCAGCTCTCGCACAAAGTACTGACTCCGCCGGTATTCGCGGCACGGTGATCGGCCCCGCTGGTCCGGAGGAGATAATCGTTTTCAACCTCCAATTCTCTCAAATTGCTCGATTTGAGCCGGGGGTATCCCCGCCGTCATCGAGGTTAATCGATTCACTTGAAGATTTCCCTTGACATACTCACCTTGTTCGGCTTTTAATGTGTGGCGGACTTCCCTATGTGCGTTTGCTTCGCCCTCTACTTAAACGTTTGAGTAATGGGTTGGTTCCAGAATTCGGTAAAGGAGTGCAGGAGATTCTTTCATTTTCTGGAGAATTGGGCGACCGCTCGACTCTGTCGCGATTCGGATTTTGGCATCGCGGCAGGGAAAAGCGATTTTGGCCGTCGCGTCTCGCACGCGGTACGGGCAAGTTGCAAGTAACGGGATATGTCGTTCCGGCGTTTGGTGAGCGTCTGGCGTGTGCCGAAGTTCGCTAGGGTGCGCGCGTCTTTTTTGCGGTTGGGACTTGGGCTCGCCATTCGCCAATCACATGCCCGCCCGGAAGCATATGGGCGGCTTACGCGTAGGACGAAGTATACCCACGATAGCTCGGTATAGTTCGTCTTGTTTGTCCATCCATGCAGCGTGCCTGTGGCCTCTGAGCCGCAATGTGGCGGCGGCATGAGAAACGCAACTGGAAGCAACTTCAAAGGACGGTCACATGATGGAGGCAACCATGAGAAAGTGGGTTAAACAAGTCGGCCATTCGCTGTTTCTCGTATTGGCTGTAGGGATCCTGCTTTGCGCAACCGGGTGGGGCCAGGAGAACGCTGAACTGACAGGAACAGTGACAGACGCGAGCGGCGCGGTGGTGGCGAATGCGAGCGTGAAAGCCACCGACATCGCCACCGGCGAGTCGCGTGAGGCCAAGACCAACGGAGCCGGCCTATACGACTTCCCGGGTCTCAGACACGGCATCTACAGTCTCGAAGTTACAGCCCGCGGCTTCGAAACCTACACGAAGAAGGGCATCGTCATGAACGTGGCGGCGACGGTACGCGAGGATGTTGTACTCGCGGTCGGCGCAAGCTCGACCACCGTGACCGTGCAGGCCGATGCTCTGAGTCTGCAGACGGAGACGAACGAAGTCAGCAACCTGATTTCGGGACAACAGATCACCGAACTGGCCACCAACGGCCGCAATATCACTTCGCTCACCACGCTTGGTACCGGCGTCTCGGCGAATCTGCCCGCATTCAACGGCGTCACCGCGCAAGGAAGCAGCGCAACCATCAGCTTCAACGGCATGCGTACCGGCCACAACGACTTTCTGATCGATGGCGGCGAAGTGTATGACCGCGGCAGCGGCGGCAAATTGGGAGTGATGCCCTCGCCGGATGCGCTGGCGGAATTCCAGACCCTGGACAGCAATTACATGCCGGATTATGGAATCAGCTCGGGAGGCACGACCACCATCGTGCTGAAATCCGGCACCAAATCCTTCCATGGCGGTCTCTGGGAGTTCAATCGTAACGATGACTTCGACGCTGTCCCTTATTTCAGCAAGCTCGCGGTCGCGGGGACGAGCACCCCCCCCGCCATACCCGAGCTGCGCCTGAATATTTACGGCGGCGACGTGGGTGGCCCGCTGTTTATCCCCGGGATCTATCCCAAGGAAAAGAGCAGAACCTTCTTCTTCTGGACCGAGGAATGGCGCAAATACATTGCTGGAACGAGCCCCAGTTTCGTGAATGCACCGCCGGCTTCGGACATTCCGACCACCGCAGATGAGACTAGCGGCTTTACATACACGGTGCCAACGGGATTCACGGAAACGCCCTCCGCCTGCAATGCCGGCCAAGCAGCACCGTGCGTGCCGATCACGCAGGATCCAGCCAAGTTAGCCCTGTACACAGCGGATAACCTGGTCGCCGGCAATACTTTCCCGGGAGGAGTTATTCCTGGGAACCTTCTCGACCCGAATGCCGTTCTCTTCATGCAGACGGGGGCGATTCCGGCATCCAACGCGACGGCGGCCAACGGAGCGCCGCAGTATACGTCGTCGCCGAAGCAGCCGACTTACGTGCGCGAAGATGTGGTGCGCATCGATCATGACTTCACCTCGAGACTGCACTTGATGGGCCACTGGATCCACGACCAGATGGCGCAGACCATCCTCCCCGCCCAGTGGAGCAACAGCAGCTATCCGACTGCGGGGAACATATTCGCCAATCCCAGCTGGGGTTCGGTGATCAAGCTGACGCAGACGATCTCGCCGACGCTGCTGAACGAAACATCGCTGAACGTGAACGGCAACTACATCAAGTGGAGTCCGGTGGGCACTTATGCTCAACCGTCCGGATGGACCCAGACCGGGTACTTCCCGGCGGCGAACAATCTGCTGAACCGCATGCCGTCGGTCGATCTGGGCGGGCCCTACAGCACGAACTGGACGATCAGCTACGTGCCGTGGGCGAACGCCTTCCTGGACTACCAGCCTCGCGACGACCTTTCCTGGACCAAGGGCCGGCACGCTCTGAAGTTCGGCTTTTCGTACATGCGCAACGATAAGAACCAGCAACAGCAGGCGGATACGCAGGGTGATTACTCCTTCGGCGACGATTTTTCCGGCGATGCGTATGTCAACTTCCTACTGGGCATGGCGGATAGTTTCCAGCAACTCGAGTCCATAGAAATGTTTCACTGGATCAACAACACCTATTCGTTCTACGCCATGGACAACTGGAAGCTAACGCGCCGGCTGACCCTGAACCTGGGAATTCGTTACGACGCTCTTCCCCACGTCTACAACAAAGAAAATATGACGTCGAATTTTGTGCCCGCGGATTTCACCACCGCCAACGAGCAGGTGCCGAATGCATCGACGGGGCAGATGGATCCCAGCGGACCGGGGTTCTCGAATCCGACCAACGCTCCGGCACCGTTCTATCTCGACGGCGTGGAACTGGCAGGCGTAAGCGGATTTCCGCGCGGAATCGTGAAGAACGACTACTGGACGTGGCAGCCTCGACTGGGGTTCGCCTACGATCTGTTTGGCACCGGCAAGACCGTTCTTCGCGGCGGCATGGGAATTTTCTATGAACGCGTGCAGGGGAACGACATCTACGGGACAGACACCAATCCGCCATTCGCGTACCAGCCCAAGGCGGATGACGTGTACTTCACCAATCCCAGCGAGAGCGCCATCACCGGAGCAACCGCCTCGACGCCGATCTTCCCGGCCAGCATGGGAACCCTCGACTACTACTACCCGAATCCGTCCACAGGGCAATACAGCCTGGGCATTCAGCACCAGTTTGCGCCTGCGGTGGTTGCCGCGGTTCAGTACGTAGGTACCGATGGCTGGAACCAGGACGTCGAGCGCCAACTTGATACGCTGCCCCTTAGCGACCTTACCGATCGCCAGGCGGTCGCCGGGGGCGCCAACGCCAACCTGTACAGAATCTATCCTGGATTCTCCAGCATTCAGGAAGACGACAACACTACCAACTTCAACTACAACTCTCTGCAGGCCGCTCTGAGCATGCAAAACAAGCACGGCCTCACCTTGAACCTGGGCTACACCTGGGCGCATGAGATCGATATCCAGAGCGACGATCTGCAGACTACGCTGTCCAACCCGTTCGACATCAAGTACGATCGCGGTTCGGGAACCTATGACCGGCGCAACATTTTCACCGCCAACTACATCTACAATGCCCCGTTCTTCCTGCACAGCGGCAGTTTGCTGGAACGCAGCGTGTTGGGAGGCTGGGTCATCTCCGGTATAACCACGGGTGAAAGCGGGGAACCACAGGCCGTCACCTATGGTGGTGGAGACACGATCGGGCTCGGTGGCGGGACAACCAATAGGGCGAACCTGACGGGTGCCGTGAGCAGGCCCAAGACCCGTGCGGAATGGTTCAATACGGGCGTGTGGTCCGATCCCGTAGCTCCCTGGGCTGGAGGTACGGGCAATGGTTGGGGCGATTCCGGCAAGGACGCCGTGGTCATTCCTGGACTGGAAAACACGAATCTAAGCCTGTTCAAGTCATTTGCCCTGGCCAACAGAGAGGCGACGCGGCTTGAGATTCGCTTTGAGTCGTTCAACACCTTCAACCACACAGAATGGGAGAACGTTAGTTCAGGATTTCCGAGTGGCAACTTCGGCGAGGTTACCAGCACCTATGACCCGCGCGTAATGCAGTTCGGAGCCAAGCTCGAGTTCTAGCTTCCTGTGAAGCGTCCGGACGCAGCGGAGCTCCGCTCCGCTGCGTCTTTCTTTTTCCGGAAGAGACCTCCTCAATTCAGCCGCAGGCCTTTCTCGATCCTCCACCTGTACATCTGATTTTCCGCTGCGCTTTTTTGTTGCGCTCGGCAGGGCGCCCGATTTCAGGTGCAATTCTCCTCGCCATACGGCCCAGGAGTGAGATACCGTTTACATATGCATAAACAGGAGCTAAAACGCTTCACTCATAGGCAATAAGCAAACTAAGGCCCAGGCGCCGATTTGACAAACGGTTGACTTGGCGGTTATAAAAATAGAGCACGTGCAAGCCCGGTTCCCCTCTGGTCTTTCCCCCAGCAAGATCATTTACCGGAGGCTTTCACATGTCACACAGGACAAATTCCCTTCTTAAGATTTTGTTCGCAGGATCTTTGCCGGCTGTCTGCGATGCGCAGACCCCGGCGCGTAGGCCCCCTCTACAATCCAGGCACGATCACCAATGCGGCCGATGCGGCTGGAGCGGCAGCCCCTAGCGCGGCCGTCGCCATGCTGAATGGAGCCCCGGCGCGAAATCGCCGGTGAGCAACGGCGACGCTCTGTTTGCGATCTCCAGCCTCTTGAACGGCAAAGACGCAATGTCCACCAAGCTGTCGATTTGACGGCTGCGGTTGACGCTGCGCAAAAACATGCAGCGCACGTGCAGCAAAATTCACAAACGCGGTTCAAGAGGCTTTCCCGCGCGGCGAAGCGTGCCCGGCCAGAGCGGGCTCGCCTCAACTTGCGAATCCACGCTGTCGGAAAAATTTTTGGAGGATTTTATGAGGACTTCGTTAATAAGGCTAGGCCGGTGGCTGTGTGTTGCGATGGTGTCGGCACTATTCTTGTGCGGCGCATCGCGGGCCCAGGAAACCGCTACGATTACCGGGAATGTCATCGATCTCTCCGGAAAAGTGCTTGCCAACGCCCAGGTCACTGCCACCAACGAGGATACCCTCGCTGAACAGGAAACGGTGACCAACAGCGATGGAATTTACAACCTCCCCGGCTTGCCGGTAGGCCGCTACACCATCAAAGTCGAGGCGACGGGATTCAGAACCTTCAAGAAAACAGGAATCGTGGTGAACGCGGCCATGGTCTTGCGAGAAGACGCGAAACTGGCGGTGGGCGCTGCTGTCCAGACGGTGACCGTGGAGGCAGACGTTCTCCAGGTGCAGTCGGAAAGCAACGAGATCAGTAGTCTGATCTCCGGCCAGCAGGTACGGAACATCGCCACCAACGGACGCAACATCACCAGCCTCTATACGCTGGGCACCGGCGTCTCCTGGAACGGCCCCGCGTTTAACGGCGTGACCGCCCAGAACAGCACGGCTACCATCAGCTTCAACGGTGAGCGCCCGGATCACAATAATTTCCTCGTCGATGGCGGCGAAGTGTACGATCGCGGCTCGGGCGGCAAATTGGACGTCCTGCCCTCTCCCGATGCCATTGGAGAGTTCCAGGTGCTGGCCAGCAATTACCCGCCGGACTACGGAATCTCTTCGGGCGGCACCGTTCTGGTGGAGCTGAAGCAAGGCACCCGGCAGTTTCATGGTGAGCTATGGGAGTTTGACCGCAACGACGATTTCGATGCCGACAATTACTTCTCGAAGCAGACCAACACGCAGACACCGGAACTTCGTCTGAATATTTTCGGCGGCAATATCGGGGGTCCCGTGTGGATCCCGAACGTCTACAACGCGAACAAGCAAAAGACCTTCTTCTTCGTCAACGAGGAGTGGCGCCGGTACATTGCGGGCGTCAGTCCATCGGTGACCGAGACCGTCCCATCCGCCGACTTCCCTGCCAGTAGCCTCCAGAGCAGCTGTGCGACCGGCAATTATTGTTACACCCCGTGGAACGGCGGTGTAGCTCCCCTTGTTCCGAGCGTGCCGGGCAATAGCAGCTACACTGCGATGGAAACAGCAGACCACCTGACCCCGGGGTCGTCGTTCCCCAGCGATCCAACCGTAAGCGGGGCCTATGACATCCCCACAAACCTGCTCGACCCTAATGCGGTTCTGTTCATGGGAACCGGCGCGATCCCGATGCCCAATGTCGGAACCGACAACTATGTTGCGTCGCCAAAGCAGCCAACGTATGTACGCGAGGACGTGGTGCGGATCGACCAGATCCTTTCCAGTAAGTACCACCTCATGGGCAGTTGGATTCACGACGCCATGTCGCAGACGCTTATCCCCACCCAGTGGAGCGGCGACAGCTACGACACGGTAGGCGATGTCTTTGACAACCCATCCTGGGCCGCGGCCATTCGACTGACCCAGACCATTTCGCCGACGGTGCTCAACGAAACCGGGCTGTACATCAACGGCAATACCATCAACGTGAGCCCGTACAGCCCACTCGGTCCCTCAGGCTATACCCAACCCAGCGGTTGGAGCGCCTCGAGCTTCTTTCCGAAAAACAATCCAGACAGCCGCTTGCCGCAAATCGGATTTAGCAATGGCCCCATCAATACCACCTGGACGGTGATCTACTGGCCCTGGCACAACTCCTACCTCGATTATCAGCTTCGCGACGACCTTTCCTGGACGAGAGGCAAGCATTCCTTGAAATTCGGGTTCGAATACATGCGCGAGGACAAGAATCAGCAGATCCAGGCGGACACGGAGGGCGACTATAGCTTTAGCGGATCGGAGTACTCGCAAAGCTCGTATCTGAACTTTCTGCTCGGTCTGGCCAGCTCCTACGATCAGCTTGAATCCCAGCGCACCGACCACTGGCTCTCCAACAACTACGGGGCCTACGCATGGGACAACTGGCACGTGACTTCCAGATTCTCGCTGCAGCTTGGACTGCGCTACGACGCCATGCCGCACACCTACGAAAAGAACAACGACGTGGCCAACTTTGTGCCCGCCGACTTCTCGGCGGCCAATGCGCAGGTGCCCAGCGCCTCGACGGGCGACCTGAATCCCTCCGGTCCCGGGTTCCAAACCGTTAACGGCGTCGCGTTCTATTTGAATGGCATCAAGGAAGCGGGCGTAGATGGCTTCCCGAGAGGCCTGGTCCAAAACGATTACTTTACCTGGCAACCGAGAGTCGGCTTTGCGTGGGACTTCTTGGGCAATGGCAAGACCGTGCTGCGCGGCGGCTTCGGAACCTTCTATGAACGGATGCAAGGGAACGACATTTACGACCTGGATACGACCCCACCCTTTGCGTACCAGCCGACGGTGAACAACGTATTTTTCTCCAGCCCGTCGACCAGTATCGCTAGTGGCGCCACAGCCGCTGTCCCGGCCGGTCCCGCCGGACTGGACTTCATGTCGTATTACTATCCCCACCCGGCGACCGCGCAGTTTAGCCTCGGCATCCAGCAGCAAGTTGCGCCCGCAGTCGTGGCAGCAGTTGAGTACGTCGGTTCCGGCTCCTGGAATCAGGATGACAGGCTGGAGAGCAACGACTTGCCCGAATCCGCAATTGCCGAGCGGGAGGAGGTAGCCACGTCCTGCACCGGAACCGCTCCGCCTTCAACCGGCGCCGACCCCTGCCCCAATATACCCTCAAATGCCAATTTGTATCGACCTTATGCGGGTTTTAGCAATCTCGTGGACGAGCAGAACGGAACCAACGCGAACTATAACTCGTTGCAGGCAGCGCTGCGCATGGACAACCGCCGCGGATTATCGCTGCAACTGGCCTACACTTGGTCGCATGAGATCGACATTCAGAGCGCCGATCTGACCACCGCCAACGAAGCCGGCACCAGCACCGTCTCCGATCCTTACGACCTTCGTTACGATCGCGGCTCTGGCCTTTATGATCGCCGACAAATCTTCAACGCCAACTACATCTATAACCTGCCTTCGTTCGCGCATAGCAATGGCCTCATGCGCGAGACGGTGGGAGGCTGGACGTTCGCCGGTGTCACGACCGCCGAAATGGGTTCACCGCAAAACATCTACTACAACGGTCCTGACGTGCTGGGACTGGGCGGCAACGCTGTGTCCCGGCCGAACATTGTTTCCGCGGTCAAATTCCCAAAGACGCAAAAGCTGTGGTTCGGCACCTCTTCATTTGCCAACCCCGTGGCGCCTTGGGCCGGCGGCACCACCAACGGCTTCGGCGACGCCGGAAAGGATACCATTGTTCAGCCGGGCCTGTTCAACTGGAACATGTCTCTGTACAAGGACTTTCCGCTCACTTCCAGGGCGGAGGGCGCGCACTTCCAGTTCCGCGTGGAAACCTACAATACCTTCAATCACACTGAGTTCAACGGTATCGACACCGGAACAACCGACAGCACTTACGGTCAGGTAACCAGCGTCTACGACCCGCGAGTATTTCAGTTCGGCGGAAAGTTCATGTTCTAGTCAAGGCGATTGAACAGGCTCAATTCCATTCGGTCCGGGAGGAACGGCGGGAACTATCCGCCTCCTCCCGGTCATTTTGTCTCGGGCGGCGATTGCCCGCCCACCCTGTTGAGAGAGACAATCAAGCAAATGAGACGGCGGAAAGATATCTCCGGATGAACGGGATTGGCTGCGGGCAACGGAAAACAATTTCAGGAGCTCGGCATAACTTCCGCTTGCATCGAGTTGTGCAGATGGGAGTAAGTCTGCTGCTGTGTGCGGCATGTTGGGCGCAGACCGGCGCTGCGCCGGAAAATGCCCGGCAAACGGCGCTCGCGCTGGAACAGCAAGGCAGAAATCCTGAAGCCGAGGCTGCGTGGCGCTCCTACCTAAGGCTCCATGCTTCGAACTCCGAGGCCTATGCCCATCTTGGCCTTTTGGAAGCGCGCCAGGATCACTATAAAGAGGCGGTTGTTTTCTATCGCAAAGCGCTGGCGCTCGGTTCCACGATTCCTGGCCTGCGCCTCAATCTCGGTCTCGCCTATTTCAAAGCCGGCGAGATGGCATCGGCTCTTCAGGAGTTCATCCCGCTGCTGAAAAGCGCTCCACAGTCCCCGTCCGAACACCAGCGACTCACGATTCTTGCCGGCATGTGCTATTACGGCCTGGGGAGATATGCCCAAGCTACTCCCTACCTTAAGGAAGCGGTCGCTCACGACTCGCAGAACCTGCCGCTGCTTCTGGCGTTGGCGCATAGCTACCTGTGGTCTAAGCAGTACCAGAGCGTGATGGATACCTATCGCCAAATCCTGTTGTTGAACGCGGAATCAGCGGAAGCCGATATGCTGGCCGGAGAAGCTCTCGATGCGCTTAAGGATACTTCGGGCGCAATCGCTCAGTTCCGCGCCGCCGTGCAGGCCGACCCTAGAATGCCTTACGTTCATTTTGGGCTGGGTTACCTGCTATGGGTTAAACGGCAATATCTGGAAGCGGTTCCGGAATTCCAGGCGGAAATTGAGAACAACCCCGATCACGCCCAGGCGTTAACCTATTTGGCTGATTGTGATGTGCAGTTGAGCCATCCTGAACTTGCCGCTCCACTGCTTGAAATGGCCATCCAGAGCGACCCCAAGATCGAGCTGGCGCATCTTGATTTGGGATCGATCGATGCCGATGCCGGCCACCGAGACGATGCGTTGCGCGAGTTCATGACGGCCGCGAAACTCGCCCCCAAGGATGTGGATATTCACTGGCGGCTGGGGCGCCTGTATCGGGCCATGGGGAAGAAAGAGCAGGCCCTGGCTGAATTCAACAAGGCGAAGAGCATTACCGAGGCAGCCGACACCGCTCTCATCAACAAAATGAATCCCCATTCCGGACAGGCGCCTGTGGCCGCGCCAGCAAGTCAATAAACCTGCGCGCCGGCTGGCTTGATGCGGCGGAGATTTGGATCGCCAGCGTTTTGCTGATACCGGCTTACGAGGAACCGCATCATGCCTCATGAACCAAAATCCGCGCCGTGGCGCTCGCGGCCGAGCCAAGCCATGACTGACGCCATTACAAATACGCTGAGGGCAGTGAGGGCCATTGCCGTGGCGTAGCTGGTCTTTTGGGCATAAACCGCTTCAATAAATACCACCGAGCTGGCCAGCACTCCGGCGCTCTGGTAGGCAAATCCTGGCAGCAGCGCGCGCACGGAGTCGGGCGAGAGCTCGGCCAGGTGCGCGGGAATCACGCCCCACGCGCCCTGCACCATGAACTGCATCAGGAATGCGCCGACGATCAGCAGCGCCTGGTTGGGCGCGTACGCCCAGACCGGAATGATAAGCGCGCCCAGAGCGAAAGCGATGATGATGGCCTTGCGCCGTCCCCACTGGTCGGAGAAGTGCCCAAAGAGGATGCCGCCGATGATGGCGCCGATCCCGGAGACGGCGGTGATGGCCGAGCGCCGCGCCGGGGAAAAGTGCCACTGCCGCTCGAGAAATGTGGGATACATATCCTGGGTGCCGTGCGAGGCAAAAAGCATCATGGTCATGAAGAAGAGCAAGTAGAGAAAGAGCTTCCAGTGGGAAAAGATTTCGCGCCGCTGCGCGGAGATGCTAAGCCGGGACAAGGCGTTCTTTTTGAACACTGCGGATTCCGGAACTCGAAAGCGAATAAAGAACACCAGCGCCAGGGCAGGCAGGCTGCCGAGAAAGAACAACGGCCGCCATCCGAAGTGACTGAAAAAGCAAAAGTAGGATACGGCGGCGAGCACGTACCCGGCCGCGTAGCCCTCCTGCAGCAACCCGGAAAGCACCCCGCGCCTGGCTTTGGGCGCTCCCTCCATGGCCAGCGATGCGCCTATACCCCAATTGCCGCCCATCACGATGCCGAAGAGCGCGCGCACGGCCAGTAGCGCGCTGTAACTGGGTGCGAGGCCGGTAAGAATCTCGGCAACGGCAAAGACCCCGACATTAATCATCAGCGGCAGGCGGCGTCCATAGCGGTCGGCAATGAATCCAAAGACGAAGCCGCCTATCGGCCGAAAAGCCAGCGTCATGCTAATGACCAGGGCGATCTGCGCATCCGATTTGTGAAACTCACGGGCGATCGCGGTCAGGCAGAACGTGACCAGGAAGAAGTCGAAGGCGTCGAGCAGCCAACCGGAAAAGCCTGCGATTACGGCCGGAGGATAGTTCTTCATGCCCTGGGCTCCGGGTGCGAGATGCGCAGAGTACTGGAATCCAGGCCCATGAGTCTCCTGAGGCCGGCATTTCGGCATTGCATGAAGAGGTTGCCCGCCTGCACTGAAAGATAGCATCCGGACGCTGGCGGATGTAGCGCGAAGTCGGCTCGGTGCGGCCGAATCCCGGTCAGGCCGGGGAATGATTTCTTTGCTCAGTCGGCTCAGGGAAGATCCCCAGCGTTTATCATCGGGTGTATAGAGATCGGAACAGATTTTTCCCCATGTCGACGATTACGGTGATTGCGCCAAACCATGCCGAAGGGCTGTACCCCGCGGCAACCCTTCCGGTGCGGCCCATTCCCTTCGCCCGTCTGGCGATGATTACACTTGGCGCGCTGGTGGTGCACGGGTATCACCTGGGCGTGGACGACGGGGAAATCTACATTCCCGCCATCCGCAAACTGCTGCATCCTGGTTCTTATCCCTACGCGACCGAGTTCTTCCTTTCGCACGAGCGGTTCTCGATGTTTGCGCCGCTGGTGGCGTGGAGCGCGCGATTGACCCACTTGTCTACCGATTGGGCGGCGTTTCTCTGGTATCTGGTCACGCTCTTCGCCACCTTCACCGCCTGCTGGATGCTGGCCGGGGTGTGCTTTCGTTCGTCGCGCGCGCGCTGGTGCGCCGTGCTGCTGATGGCTTGTGTAATGACCATGCCGGCCACCAATACCGGCCTTTTCCTTGTCGATCCTTACCTCACTGCGCGCTCGTTTTCAACGCCGCTGACGCTGTTCGCCCTGGTGGCGCTGCTCAAGCACCGCTATTGGGTCGCCGCGCTTATTACCCTGGCTACGGCGGCCATCCATCCCCAGATGGCCGCTTATCTGGTTTTCCTGGCCATTGTGCTCTGGCTCGCCCAACGCTGGCGACCGGCTGCGGAGCGGCAGACGGCTGCACCCGCATTCCTGTTGATGCTGCCACTGGATTTCAAGTTCGGCATCGCTCCGCAGCCCTATCGCGAAGCACTCTACGCGCGCGATTTCTACTTTCTCTCCACCTGGACCTGGTATCAATGGCTCGGTCTGCTGGCACCGCTGGCGTTTCTGGTGTGGTTCGCGCGTGGCCGGCTGCGCGCCACCACGCCGGAGTTTGCGCGTCTCAGCCTGGCCTTGGTCCCATTCGGGGTGGCGTCGATTCTGGGCGGCGCCGTCCTGGGCTTCTCGCACCAGCTCGACATGTACGCCCGCTTGCAGCCGTTGCGCTGTTTCCACCTGATCACACTGGTTTTCATTCTCCTGTTTGCCGGCGTGATTGGCGAATACGCTGCCAAGGGCCGCGTCTGGGTGATCCCCGCATTGGGGATCCCGCTCGCCGCCGGAATGTTTCTGGTGGGGCGCGCCACCTATCCGCACAGCGCGCAGATCGAGTTCCCGGGCCGCACCACCAGCTCCAACGACTGGGTCAACGCGCTGCTCTGGATCAAGAACAACACACCGCCCGATGCCGTTTTCGCGGTTGACTCGCGCTATTTCATTGTGCCCGGCGTGGACGTGCACGGCTTCCGCGCAGTGAGCGGACACGCCGCGCTGGCCGACTACTTCAAGGACAGCGGCGCCGTGGCCATTTTTCCCGCGCTGGCGCCGGCATGGAAGCGGATGAGCGACGCCACTTACGGCCTGAACCACTTTACCGAGCAGGATTTCGTCCGCCTGGCCCACGAATACCCGGTGGACTGGACGATCATTCACGGAGCGGCGCCGGCCGGGATGCAGTGCCCTTACCAGCAGCGCGGGTACACGGTTTGCAGGATTCCCGGAACGCCGGAGACGGAGACGATCGCTGCAACGCACGCGCCGCGAACCTCCGCGCTCACCCTGCCGCGGCCTTAATCATCAAGCGCCGATCCTCTGCGAAAATAGAGATAAATGCTTTCGCTGCAGAATGCCGGTAAGCGCTTTGGCCCACGTGTATTGTTTCTCGAGGCCAACTGGCTGATCCAGAATCACGAGAAAACAGCGCTAGTGGGGGCCAACGGAGCGGGAAAAACCACGCTCATGAAGGTGCTGGCCGGCCTGGAGACGCTGGACTACGGCACCGGCCAGCAGACCCGCGGCATGAGCATCGGCTACCTGCCGCAGGAGGGATTGCGGCTCACCGGACGGACTGTTTTTGAAGAATGCCTCACCGTCTTCGACGAGATTCGGGAGATGGAGCGCGAGATCGAACGGCTCAGCGGAGAGATGGCGGAACTCGATCACGAGAGCGCGGAGTACGAGGCCGTGGCCGAGCGCTACTCCACCTTGCAGGAGCGCTTTCACGCGCTCGACGGCTACGCTCTCGACGCACAGGTGGGCGCAGTCCTCACCGGCCTGGGATTCGGCAAGGAGGACTGGCCGCGGCTCACCGATGAGTTCAGCGGCGGATGGCAAATGCGCATCGCGCTGGCCAAGCTGCTGCTCGCCAAGCCCAATCTGCTGCTGCTCGACGAACCCACCAACCATCTCGATCTGGAAACGCGCAACTGGCTCGAAGACTATCTCAAGAATTATCCATTCGGCTACATCCTCATCTCCCACGACCGCTATTTTCTCGATGTCACCATCGATCGCACTGTCGAAATCTGGAACAAGCAACTGACGATCTACCAGGGAAACTTCACGAAGTACCTCAAGCAGAAGGACGTGCGGCGGTCGCAGCTCGAGGCTGCGTATCGCAATCAACGCGAGCGGATCGAGCACCTCGAGGCGTTCATCAGCCGCTTCCGCTACCAGGCAACGAAGGCCAAGCAGGTGCAGAGCCGGATCAAGGAACTGGAAAAGATCGAGCGCATTGAAGTTCCGGAAGAAGAGCCGGTGATCCATTTCAAATTCCCGCAGCCGCCGCCCTCGGGGCGTATTGTTGTGGAGGCAGAAAACCTGGGAAAGGACTACGGCACGAAGCGCATTTTTGCCAATGCGCGCTTCACCATCGAGCGCGGCGATCGCGTGGCGCTGGTGGGCGTGAATGGCGCAGGCAAATCGACGCTGATCAGGCTGCTCTCTGGCACCGAAGGGCCTACTGCGGGCACTGTGAAGCTTGGCCACAACGTGGTGGCGGAATACTTTGCGCAGGATCAGTACAAGGTGTTGGACCCCGAGGCGCGCATGTTGGACGACATCAGCCGCGCCGCGCTGCGCGTGCCCGAGGTCGAGCTGCGGTCGCTGCTGGGCTGTTTTCTGTTCTCGGGCGACGATGTCTTGAAGCCGCTGGGCGTGCTTTCGGGCGGCGAGCGCAATCGCTATGCGCTGGCGCGCATTCTGGTTTCGCCGTCCAACTTCCTGCTCCTCGACGAGCCCACCAACCACCTGGACATGCGCGCCAAGGATGTGCTGCTCGACGCCCTCGCGGCATTTTCCGGCACGGTGGTGTTTGTCTCGCACGACCGCTACTTCATCGACCGCCTGGCCACGCGGGTGCTGGAAGTCGAGAACGGCGCCATCACCGCCTACGAGGGCAACTACGAAGACCACCTGCGCAAGAAAGAATCTCTTGCCGCATCGATCGATTCAAAACAAGACTTCTCGGCGCGCGCCGTAGGCGCAAAGGATGTTAGCCCAGCGCTTCAGCGTGGGGAAAGCGAAATCGTCCCAATGCACGCGGAGCCCCGTGGGGACGGCGCGGGGCTCCCTGTTTTGCAGAAACCCACAGCCCCGGGCGACGGCCCCAACACCATCGTCATCGAAGGCGGATACGAAGCCGCGAATGGCGCAAGCAGAGAGAAGCGCCGCCTCAATCCCATCAAGCAGAAGCAGATGCAAGACCGCTGCGCGTTCCTCGAAGAAGAGATTCCGCGCGTCGAGGCTTCGATTGCGCACACCGAGCAGCAGTTGAGCGTCTACGTCTCCGCCGCCGAATCGCAGCGTCTGACCACGCTCGCGGAAGAGCTGCGCGCGCAACTGGCTGCGCTCACTGCCGAGTGGGAAGAGCTGATGGTGCAGTTGGGCTGAGATGCTTCACAACTCTATTGGGTATCAGAAGCGTTCCTCCTGCCCAAAGTTCACCGACACAGCGATTGTGATCGGTACGGGAATGCCGTCGACCTGAGCAGGCTTGAATCGGTACTTGCTAACCGCTTCCAAAGCGGCCTCGTCGAGCCCGTAGCCCAAGGATCGCACAACGCGCGCGTTCACCGGCAGTCCCTCCTCGGTGATCCCAATCTGGACCT
This sequence comes from Acidobacteriaceae bacterium, assembly GCA_030037545.1. GTDB lineage: Bacteria > Acidobacteriota > Terriglobia > Terriglobales > Acidobacteriaceae > Telmatobacter. The sequence continues at coordinate 64,483 of JASHRF010000068.1, read as the reverse complement.
CAACGGACCCTTTGATCTTGTACCGCCGGGCCTCATCGGTGTACTTAGAACTTATCCGTAAATAGTGCCGATCTTGGTTCGGGGTCCACCTTTCTGCGCACGGGGCGCGGGAGGGCGGGCGAAGATACCTTTCAGGATGAAACAGATCAAATCGTGGACGGTATCGGACGCGTTGTGGGCCAAGGTGGAACCCCTGATACCCCGCAAACAACGAGTGGCAGATCGCACGTACCAGCGCAAGCCGGGAGCGGGACGCAAGCCCATGCCGGCGCGGCAGGTGTTCGCGGCGATTGTCTATGTGCTGCGCACGGGGATGCAGTGGAAAGCCTTGCCGCGCGTGTTTGGCTCGGCCAGCGCGGTGCATCAGTACTTTCAGGACTGGCAACAGGCAGGGTTTTTCCTGAAGCTGTGGCAAGCGGGGCTGGCCGAGTATGACGGCCTGCAAGGCATTGCCTGGGAGTGGCAGTCGATCGACGGGGCCATGGGCAAGGCGCCGCTGGCTACGGAGTGCGTGGTGGCCAACCCCACCGATCAGGGGAAAAAAGGGACGCAAGCGAAGCCTGCTGGTCGACGGCTGTGGCGTCCCGCTGTCGCTCGCCGTCAGCGGGGCCAACGTGCATGACGTGAAACTGCTCCCCGTCCCGCTGGATGCGGTGGTAGTGGCGCGGCCGGAAACCGGCCCTGAACACGAACAACCCCTTGGCGCCGATGCTGGATATAAAGGGGAAGCGGCACTGCAGGCGGTCGAGACGCGCAACTATCAACCGCATATCAAGCAACGCAAGGAAGAAGCTGAGGCCCAACAGAAACAACCCGGCTACAGGGCGCGCCGCTGGGTGGTGGAACGCACCCACTCCTGGCTCAACCGCTTCCGCAAACTGCTGGTCAGCTTCGAGAAGACCCAGGCCAGCTACCTCGCGCTGCATACCCTCGCCGCGGCACTGATCTGCTGGAGGCAAACCTTCATTATTTACGGATAAGGTCTAAGCCTCGACTTGGCTGAGCGGAGCAGGCGGAACTATCTTCTTGGCTGAGAAAACCTCTGGTACCGCTGGTCGATTTCCGCCCTTGAAAGGCACCCAGACTAAAATCCGAACCGGTACTGGCTGAGCGCCGAAAGTGCCGGCTTTAAACCGCGATTGTTTCACGGCCGCAATCGCTGCTTTGTCGACCGGACTGCTTTCGCCGGTTCGCTGGGCGACAGCAGCGGGAATGCCATCGGGGCCGACCACCACAACCAGCCAGCAGACGTGCTCTACGGCGGCGAGTTCCGGATCATCAGGGTACGCTGCAGCAGCCGCGCTAATCAGCTTTGGTGGCTCGACCCCTTTCCCTAACGAATACACACCCTGCGCATCCGGCTGCGATGGCCCTAACTGGCCAAAAACGCAGGCTATCGTAATTAATGCAAGGGCGGACAACGACCATCCAGTTCGTCTCATTAAGCCCTCCTTGCGTGTTGTCTTGAAACCACTTTAGCAAACTGGTCTCAGCTCCTGATTCCTCGCATTCGCATTTCTGCCGTGTACCATCACCCCATGTCCACCAAGCAAAAATCCCGCTGCACATGGGCCGAGAGCGACCCGCTCCTGCGCAACTACCACGACACCGAGTGGGGCATTCCCATCCGCGACAGCCGCGCTCTCTGGGAGCTGCTCGTGCTCGAAGGCTTTCAGGCCGGCCTCGCCTGGATCACCGTTCTGCGCAAGCGCGACACCTTTCGCAAGGCATTCAAAGGTTTCGACCCTGCGAAAGTCGCCCATTTCAACCAAGCCGACGTCGCCCGTCTGCTCCAGGATCCCGGCATCATCCGCTCTCGCGCCAAGATTGAGGCCACCATTCAGGCCGCCCGCATCTATCTCGAGATGCAGAAGTCCAGCCAGGATTTCTCCGCGTTTCTCTGGAGCATGCTGGGTGGCAAGCCCATCCGCACCGAGGGCCCCATCCCCGCGCAAACGCCGCTCGCTGTCGAAATGTCGAAGCAGCTCAAGAAGCGCGGATTCAAATTCGTGGGCCCGGTCATCGTCTACGCCTTCATGCAGGCCGCGGGCATGGTCAACGACCACAGCCCCGATTGCTTCCGCCGCAACGCTTCCCGACGCAAATAGCTGGGACGCTCTAAACTCTCCATCACAATCCGAAGAGCGCACCGGCAAAGGATCGCAACCCCGATGCCGGCCATTCTGGCACGCGTCCACCGTCGAACGGCCTGAATCCGGTCGTGCATAATCAAAAGAAGATGGTCCTTTTGTGGAACCCGGAAAGCTGGTCGCAGCGGCTGGCGGAACTTGAAGCCCAGTCCGGCGACTTGAAAGAGGCACCACTGCGGCGCGACGTACGTTCGCTGGGGACGCTGCTGGGCGCGGTGCTGCGCGAGCAAGCCGGCGAAGAGCTCTTCGCGCAAGTCGAGGCGCTGCGCCAGGGGACGATTGCGCGACGCGATGCCGAAACCCGCGGTAATGAAGCTGAGGCTGCTCGCCACGCCAGAACTGCGCTGGATCTGGTGCATTCGATTTCCGTCGAGCAGGCCACGCTGCTTACCCGCGCCTTCGCGTTCTACTTCGAGCTTATCAACCTGGCGGAAACCAATCACCGTAAGCGGCGGCGCATTGCGTTGCAGCTCAGCGGCGGTGCAGGCAGGCAGCGCGGCTCGCTCGAAGGCACGCTTTCGGAGATGCGCCGCGTGGGCATCAGCGGGGAAGAGGCGCTCGATTATCTGCGCCGAGTGCTAGTGGTGCCCGTATTCACGGCGCACCCCACTGAGGCCGCGCGCCGGACCGTTATGTTCAAGCGCCGCCGCATCGGCGAATTCCTGGCCGAACTGGACCGCATCCCGCTGCCCGAGCAGGAGATGGCGCGAGTCGAAGACGCATTGCTGGCCGAGATTACCAGCCTGTGGCAGACCGACGAAGTGCGCTCGCGCAGGCCCACTGTATATGACGAAGTGAAGATGGGCCTGGATTATTACGACGTCTCCATCTTCGCCACGCTTCCGACGCTGTACCGTGAGATCTCCGCGGCGTTGAAATCCGCATACGATCTCGAAATCGAGCCGCTCGATCTCCCGCCGGTCCTGCGCTTCGGTTCCTGGATAGGCGGTGACCGCGACGGCAACCCATTCGTCACGCCGCAAGTAACGCGCGATGCGCTCATACTGGCGCGCGGACATCTGCTGCTCTATTACCAGCGCCAACTCGACAACATCATCGACCTGTTGACCACCAGCGCGCAGCAGCGGTCAGTCAGCCAAGCATTGCTGGCCCGGCTGCGCGACTATCTCGCGCAGGTGCACACGCCGGAAGCGCAGGTCTTCGGCTCGCAATACGAATTCGAATACTACCGGCGCTTTGTCATCTGCCTCAAGGCGCGTCTTCAGCGCACGTTGGAGCACGCGCGTGAGGGCGCGAGCCGCCCCGGCGACACGCTGCCGGTGATGCCACACACGCTGGCGCAGGGACACGAAAAGCTGGCGCAAGTGCTGCCGGCATTCGGATGTGCGCAGGAACTCCTCGACGATTTGGACACGCTGCGGGCTTCGCTGACCGAGAACGGCGGCATCCGCATTGCGCGCACGCTCATCGATCCGCTCATTCTGCAGGTGCGCACTTTCGGACTGCACCTGCACACGCTCGATATCCGCCAGCACGCGCGCGTGCACGCGTCGGCGCTCCAGGAGGCGATTCGCGATACCATGGCGCCGGTGCTGCCCGGCGAGCTTTCAGCGGAAACGGAAAGCGTACTGGAGACGTTCCGTGTGGTCGCGGAGATGAAGGACGGTTGCGCGCCGGAGGCGATTCGCCAGTACGTGATCAGCGGCGCAGCGTCTGTTGATGACATTTTGGCCGTGGTGCGGCTGGCGCGGCTAGGCAGCGTCAAAGTGGAGGGCGCAGGCCCGAGCTCCGGTAGGAATTCAAGCGGAGATACTGCGCGCGACCCTGGTCTTCCATCCCAGCGAGCCAAAAGCGGGCGCGCCCGGGACCCCGGCCTAATGCCGGTGCCGCTCTTCGAATCCATCGAAGATCTGCGCAATGCGCCCGTCATCTGTCGCGAGCTGTGGACGCGGCCCGATTACCGCAAACTGCTGGCTACGTGGGACAACTGGCAGGAGGTGATGCTCGGCTACTCCGACTCTAATAAAGACGGCGGCATGCTGACTTCGACGTGGGAAATCTTCCGAGCGCATCGCGCCCTGCACGATGTAGCTCGCGAGGCCGGCATCAGGCTGCGGCTGTTTCACGGGCGCGGCGGTACGGTGGGCCGCGGTGGAGGGCCCACGCATCGCGCCATCTTCGCGCAGCCCATCGATGCGTTCGACGGCCAGTTGCGCATCACCGAGCAGGGTGAAGTATTGAACTTCAAATATGCCGACGAGGTGCTGGCCGAGCGCAACCTGGAACTGATGATCGCGGCTTCCTTAGACGCGCTGGCGCGACCCAACGCCCGCGATCCCGAGGGCCATTTTAGCGGCGTGCTCAAGCCGGAGTGGGAGGCGGCATTTGACCAGCTGTCGCGAATTTCGTTCGGCTTTTATCGCCAGCACATTCTCGACGATCCCGGCGTAGTGGCCTATTTTGAGCAGTCAACGCCGGTGGGTGAGCTGGAGAATGCCAAGATCGGATCGCGGCCGGCGCGGCGCAATGAATCAACCAAGTTAAGCGACCTGCGCGCCATTCCATGGGTCTTTGGCTGGACGCAGTCGCGGCTGCTGGTGCCGGCGTGGTTCGGCGTAGGTTACGCAGTGAAAGAATTTCTGGGCAGCCAGGGCGCTGGCCGCGAAGATCGGCTGGCGCTGCTCGAGACCATGGCACGCGAGTTTCCGCTTTTTATCGATCTGCTGCGCAACGTGGAGATGGCACTGGGCAAGGCCGATCTGGCCACGGCGCGGCTGTATTCTTCGCTGGTCGAGGATAGCGCGCTGCGCGAGCGCATCTTCGATTTGCTGGAAGTCGAGTTTCACCGCAGCGTGAGTGCGGTGCTGAGTATTACGCGTCAAAAAGAATTGCTTGAGAGTAATCAGGTTCTGGCGCACTCCATCAAGCTGCGCAATCCGTATGTCGATCCCATGCACTTGATCCAGGTGGACATGCTGCGCCGCAAGCGCGCCGGCGACGACACGCCGGAGGTGAACCGGGCCATTGCGGCCACCATCAGCGGGATTGCGGCGGGGTTGAGAAACACAGGCTGAAAAGGGGCGCATCCCGCGAGCTGAAATGATTACCGTGCTACACCCGGTGCCGTAGGCTTCCCCGTGTTCCGCGCGGTCCTATTCTCTGTGGCCCTTGCCACTTGCGGCACTGGCACGGTCGCCCATCGGCGAAGTGCTGGATGCTGTCAGCGGTCCACCCATTGCAGGGGCGGTAGAGAAGGCAATGAGCCGGAGGAGATGAATTTGCCGTCCAGGAGAGAAAATCTCTCGCCGCGGGAAATGCACTGGCCGGCGGGTGCTATTTTCACTCTCGGGCATTCCACCATGCCCATCGAGCGCTTCATCTCCCTGCTCGAACGATATGGCGTCGAGAGGCTGGCGGACATTCGCACCATACCCCGTTCCCGTCATAATCCGCAATTCGATGGCATTGCACTGGCAGGCAGTCTTTCCGCGGCGCACATTCAATACACGCACATGAAGGAACTGGGCGGTCTGCGCCATGCCCACAAAGATTCTCCCAATACAGGCTGGCGCAACGAGAGTTTTCGCGGCTACGCCGATTACATGCAAACCGAGGCGTTTCAGAGTGCCCTTGAGGGATTGATACACATGAGCCGCCAACGGCGCACTGCCATCATGTGCGCCGAGGCGGTACCGTGGCGATGCCACCGCTCGCTTGTGGCCGACGCTCTGAGCGTGCGCGGAGTGCCGGCGGTTGAGATTTTATCGCCAAGCCACTGGCGGATGCATGAGATGACACCTTTTGCGCGGATTGAGGGCGTGCGCATCACGTATCAGCCGCCGAAGTTGTCGTCGTAAAAGAATCCACGCTCCGCGCTTTGCGCTGGAATCGATGGCAGCTAATCAACCCGATCCCGAATTCAACCCCAAGCCGAATCTTTTCAATTTTCAATGGAGATTGGAATTCACCGCTTGCCATAAGTCGCCCCGGAGGATTATGGTATTGTTATGCATCGATGTCGCTAACACCGTCCTGGTGACGAGCTCCGATGCCGATGTGCGCCTTGATTGCGCGCTCTTCCTAGTAACAAGCTGCACCGTCACCCCCCCAAATCCGTCACACAAGAGAGATCCGGGCCGTGCAGGCCCGCGAAGGAGGATCATTCATTATGGCACGCATTGCCGCGGACGTGACTAAACTGATTGGCCGCACTCCTCTAGTCCGGCTGAGCCGCGTGGCGGCTGGTCTGCCCGCAACCGTGGTCGTGAAGCTGGAAAGCCAAAACCCCGCGTCGAGCGTGAAAGACCGCATCGGCTTTGCCATGATCGAGGCCGCCGAGAAAGCTGGGAAGATCACGCCCGGCAAAACCGTGCTGATCGAGCCCACCAGCGGCAACACTGGCATCGCGCTGGCATTTGTGGCCGCAGTCAAGGGCTACCGCATCATCCTCACCATGCCCGAAACTATGAGTCTGGAGCGGCGCGTAACGCTGCTGGCTTACGGCGCGGAGATTGTGCTCACGCCGGGACCGAATGGCATGAAGGGCGCCATTGCCAAGGCCCAGGAGATCCTGGAGAAGACGCCCGGCGGCTACATCCTGCAGCAATTCGACAACCCCGCCAACCCAGCCATTCACCTGGCCACCACCGGCCCCGAAATCTGGGAAGACACCGACGGCAAGGTGGACATTCTCATCTCCGGAGTGGGTACGGGCGGCACCATCACTGGCGTGGCAAAGTACATCAAGCCGCGCAAATCATCTTTCAAGGCCATCGCGGTAGAACCAGCAGACAGCGCCGTGCTCTCCGGCGGCAAGCCTGGTCCGCACAAGATCCAAGGCCTGGGCGCGGGCTTTGTGCCCAGCGTGCTCGACACGAAGATCGTGGATGAAGTGGTGCAGGTGACCAACGACGAATCGATCGAAATGGCGCGCAGGTTGGCGCGCGAAGAAGGCCTGTTCGTAGGCATCAGTTCGGGCGCAGCCGCATCGGGGGCACTGAAAGTGGCCGCACGGCCTGAGAACGCGGGCAAGCTGATTGTGGCTGTTCTGCCCGACTTCGGCGAGCGCTATTTGTCGAGCATTTTGTTCGAACCGCTGCGCCAGCAGGCTCTGGCGTTGCAGGCCGAGCCGATCGCAGTGCCAGCGTAGGAAAACCACCATAAGCTGAGACGATTGGAAAGATGGATAACAAAGCGCGCGTTTACGAAAACATATTTGAAATGATGCCAAGCGAGGAGAACCCTACGCCGCTTGTACGCATAAACCGGCTGAATTCTCAAGCAGGGTTCCCTCTCTACGCCAAGCTCGAATGGATGAATCCTTTCGGCTCCGTGAAGGATCGTGCCGCATGGGCTTTGTTGCGCGACCTGGAAGAGCGCGGCGAACTGCGCAACGGCCGCGGCCTGGTTGAACCGACCTCCGGTAACACGGGCATCAGCCTGGCCGCCATGGCGCGGGCGCACGGTTATCGCCTGCTTGCAATTGTGCCGAACAAAGTTCCTCACGAGAAAAAGGTGATGCTGAAAATCGCCGGCGCCGACCTAGAGATCGTTTCCGACGAACTCTGCCCCGCGCCCGGGTTAGGCGATGGCTCGATCAATTTGGCCAAAACCCATGCTAAGGCGTCGGCGCACAGGTACGTCATGCCCAACCAGTATGAGAACGAGAAGAATGTGGAAGTACATTTTAAAACCACAGGGCCCGAGATCTGGACGCAGACCCAAGGCCGCATTACGCACCTGTTTACCTCGCTTGGCACCTGTGGCACAGTGACTGGCGTGGGTCGCTTTCTGCGCGAGAAAAACCCGAAAATCAAAATCATCGCTGTACAGCCTACTGAGGGTCATGACGTGCCGGGCTTACGCAACGTCAGGCAGCTTGAGGTTTCCAAGCTCTTCGATCCCTCGCTCATCGACGACATTCTGGAAGTGGATTTCAACCTGGCCTACACCAGGGCATTGGAGCTTTGCCAAAACGAAGGCCTGTTCGCCGGTCCCAGCTCGGGATTGATTCTGGAAGGGGCGCTGCAAGTGGCCGCCCGCGACCGGAGCGGCTTTGGCGTAATGATCTTCCCCGACAACATCTTCAAGTACACCTCCAACATGGTCAAACACATTCCCGAACTCCAACCTCAAGACGCGAAGGTGATAATCCCATGACTGAGTATTCCCATCCCGAAATCCTGGTCGAAACCGACTGGGTCAAGCAGAACCTCGGAAAGCCAGGGATCAAACTGGTCGAGGTCGATGTAGACACCAAGGCCTATGATGCAGGCCATATCCCCGGGGCCGTGGGCTTTAACTGGCAGAGTCAGCTTCAGGATCAGGTTCGCCGCGACATCATCAGCAAGCAGGAATTCGAAAAACTGCTTAGCGACGCAGGGGTTTCCCCCAGCGACAGCGTGATCCTCTACGGCGATAACAACAACTGGTTTGCCTCCTACGCATTCTGGCTGTTCAAAATGTATGGGCACAAGGACGTGCGCTTGATGAACGGCGGCCGCGTGAAGTGGCTGAATGAGGCCGACAAGGAGCTCACCACCGAGCGGCCGAAAATTGCGCCCACGCAGTATCGCGCCGGCGAGCCGGATACAAGCTTGCGCGTGCTGTTGCCCGAAGTGCTGAAGGTGCAGGCCGAAAAGCGCCACAACTTAGTCGACGTGCGCAGCCCCGACGAATTTACCGGGAAAGTCATCGCGCCGCCGGGAATGACGGAGACTGCGCAGCGCGGCGGCCACATTCCCGGCGCGAAGAGCATCCCGTGGAGCACTGCGGCCAACGCCGACGGCACGTTCAAATCTGCCGATGAACTGCGAAAGATCTATCTCGAAGATAAGGGCGTGGATCCCAAGAAAGATACCATCGCCTATTGCCGCATTGGCGAGCGGTCAAGCCACACGTGGGTCGTGCTCAAATATCTGCTTGGCCTGACCAATGTAAAGAATTACGACGGGAGTTGGACCGAATACGGAAGCGTCGTTGGCGCTCCGATTGAAAAATGATGGCGGGGCAGAAGTCGAACCCCAAGATCCAATTTGCTGCTCATGAATATCCTCAGCCGCATCCGTGACGACATTGACTCCATCATGGATCGCGATCCGGCTGCGCGCACCCGGATGGAGGTGGTGCTCTGCTATCCGGGTTTGTGGGCCGTGTGGCTGCACCGCATCTCGCACAAGCTGTGGAGGAGCGGATTTCGTTTAGCGGCGCGCATGTTGTCGCAGCTCGGGCGCTTCTATACCGGGGTCGATATTCATCCCGGCGCAATCATCGGCCGCAGGCTCTTCATCGATCACGCCACCGGAGTTGTAATCGGCGAAACCGCCATTGTGGGCAACGACGTAACCATGTACCAGGGCGTAACGCTGGGCGGCACGGGCAAGGAGCATGGCAAGCGCCACCCCACCATCTGCGACGGCGTCTTCATCGGCAACAACGCCAACCTGCTGGGCAACATTACGATGGGCGAGAACTCGCGCGTGGGCGCGGGATCCGTGGTGCTGGCCGATGTGCCGCCCAACTCGACGGTAGTGGGCGTACCTGCGCACATTGTCTATCGCAACGGACAACGGGTACTCATTACCGATCCGCACGAGATCAAGGATCCGCTCTCCGACGTGCTTATCGCGCTTTCCGCGCGCGTAGAGGATCTGGAGGAACGGCTGGGCGCGCATGAGCACTGGGCCAAGCCGTTCGCTGACGAAGAGGCGGAGCGCACCGCATACCGCGTGGAAGTGGAGCGGATGCGCGTTTACGTGCAGATGGGGGAAGGAATTTAATTTCAATTCGCAGTTCGTAATTCTAAGTTCGCAGCCAAGCGAGTTTATAGGCGAGCGAGCGCGGAGAACCGCGCCCTCAGAACTGTGAACTGAATTTACGCTGCGCTGGCCAGGTCGGCGCCGATCTCCTCTGAGGCCGGCCGCTGGAATGCGAGCACTGATCCCTGCGCTGCCATGCCCCGGGCCGGGACCGACGCCTGAATCTGCAACTTCGAAATTACGTTGAGCAGTTCCAGCTTCCAAGGGCGCGCGCCGGCTGCGCCGGGGTCTTTTCCGTGCGTGGGACGCGGCCAGCCGAGCAGCGCAAACAGCGCTACCAGAGTCATGCGGATGCCGTCGCACAAAACCTGAGAATTGGCGCGCAGGCTTGACTGCGGGTCCAGAATCTCAGCCGCCTCCGAATTGCGCGCAGGCATTTGCACCACGTCACGCGATCTTTCTTTGGCGCGCGCTGAACGCGAAGGCATTTCGACCACCATGCCCCGCCGGCGCTCGAGGCGAGCAGAGCGTATCGGCATGGTAACCACCACCGCACCGCGGTCTTCCGCCCCTTTGGAATGGGGCGATGGCACAGTGACCACAGACAGGGGCTTTGATCGCATGCTGAGTACATTTTCTCTGCTGGGTCGGTTCATACAAATCTCTCCCTTAGAGCCTGCAAATGAAGGTCACTATCGAGCAACGAGCAACACTAGGTTCGATGGCGTGCAATTCTGTTCTCGTTGTCCATGCGGGGAATTGGAGCAAGGCTCATACGGGAAGAACAGTCACGGCGTCAGGGTGCCCCCGACAGACATTGGCTGCAGCAGAGAAGAGCCGACAAGCCTGAAAGTTTATCCACCATGTTTGGCGAACACCGGAAGAGCGAGTTTCTGGGCTCCGCGCAGGCGCTGCTGCTTCCCCTCTCAACTGGATGCCATCGATTTGGAGAGTATGGTTCTTGCCCCACAAACTGGATCACCGGCCCGCCATGCCGGCTTGGATGGGACCCGGAACCGCGCCGCCCGGTTCGGAGAGGCAGCGGAAAAATAGCCGTAGTTGTAACCCTCGAGGGGAAACGCGTTATATTTGCAAGCAAGACCCAGCATGGACCGTCTGACGAACGCGGAGTTTTCCTCAGAGGCGCAGCTCTCACCAGCGCCGGAGCGCAGGCCGCACTCCATGGCCGAAACCGGCGTGCGCGAGGCGGTGCTCGAAGATATTGCGCTCAAAAACCTCTACCTGGGTGGACCCTTGTCGGTGGTCGATCTGGCACGGCAGATGCGGTTGGCCTACGACGTGGCCGACCAGCTTTTTTCGCGCCTGCGCGGCAAGCTGTTCTGCGAAGTGACCGGAATGCATGGCAACATTCCGCAGATCGCCATCACCTCCACCGGCCGCTCCCGCGCGCTGGAGCTGCTGATGCAGAGCCAATATGCCGGAGCCGCGCCCATCTCCCTCGAAAGCTATGTCGAACAGGTGCGCGGGCAGGCTGGGCGCAAGACCGATGTGCGCCAAGCCGATGTGGAGAGCGCCTTCTCTCACATGGTCTTCGATCGCGAAACCCTCGCGCAGTTCGGGACCGCGCTCAACTCCGGCCGCGCGGTGTTTCTCTACGGGCCGCCCGGCGTGGGCAAAACCGCGACTGCCGAAGCGATGGGGAGCGTGCTGGCTGCCGACGCGGTGTGGATTCCCTACGCCGTGGAGGTCGACGGGCAGATCATCGCCGTCTACGATCCGGTGATTCATCAGCCTGCAGCGGACGAAGGCGCCGGCGATTGCGACGAGCGTTGGGTGCGCTGCCGGCGACCCACGGTGATGGTTGGCGGCGAGCTGACCATCGAGATGCTCGACCTGCAGTTCAATCCTATCGCCCACTATTACGACGGACCGCCGCAGATGAAGGCCAACAACGGCGTGCTGGTGATCGACGACTTCGGCCGCCAGCGCGTCCAGCCTGAAGATCTGCTCAACCGCTGGGTGGTTCCCCTCGATCGCCGCATCGAGTTCCTGACGATGGTGGGAGGCAGAAAGATCGAGATTCCCTTTGAGTTGCTGGTAGTTTTCGCGTCCAACCGCGATCCGGCCACTGTGCTCGATCCCGCTTTCCTGCGCCGCATCCAGACTAAGATTAAGTTGAGCGCCGCCAGCGACCAGCAGTTCTCCGCGATTTTCCGGCGCGTGGCCACCGAGCAGGGCCTGGAGATCGATGGAGAGCTGTTGAAGGATCTGATAGCCATCATTCGCCAATCGATGCACCAGGATCTGCGCGCCTGCTACCCGCGCGACTTGGTGAACCAGGTCTGCTGGGCGGCGCGATACGAGGGCCGGCAACCTATCCTCGATCGCGGCGCGTTGCTGCGCGCCGTGAGGACATATTTTGTAGAGACCACCTGACGATCATCCTCGCCCGATCGAATCGCCCGGCGCGGGTCATCGGGAAAGCCGGACCTAACCGGCGCCGGAGCGCAAGTTGCTTTGCGGTCCCGCGCGATTTATCCTTCTACTTCTAACCTTCGGTTGCGGCTACTCACTTGAGGGGCCCGACTTTTTAATGAAGCGCACTTCCGGCTTGCTGCGGAGACAACGCCATGGTTCTCCAGCCCGTCACCTCCCCAAATGGCGCGTCGCATAGCGTTCAGTCCATCCCTGTGGCGCTGAACGGGCGCGTGCTCGAAACCAACCGGCGCATGCCGCTCAATCTCGACTGGGCGGACCAGGTGCGCGTGAACACCAGTGCTGTGGAACGCCGCGCGGCCACCCACTGCGCGCGCCGCACCGTGAAAAAGGACACCCAGGCCGCGTGGCTGCTGCGCGCCATCGCCTGCATGGACCTGACTACCCTCAGCGGCGACGACTCCGCCGACCGCGTACGCCGCCTCTGCGCCAAGGCCCGCAACCCGCTGCAACGGCACCTCGTCGAGAGCCTGGGCATTGAAGAGCTGCGCCTGACCGTCGGCGCCGTCTGCGTCTACCACGCCTTTGTTGAAACCGCCGTCCGCGCTCTCGAAGGCTCCGGCATTCCCGTGGCCGCGGTCTCAGCCGGATTTCCCGCGGGCCTGTCGCCGCTTGCCGAGCGTGTCGATGAGATCCACCGCAGCGTGGAATCCGGGGCGCGGGAGATCGACATCGTGATTGCCCGGGCTCACGTTTTCAACGGCGAGTGGCAAGCGCTCTACGATGAGATTGCCGCATTCAAGGAAGCGGCTGGGCCCGCGCGTTTGAAAGCCATCCTTGGCACCGGCGACCTGATGACGCTGCGCAACGTGGCCCGGGCAAGTTGGGTAGCCATGATGGCCGGCGCCGACTTCATCAAGACTTCGACCGGCAAGGAGATGGTGAACGCGACGCTGCCGGTTTCGCTGGTGATGGTCCGCTGCATCCGCGATTACGCCGAGCGCACCGGCTGCGCGGTGGGATTCAAGCCGGCGGGAGGCATCCGCACCGCGCGCCAGGCCACGGATTGGCTGGCGCTGATGAAAGACGAGCTGGGAAGGCCGTGGCTCGAGCCATCACTCTTTCGGTTCGGCGCCAGCGGAATGCTCGGCGATATCGAGCGCCAACTGGAGCATCATTTGACTGGAAGGTATTCGGCGACGTATCGGCATCCAATCGCTTGAGGGAAATCAAAAGTTTATCCCATCAGCGCAAGAAGGCATCGACGTAAACATGGTGAATCGCATACAGTGGGCCGAGCGAAGGATGTTGCGAAAGCTTGGCCTGTAATCGGTCTGGAGAAGAGCGATGAGCAGCATTACTGAAAAGTTCTACACCATGGAGTACGGCGCCGCGCCGGAGGATCCCAAAGAAGCGGTGCGGTGGCTCGATCTTCATCACCGCCGCTTCGAGGAGTTCATCGGTGGAGCATGGGTTTCGCCGGCCAGCGGCCAGTACATTACCACCAGCGATCCTTCCACCGGCGAAGCCATCGCCGAGGTGGCGCTCGGCAACAAGGACGACGTGGATGCCGCTGTTGCCGCGGCGCGCAAGGCGCTGCCGGCGTGGCAGGCGCTGAGCGGCCATGAGCGCGCCCGCTATCTCTACGCGCTCGCCCGCCAGGTGCAGAAACACTCGCGCCGCCTCGCCGTCCTCGAAACCATGGACAACGGAAAGCCCATCCGCGAGAGCCGCGACATCGACATTCCTCTGGTGGCGCGTCATTTCTATCATCACGCCGGCTGGGCGCAGTTACTGGAAGCAGAGTTTCCGCAGTACACGGCTTGCGGTGTGGTCGGCCAGGTCATCCCGTGGAATTTTCCGCTTCTGATGTTCGCGTGGAAGGTGGCCCCGGCGTTGGCCGCAGGCAATACTGTAGTCATCAAACCGGCCAAGTACACGCCGCTCACCGCGCTGGCGTTTGCGGAGTTGGCCATGGAAGTCGGCCTGCCACCGGGCGTGCTCAATGTGCTCACCTGCGACGCGCGCAACGGACAGGTGCTGGTCGAGCATCCGGGCGTGGACAAGGTTGCTTTCACGGGCTCGACCGAGGTGGGCCGCATCATTCGCAAGGCTACGGCTAACTCGACGAAGAAGCTCTCGCTCGAATTGGGCGGCAAATCGCCCTTCATGGTCTTCGACGACGCCGATCTCGACTCCGCAGTCGAGGGACTGGTCGATGCCATCTGGTTCAACCAGGGCCAGGTGTGCTGCGCGGGCTCTCGCCTGCTGGTGCAGGAGCGCGTGGCCGAAACGCTCTACTCCAAGCTGCGTGCGCGCATGGAAACGCTGCGCGTAGGCCCGCCGCTCGACAAGGCTATCGATATTGGCGCCATTGTTTCGCCGGTGCAGCTTGAGACCATCCGCAAGATGGTGGAGACGGGCGTGGCCGAGGGCGCGCGCTGCTGGCAACCTGCAAATGCGGTGCCGGAAAAAGGCTGTTTTTTCCCGCCCACGCTGCTCACCGACGTTCATCCGGCGGCGAGAGTGGTGCAAGAAGAAATCTTCGGTCCTGTGCTCGTGGGCATGACCTTCCGCACCCCGGCCGAGGCCGCGGAGCTGGCCAATAACACCGTCTACGGCCTGGCCGCGAGCATTTGGAGCGAGAACATCAACGTGGCGCTCGACCTGGCTTCGCAGGTGAAGGCAGGCGTGGTGTGGGTGAATTCAACCAACCAGTTCGACGGCGCGTGCGGCTTCGGTGGCTATCGCGAATCGGGCTACGGCCGCGAGGGCGGACGCGAAGGGATGCTCGAATACCTCACGCCCAAGTGGTTGCATACACTGCCCGCCGCGCCGGCCAAGGCTGCGCGCCCCGCTTCGGATCCTACGTCGGATATCAACGCGCCGGACGAAGACGACGGCTTCACGCCCGCCATCTCGCCAATCGACCGCACCGTGAAGCAGTACATCGGCGCCAAGCAGGCGCGGCCCGATTCCGGCTACTCGTTCCCGGTGTACGGACGCGAGGGCGAGTTGCTGGGCGAAGCGCCGCTCGGCAACCGCAAAGACATTCGCAACGCGGTTGAGGCGGCACGCAATGCCTCGGGCTGGGCGCGGACCACGGCACACAATCGCGCCCAGGTGCTCTACTACATCGCCGAAAACATGATCCAGCGGCGCGATGAAATCGCCGTGCGGCTCGCCGCGGCGGTTGGTGAAGAGCAAGCCGCCGTCGAGGTCGATCTTTCCATTCAGCGGATTTTCAGCTACGCAGCGTGGACCGATAAGTACGAAGGCGTCGTGCATCACCCTCCGGGCCGTAACATCGTCATCGCCATGCCCGAGGCCGTGGGCGCCATCGGCATTCTCGCGCCCAGTGAAGCGCCGCTGCTGGGGCTGCTCTCGCTCGTGCTGCCGGCTATCGCGATGGGCAATACGGTAGTCGCCGTGCCCTCGGAGCGCTATCCGCTCATCATCGGCGATCTCTACCAGTTGCTCGACACCAGCGACGTTCCTGCCGGAGTAGTGAATCTGGTCGCCGGCCGTCCCACGGAACTGGCCAAAACACTCTCCGAGCACGACGGCATCGAAGCCATCTGGTGCTTCCGCAGCGACGAGGAAGCCACGCTGGTCCGTAATGCTTCCATCGGCAACATGAAGCAGGTGTGGACCAACGACGGCCACGAGTACGACTGGTTCAACCCCGCGCAGGCCGAGGGCCGCTGGTTCCTGCAGCACGCTACGCAGGTGAAGAACATCTGGGTTCCGTACGGCGAGTGAGGGCAGGGAACAAGAATTCGCTCCCCCGCCTGGGGGGTGCCCCATCCTTTCCGCGCGTTAATCGCGGAGAGGATGGAAGGTTACGAACGCCGCTCGCACAGCCGGTCAGGAGACCGGCGCTACTTGATCAATCAATGCCCCTGTGGAGCAGCGGGCGCTCCGCCAGCCGGCGGCGTACCCTCGGGGTGCGGACCATGCTCTTCGTGGCGCGGCGGCACGTATGCTTCCGGATCGATACTTCCGCGATGGCAGGTTCCGCAGGTGAGCGGCGCAGCGGGCTCGGGCATGGTGTCCATCGCCGCTACCCTGGCCACGTAATCCTTCTTGTCGAGCTCCATCATGGTGTACATGATGCGCGCCATTTTCTTTTCAGGCTTGGCATCTGACGCGAAGTCGAGCATGGGCTGGCCGTTGGGAGCCTTGCGGCCGTCGGCGTAGGCGGCGTGGCAGGTGTCACACTCCGTTCCCAGGTCGCCGGCCCAGCCGCGCATGGTATCCCTGACCTGCGCCCCGGTCAGGTCTTTTGGAAGTACTTGAAGGTTGGTTGGCGGAGGGAAATTGCGCTGGTGGTGCATTCCGCCCTGCTGAGCAGGGTTACCCGCTTCGGGCGTACCGTTCATCCCCGGCATGGCGCCGCCAGCGGGCGGGTTTTGCGGGGCTTGGGCAACGGTGATGGCGGCCAGAACAGCCGTGGCCAGCAGCGCCACAGCGGCAGCGGAGGGAACAAGGGAAGTGATCTTCACGGTGCAGGAACCTCGTGGGATGGGCTCTAACGGGTTGACGCAATTCTACCGGATAAAAATGCGTTTTCCGGTCAAAGACTTCGGCCCCGACACGCAGGCGCAGCCGGGAACGGCAAACCGCAAGGGGCGCTCGGCGGCGTGGCGAATGCCGATCCTCGTCGTCACGATGCATTCGGGGACGATGAAACCATCGTCGCGCACCTGGAGCGGCGAGGCGGGCGAAAGCAGATCGAGCCCGTTATGCGCGGGCCGGGTGATGCGGAGCGCCTGGCAGAGCCGGCCGGGGCCGCCGGTGAGCTCGCGCGGGGCAATTTTTGCTGCCAAGGCAGTCTTGAAGCCGCGATTGCGGGCCATTTGTTCCAGGCCCGTGACCGGCTCCAGCGCCCGCACCAGAATGCAGCCGGCCTGGTCCTCCGGCTCGCAGGTGATGTTCATGCAGAAGTACTGGCCGTAAATCGAGTAAACATACGCATGACCTGCGGGACCGAAGAGAACGGAGTTCCGCGGCGTGGGGCCGCGATGGGAGTGCGCGGCCGGGTCGGGCGGATCGTTGTGCGGGCCGAGGTAGGCTTCGACTTCGACGATTCTTCCGACGATGGGCTTCCGCGCTCCTACTCCTACCTTTCGGACCAGCAGCTTGCCAAGCAGCAGCGGCGCCACGACCTCGGGCGGGCGCTCGAAGAAGGCGCACGAGAGCAGGCTTCCCGGCGGGTAAATCGGCGTGGCGATCGATGGTCCAGGGCGCATAGCTGGCAGCAGATATCTCCATTCTCGCCGACAAATAAAGCGTGCGTGTGATTTATCTCACCCCCCCCGGGAGGGGGAGGGTGGTCGTTTTGGTCCTTCCCGGTTATTGAGAGTGGATGCAACTTGCTAAACATAAAGGAGTTGCGAGGGGCGAGGCCGTCGAGGACCTGGCAGGAAATGCGCTGCGCGATGCGTGAAAACGCGCATTTTGTGAAGGCAAAACAGGTCCATTTCGGGGATTGGAGCTCGCGATGGGCGGATGGTCTCGGGACCATGGCTGGTTTCCTTTTCCGCCGCGGACAATCGGCGCACTTCAAGGTCAGGATAGGGCAAACGGGGGAAATTACCGGCAAAGCGCAGGGCGGGAAAATGGCGTTTCGTTTCAATTCGTTACGAGAAAAGTTGCGAGGTGGGGTCTTGACTTTTGGTGTGGCGAAGCGAAGAAGAGGAGTCCTTCAACACGATGGCTGGTTTTTGAAGCGCGATTGCCCTGGGGCGACTTCGGGATTCCATTCAAAGCGGCCCTTCAATGCGCCAGAGCGAGCCCTTTCAAAATTTATGATCCGATTTTCGCGCGGATTACGCATATCAGGACAGTTCACCAATCCTCGCCCGGAGGTTCTTCATGAAAGCCGTCGCGGGAACGATGCTGTACCTCTGTGCCGTGGTCCCTCTCGGCTCACCGCAAAACGCCGTAGCTCAAGGTGTCAGAGCCATGAATCAGCCGATGATGAGCTCGTGCCCAAGCACGAATTCAGTGAGCACAGCGACAATTCACGTCCCCGGGAGCGGCATTCCGTTTCTCAGCCTTTGCGACGGTCATGCGCTGGGCGGCAACTCCGCCCAAAATGGAGAGGTGCGCCCCCTGGCGCTGGCAGCCGGCGACTTCGATCAAGACGGTGTACCCGACCTGGTGAGCGGCTTTACTGCGGGTAAGGGCGGCTCGATCACCGTGCATCGCGGCAACATAGCCGCGCTTTGGCCCTACGGTTCTGCCGCCGGCCAGGAGCCGCCGGCGTTCTTTCCGGATGCGCGCACGTTTTCGCTGCCCGAAGCGCCGGACTTTCTTATGACCGGGGACTTTGACGCCGACGGCCACCTGGATGTGGTGACGGCGCAGCGCGGAAGCAATGCCCTTTATTTTCTGCGAGGCGATGGACATGGAGGCTTTGCCGCCCCCAGGCGAATCCCTGTCGGTGGCAGTATTACTGCCATGATTTCGGGCGAGATCGGCCACGCCGACGGCCTGGCAGATCTGATCGTAGGCGTGACCACATCCACTGGAGCCAGAGCGCTGGTCTACAAATCGCCTCGGGGAGCACTGAGCGACTCACCCCAAATCTTCGCTCTTCCTCAACCGGTTACAGCGATGGCGCTGGGTAGATTCGACGGCAGCGCGAGGAACGATCTGGCGATTGCGACCGGCAGCCTGATCTCGGTGATCCATGCAAGGGACCCGAAGCCGTCGCTTGGCGGGGCCCAGAGCGCAACTATTGCCGGGGCCAAAGTGACCGTGCAGCGCCTTCCGTTCGCAATCCTGGCGATGGCTGCCGGCGACTTTACCGGGGCGGGTCCAGGCATTGCCGCCCTGGACGAGAACGGCGTTATCCACATCCTGGAGCACGCCATATCGCCGGTGAACGTTCTTGCCAAGGCCATCGCGGACCCAAATTACAGGCCGGCCGTGCAACAGGCCGAACCCCACGCTAAGGGAAAGCCTGTGCTGCTTTCAGGGACGTTGACGCCAAGCATGTTAGGGAGGATCGAAGCACTGCGGGGGGACCTAGCCGGCAACGGTGCGGACTCGCCGGAATGGACGGAGCGGAGCACGGTGACTATGCCGATGGGGTTCGCTCAAACCGTTCCTCGCCTCGTTTCAGCCCGCGTAACCGGGTCATTGCAGGACGATATTCTTGCCCTCGACAGCGGCAACAGCAAGATACACGTGATTTCCACTGCCGGCGCGGCGGGAGGAGTCTCCACACCAGAGTCAGTCCGGAATCGGACCGCACCGGTGCGCCAGCCAATGAGGCTGGCCGCTTCACTGGATGCGGCTTCCGCTCCGGAAGCAGTTCTGCCCATGCGTCTGAATAAAGTCGGCCTCAACGGCCTGGTGGTTCTGCAGGATGGGCAGACCGCGCCGATCACTATGCAGCAGAGTGTCCCGGCGGCCAACATTTTCACGGTAACCAATACGCAGGATACAGGCACGATTGGCGGGTCCGCTCCGGCGGGATCGCTGCGCGCGGCGTTAAACGCCGTTACGGCTGCCTGGACCGCAAATAACGATACCGGCACCTACGAGATCGATTTCAATATTCCCACTACCGATCCCGGCTATAACGCTGCGACCGGGACATTTCTCATTCAGCCGCTTTCTCTAAACGCCCCAAATGGCATCGACGACTGGGCGTTGCCACCGATAAATGCGACCGTGACGATCGACGGCTATACTCAGCCGGGCGCCAGCCCTAACACGCTTGCCAGCGGCGGCAACGCCAAGATCCTGATCCAAATCGACGGCAGCCTGGCCACCACGCCGGGAGGCAGCGGCCTGGTCCCTTTCGATGACGTTGGCTCGACCTATCGCGGGATGGATCTCACAGGCTGGACGACTCCGGATACCTCCGGTGCCGGGAACGCAGGCGCCGAGGGTATCGAAGCCTATGGCGTAGGCGATTACATTGAAGGCAATTTCTTCGGTACCGACGCCGCCGGAACCGTGGCAAACGCCAACTATGTGGGCGTTTCCTCGAACAACGGCCCCTTAACCAACGTGGACGCCGGCAACATCATCGGCGGAACCACGCCCGAGGCCCGCAACCTTATTTCCGGCAACCAGGATGAAGGCGTGGTGATCTTTCCAGACGCCTTCGAGACCGCGGTTCAAGGCAACTTCATCGGCACCGACATCACCGGCCAGATAGCGTTACCGAACGTAAATTCGGGAGTGCTCGCCGGCCAGCCCACCATGACCATTGGCGGCACACTGGCCAACGACGGGAACGTTATCAGCAGCAACGGGACCGATATAGAGCTCAACAACCTCCTCGACAATTCGGAGAGCGCGTCAGGCTCCCTTGTACAAGGTAACTTCATCGGCACCGATTCCACCGGCACATTCAGTGTCTCCGCGGAATATGGAACGGGCGTTTTGATCTTGGCCCGCCTAAGGGACGAACAGATTGGCGGCACAACCCCGGCCGCGGCCAACATCATCTCCGGAAACGAATACGGGGTGCTAATCGCCGACAATGTCTACGACACTAACGTACAGGGCAATTACATTGGAACCGACGTGACCGGGACCAAGGCCATTGGCAATGGGAATATGTCCCTTTACATCGGGACCATCACGAATCTTGGCGCATCCGCCGCGGACCTCATTCCCGCGGGAGATATTTCGGTCACCGGCAACCTCATTTCCGGCAACCTGACAGATGGAATCGATATCCAGGGCACAAGCACCGGATACGGCGGCGAGGGCGAGACCTACCAGGGCAACACCATCCAAGGGAATCTTATCGGCACGGATATCACCGGCACGCTCCCCCTTGCCAACCAGGGCAACGGTCTAACCCTGAACGAGAGCGCCACCAATAACCTGATTGGGGGCACCCAGCCGGGCGCAGGCAACCTGATCGCCTACAACACCGGCAACGGCGTCCTCGTCGATCCCGGAACAGCAAACCCGGGCGAGGGTTTCGGTAACAACACGGTCGGGAATACGATTTTGTCGAACGGTGGCGCCGGCGTGCGCATTAACAGCGGCACGCAGAACCTGATCAGCCGCAATTCCATCTTCGGCAACGGCGACCTGGGAATCGCGGTGGGCACAGGCGGGCCCAATATCAATACTCCCTGCCAGTCGTCCGTGACCGGCCCCAATGACCTGCAGAATGCGCCGGTCCTGACTGCGGGCTCGGGTACCTCCTTCATTACGGCGACAGCAACAGATCCCAACAACAACACATCGGAGTTTTCAAACGCCGTGCAGGCCACGGCCACCGGAAACGTTCTGAGCCTGCTGGGAAATTTCAACAGCCTCCCCAACACTACCTACACGATTGAATTCTTTTCGAGCACCGCCGCCGATCCTTCCGGCTATGGCCAGGGGCAGACTTATCTTGGTTCCACTTCTGTAACCACGGACGCTTCGTGCGGCGTCGCGATCAGCAACCCCGTGAACACGGCAGACGCGGACATGAGCATCACGCTGAGCAACAATGGGAACGATGTTACGGTCGGAGCCGACTGGGGAAACGACGTCTACGTAGCCGCCGTGGCCAATCTGGGACCCGCTACCGCCACGAATGTGGTCGTTACCGATACGCTGCCCGCATCGCTCACGGTCAGCAGCGCGTTTTGCGATCTGGGCGCGTGCCAGAGTCCGGTAACCACCTCGCTGGGAGCCTGCACGGTAAGCGGCCAGACCATTACCTGCGATTTGGGAACCATGGCCGCCGGGGCTACGGCAACCATCGATGTTCCCGTTCAGATATTGAGCGCAGGCAGCATCACCGACACGGCAAACGTTACCGCCACGCAGACCGATCCAAACCTGGCCAACAACACTTCGAGCGCGACTCTTAACGCCACTTATCCTCAGCCGTCCATCAGCAGTCTCAGCCCCGCTTCCGCGATTGCTGGCGGCGCGGACCTGCCCATGACCGTGTACGGAACCGGATTCGTGCCGAGTACGGCCATCGCCTTCAACGGCACGCCACTGTCAACCGTCGGCTATCTCGATAACCAACAATGCGGCAGCATTTACAGCGGCACCTATTACTGCTCGGGCGTGCAGGTTGTTGTCCCGGCATCTCTGCTGGCTGCGGCGGGAACGGTGAGCGTGACGGCAACCAACCCGAATCCGGGACCGTACAACGGTTCAAATACTCCCAGCACCTCCACGTTCACGATTGCGTCCGCGTGCACCTACTCCGTATCGGGATCTCTCGATAACATCGAGAACGATGGAACGACGCTCATCCCCGAGGCTGTGGAGGTGACACCCAATGCCCCCACTTGCTCATGGACGGCAACTTCTTCCGTTCCCTGGGCGGTCATTCTGGATACCAACGGCGGCGAAAACGCCGAGGATGAGGAGATCGATGTTGCCGATACCGGCACCGCAACCGGTTCCGGCGGCGTCGACATCGCCATAGCGCCCAATACCGGCTCCGCTTCACGCTCAGGCAGCATCACCGTTGCAGGTCAGGTCATTTCCTTCACACAGGGCGGCGGCTCCGCCTGCTCCTACACACTGGGCGCCTCGTCGGCGAACTTCAGCGCCGCCGGTGGAGCGGGCACGGTCAATGTCACCATCAACGGCTCCGATTGCTCGCCCTCCGTGCTGTCCTACGCGCCGTGGATCACTTCCTCTCCCAACACTCTCTTGGCGAGCGGCCCGGTGAGCTTCACGGTGGCTCCCAACACAGGCCCTCCGCAAACAGGAACCATCATGATCGGCGGCGATGTATTCACAGTTTCGCAAGCTGCCCCAAGCTGCTACTTCACTTTGAGCTCAACCAGCGCGAGTGTCGGGGCCGCCGGAGGCACAGGCTCGATCAGCGTGACGGCTTCTTCGCCCAGTTGCGCATGGACGGCTGCACCCAGCAATGCATCTCAGATCTCGATCACGTCCGGCGCTTCCGGCACCGGCAACGGCACGGTGAATTACGCGGTGGCCGCGAATACCGAAGGGCCACAGACGCCCACGATTACGATCGGAAACGCGACCAATAGTCCCGTGCCCTCAATCACTTCGCTCAGTCCGTCCAGCGCGACGGCCGGATCCGCCGGCTTCACGCTAACGGTGACGGGCGCGAATTTTGTCACCGGTGCGGTAGTAAACTTCAGCGGCGCAGCAGAGGCCACTACCTACGGGAGCGCCACCCAGGTGGCCGCGGCGATTCCGGCAAGCGCGATTGCGAGCGCCGGAACGGCGCCGGTGACGGTCACCAACGGAAACGGGACCGGCAACGCGGTGTTCACGGTCAATCTGGCTTCCGCATTCGGCTGCACGTTCACCCTCAGCTCCAGCAGTGTAGAAGTCCCCGCCAGCGGCATCTCAAATTTCTTCACCGTTCTCCCGTCGTATTCGAACTGTCAATGGATTGCAACCTCCAGCGATCCCTCCGCGCTTTCTATCACCACGATCAGCTCTGGCACGGGGCAAAGCAATGTCTATTACACCGTTGCGCAAAACACAGGCGTCCCGCGCACGCTCACCATCACCGCAGGATGCCAGACGTTCACTGTCTATCAGGACGGAACTACAACTTCCAACCCCATGCCGGCGATCACCGCGTTGCAGCCATCGAGCGCCACGGCCGGTTCGGGCGCTCTCACGCTGACCGTCAACGGCTCAGGGTTCATCGACAGCTCGGTTGTAAACTTCAACGGCAACGCACTCACCACCACATTTGTGAATCCAACCCAGCTTACGGCGATCCTCCCGGCATCGTATCTCGCAAGCGCAACAACAGGCTCGATCACGGTCACCAATCCTACGCCCGGCGGAGGAACATCGAACGCACTCACCTTCACCGTTTCCACGCCCGGCGGAGGAACATCGAACGCACTCGCCTTCACCATCAATCCTGCAGCGGCCAATAATCCCGTGCCGTCAATCACTTTGCTCAGCCCGTCCAGCGCGACGGCCGGATCGGCCGGCTTCACGCTAACGGTGACGGGCGCGAATTTTGTCAGCGGTGCGGTGGTGAACTTCAGCGGCAATCCCACAACCACTACCTACGTCAGCGCCACACAACTCACTGCGGCCATTCCGGCCACTGACCTCGCCAGCGCCGGTACGCCAGCCGTCACGGTCACCAACCCCTCACCTGGCGGTGGAACATCGAATGCACTCACGTTCGATGTCACGTCAACCACGCTCACCGCGCAGACCATCACCTTCAACAACCCCGGTACGCAGACGGTCGGCACGCCGCTGACGCTTGTGGCCACGGCCAGTTCCGGTCTGGCAGTGACATTTACTTCGGCCACGACAGGCGTGTGCACGATTTCCGGGACGACGGCCACATTTATCACCAGCGGAACCTGCACCATTGACGCCAATCAGGCCGGTAATTCCACATATGCGGCCGCTCCGCAAGTAGCGCAGAGCTTCGCCGTCAACGTCCCGGCGCCGGCTCCGGACTTCGCTATCTCCGCCACTCCTCTTTCGCAATCCGTCGCGGCCGGCCAAGCAGGCAGTCTCACCGTTACCGTGGCTGACGTCGGCAGCGCCTTTACCAGCGCCGTCACTCTCAGCGTCACAGGGCTTCCAACTGGCGTAACCGGAACCTTTAACCCAACCACCATCACGCCTGGCTCCAGCAGCGGCACCTCGATACTCACCGTCCAGGTTCCTGCCTCGTTTGTGATGATTCGCCGTAACGAGTCTCCGGCGGGGCTCAGGCTGGCATCCATTCCTGCTTTCGCCTCGCTGCTGCCCATTCTCTTCCTGCTTCCACTGCGGCGCACGCGCAAACGCTGGCGGAATCTCCTGCTCGCGGTCGTGGCGCTCACCACGCTCGGAGCAACCGCCTTTCTGTTCGGCTGCGGCGGCGGATTCGGCTTCCCGCAGCAATCCCAGACCTACTCGCTCACCATCACCGGCGCCAGCGGAAGCGACACACATTCCACCACTGTTCAACTCACGGTGCAGTAAAGGAGACCCGATGCGAATGACGATCCAGCCACTTTGTGTTCTTGTGTTGACCGTCGCCGCGGTCTCTGCCGTACCGGGATTCAGCCAGGGGGCAACCGACGGCCCCGCGCCGCCCCGCGCCGAATTGGCCCTCGGTTACAGCTATCTGCACGGCAACGCACCTCCGGGCGGTTGTGGATGCTTCAACCTCAACGGCGGCAACGCCACATTCGCCTGGCCGCTCAAGACCGGGCGCTTCGCCATGGTGGGTGACGCTACCATCGCCCATGCGGACGGTATCTCCAGCAGCGGCTACGGCCTCACGCTCAGCACCTACACCGTTGGAGCGCGCTTCATGCCGCCGATCGCTCACTGGTCTCTGCAACCCTTCGGCCAGGCATTGATCGGCTTGGCGCACTCCGGCGGGACGCTGGTTCAAGGCCAAGCAGCGAAGGTCTCCAATGCGGGCGCAGCCTTTGCCGCGAACCTGGGTGGCGGACTGGATCTACGCCTAAGCCGCCGCTTTTCTTGGCGTGTGGTTGAGGCAGACTACTTGCTGACCACATTCGACAACGGCTCCAATGACCACCAAAACAACCTCCGCATCAGTGCTGGGGCAGTATTTCACTTCTGAGCGCAGATTCAGGCCAGTGCGAATCACTGCCGATTGGTCTGACCGCGAGCCTGTCTCGCCTTGTGACTAATCGTTGATGCGCTTTTCCGGACTCTCTGGCTACACGAGCTGTTTTTCCGGCGGAAGGACCTCGTAGGGCCGCATCATCATGTTGTCCTCGTGCTCGAGAATGTGGCAATGCCACACGTAGCGGCCCATATAGCCCTCAAAGGGCACGATGATGCGCGTAACCATGCCGGAGTCGGCGCGCGCGGTGTCTTTCCAGCCGGATTCAAGAGGCTCCGGGGGCTGAGCAGGACCGGTGAAACGGAGCACGCGCTTGGTCATGTATTCAAAGACGTCAAAGGGGCGCCGATCGAGAATCTGAAATCGCACCAGATGCAGGTGAATGGGATGCGAGTCTTCGGTCAGATTGACCAGTTCCCAGATCTCCGTGGTGTTCAGTAGGGGCTTTTCCGTTACCGGATCGCTCCACGGCGTGTTATTAAGGAGCATTCCCATGGATTGCCGGACGTAGTCGAGGCGCTCGTCGAGGGTGAGGCGGCGGGTGCGGACGGCGTCTGACTCACGCAGCCGCGTGGAGGGCTTGAATAGTACGGCCGGCACTTGACTGCTTTGAGGCGCGCCCTGTTTGGCAACCCGGAATTGAAGGATGTGAAAGGCGTCGCTGGCCAGCTCGATATTCGTACCGGCAAACGGCGCGAAATCCACTACGATGTCGGCCCGTTCGGCCGGCATGAGAGGCAGCCGATAGGTCTCGACCGGCGCAGCCAGCAAGGCCTGGTCGTTCGCGATGACGTGGAACGGGGCGCGGTTCGATAACTGAAATCGATAGAAGCGGCCGTTGGATCCGTTCATCAGGCGGAGACGATATTTGCGCGGCTCGACATTGTGGTACGGCAGCAGCTTGCCATTGACCAGGATGGCATCGCCGTAGACCTCCGGGACCCACGGGCGCGCCGGGTCGGGCGATACGGGATAGAAAAGCTGCCCGTCGCCACTGAACAGGCGGTCGCAGATCATCAACGGGATCTCATACGCGCCGGAGGGAAGATGCAGATCGTCCTCGCCAGGATCGCGCACAATAAAGAATCCCTGCATGCCGGCATAGATGTTGAGGCGGTTAATCCCCATGGAATGGTCGTGGTAAAAGAGCAGCGCCGCGTGCTGCGCGGAAGGGTAGAAACAGGTTTGCGTCTGGCCGGGAGTCGTCCATTGCTCCGGGTAGCCGTCGCTGTCGGGCGGCGTGCGGCCGCCGTGAAGATGGACGACGGCGCGGACCTCGGGAACGCCGGGCCCCGCGCCGTCAAGCGAATGGTCGATGGGGAGAAAGTGCCACGCGGGCAGCTGATTCTCCCAGTCCACGATTATCGCCTGGCCGCTCCGGGTCTCGATCGTCGGTCCGGGAAAACCGCCGCCAAAGCACCACATGCGCGTCGGGGGCAGATCGCGGTGCACTTTCAGTCTCTGCTCGCGCAGGCCGATGCGGTAGTACGGAACTGTCTCGCCGGGCTTCTGCGGGTTGGGCCGGCGGCCGGAGGGCTGAGCCAACGGCGGCAAGAGCAGAGGATCGACGAAGGGCGCCAGGACGGATGCGTTGATAGCCGGCTGCTGTTGCTCGGCAGCTATCGGCCACTTGGCTTGGAATCCGGCAACGGCGTAACCGGCATTGCGCAGAAAATCGCGGCGGGATGAGCGGAAGCGCAGGGGCACTCCTTTTTATTATGGTGTGAATTGCGAACAGAAGCATGAAAAGATGCCCGGCTCTTCACGATTTGCTGTGAAGAGCCGGAAGAGTGTCAGAACTACCGGTATCCGACGCCAGCGATGCCGGTCGGCTCGCCCGTAGAGGGGCTGAGCAGATACGGGGCAGGCGTGGTGATGTGGCTGAAGTCGAACATATTGTCCAACGAACCGGAGATGGCATCGAACGATCCCTGCCCGATCCGCTGCCCCTTCAACCAATTGTCTTCGATGAAGTGGATGATCGAAGTTTGGTCGGACAGGGTGTGGTCGACGTAATTCGCCCTGGCCCACGGAGAAATGAGCATGAGCGGAATGCGGGGGCCGTAACCGCAGCGGCCCTGCACCGGCGTCGTGCCACTGTCGGGACCCGGTAGAGCGGCGCTTCCGGTACCGCACTGGCCGTCGCCGGTAAGCATGTCGTCCTTGGTGGCGGACTGATTCACGATCTCGCCGAGCTGATGATCGTACCAGCCGTCGGAGTCGTCGTAGTTGATAAAGACCGCGGTCGAGGACCACTCCGGCCTGGCCATGAGGAAGTTGATGACGGTCACGACGAAGGTCTGTTCATCGAGCGGATCGGAGTAGCCGGCGTGGGCATCTTCGTAGCCGGGCGCCTTGAGGAAGCTGACCGCGGGCATGTTTCCGGCTTGCACCGCCGTGTAGAAATCGTCGATGTCGTATTGATGATTTGCCTGGTCCGTGCGTCCGATCATCGAGACCGAGGTGGGCCGCAGATGGTTCGGGTTGGCGGTTGACTGGTAATACTGGAACGGCTCGTGATGTTCAATGTAATCCGACTCCGTGACACCGGTGACGGCAGAGGTGGTGCTGCGGTTGCATCCTGTTGTCTTGTTGGGGTTGACGATGCTCAGATTGAAGCCGCCTTGGAACCAGCCCCAGGTTATGCCGGCCGCGTTGAGCAGATCGCCGATGTTCTGGTTATCGTTGTTCATTTCCATGCCCGAGCCGCCGGAGCAGACATCCATGATCGGATTGTCATCGCTGATATCCGTGTACCCCCCGTCGCCGTCGGCGACAACGTCGCCGCCGTCTTCGGAACCGTCGGCCACACCGTTGGTCTGGCCGGAAATCAGGTTAATGGCGCCGACCGTCGACGGACCAAAGGTGCTGCCGTAGGCGTTGTCGTTGAGCGCGAAGTGCTGCGCGTAATTCCACAGCGCCGTGACGGTGTTGCCGTCGTAATAGCCCATCGTCAGTCCCTTGGTCTGGACTGCCGACGGGGGAGGGGCGGGATCACTACCTGAACTTGCCGAGCCCGTGTATTCCGGGAAGGAGTCCATCAAGCCCGCATGGAAGGCTTCCTGCTCCGGCTCGTAGTCGTGGTCCTGATCGGCGGTATATGCCTGCGAGCGGTCCAGACGGAAGGGATTGGTCGCGCCTGTGCCGTTGGCCGAATTCAGGTAGTTCGGATTGAGGGTCAGAAGGGAGGCGGTGAAGCCGTTCACACTGGGTGTCCCAGGTAACGCGTGGAACGCAGGTTCGCCGGCAGGGTTAGCGGCGTTCGGATAGGTGCCCCAATAGTGGTCGAAGGAGATGTTCTCTCCGAAGATTACAACCACATGCTTGATGGGAGTGGCGGTTTGGGTGGAATCGCCTTGCGCGCTGCCGACGGCGGGAGCAACTAGCTGGCTGGCCACCAGCAGAACAGAGAGCAGGTTTGCCATGTGCTTTTGCATCGAAACTCCTCCATGCCGGGCGGATCGCTTCGGAGATCGCTGGGGAACGTTTTGGGGGAAGGTTGCCAGTGGGCACAACCCAACCTTGGGGATTCGCGTTGCCATCCCGGAAGGTCCGAATAACCCGACAACTATCGATTACCAAACTGAAAGTGTTGCCTCGCTTACGCGCTTGTAAATTCTGGAAGAATTTTGTAGTCGGTTTACGAAAATAATTTGCAGAAAATTGACACGCGCGGGGCAACCCGTTGGTGCGGATGAAACATTGCTGGGCACCCGATTCCTTCCGCCCGCAAAACTCATAGCGGATCCGCGTGTCACTCTGCGTTTTCGGCTCGTGGAAGCACACCAATGCTTCCGGCGCCATCATCAAGGGCATCGCCGCGGCCGTGGACGACGAGGATGGCCTCGCTTTCAAACCAGGGCTATGCGGTCAACGATAAAGACGATGACTGGCGCTGGACCGAGCAGTGGCTGCCCCACGCTGCCTGGTTTCTCTACGCCGCGAGCTTGCCTCACCCCTAGTGCTCCTTAAATGCGGAGGTTTTCTACTGTGCGACGCCTCCCGGCGCAACATGCTCTTCGAGGTACCGGGCAATCAGGCTGTACAAGTGGAATGAGGTGCCCGCGCCCTCTGAAATGGAGTGCGTCCGATTCGGGTATTCCATGAAGTCGAAAGGCTTTCCCAGTTCAACGAGCTTGTTAATCAGCAATTCGGTACCCTGAAAATGGACGTTGTCGTCGCCCGAACCATGCACGATAAGCAGATGGCCCGCGAGTCCTTGCGCAAAATTGATCGGCGAGCCATCATGGTATCCCTGCTGGTTCGTTTCAGGCAGTCCCATATAGCGTTCCTGATAGATCGAGTCGTAGTGCCTCTGGTCCGCAACTGGCGCGACTGAGATGCCCGTCGAAAACACGCCTGGGTATCGAAACATCACATTCAAGGTGTTCGACGCGCCGCCGCTCCATCCCCAGATCGCCATGCGTGAAGTATCGATGTATTTCCGGTCACGAGCCAAGGCCTGAATCGCCTGCACCTGCTGTGCCGACGACAGCACCCCCAGCGCGCCGTAGACGCACTTCCTCCACTCCCGTCCCTTTGGCGCTGGCGTTCCCTCATTATCGAACGAGATCACCAAGTAGCCCTCCCGCGCAAGGAGTGAATGGAAAAGCCCGAGTACACCGTCCCATCTGTCGACCACTGTCTGATCCGCGGGCTCGCCATAGACATAAACCAGCACCGGATACTTCTTTGTCGGGTTGAAGTCCGGCGGCTTGATCATGTACCCATCCAGCATTACTCCGTTCGCCACCGTGACCTTCAGAAACTCCGGAGGTCCCGGCAGGATGGCTTTCGACTTCTCTGCCAGCTCGTGGTTATCCTCCAGCGTGCGCAAGACCTTGTGGTCAGGCAGGCTTACCACTTCGAATACCGGTGGCCGCGCGAAGCTGCTGTAGGCGTGAATGGCCCAATGTCCGTTGGGCGAAACGTAATAGCTATGGAACCCCGGCTCGTCCGCGGGCGTTACACGCTCCGGCTTCCCTTGCCCATCCAGCCTCGACCGGTAAAGATAACTCTGTGTCGCGTTTTCGGGCGACGCCAGAAAGTAGAGCCAGCCTCCTTCCTGATCGATTCCCGCCTTCTCCAACACATCGCCCTGAAAATTCGTAATCAGTCGCGCGTTCCCGGTTGTCCGATCGACCCGATACGCATGGTTCCACCCGTCTCGTTCGCTAAGGAAGAACAAGTCGGGCTCCTTCACGCCTGTCTTGCCGATCCAATCGAACGGCACGGAATCCACCCAGGCCTCGTCCCGATCTTCAAAGAACAACCTGCTCTCGCCGGTCTGTGCATTGGCAAGCATCAGTTGGTCCCTCTTCTGCAGGCGATCCAGATACTCAATTAGAATCTCTTTTGAATTCCCCGCCCATTCCATCTGGGCGATGTAGTGCTGGCGCAGCTCACCCGGCAAGGAGATCCAGCGCGTTGGCCCTCCCCTCGCAGCCAGAACCCCCACGCGCACCGCAGAATTGGTGGTTCCCGGTTGTGGGTAGTCGTATTTGAACGTCACCGGGTACTCGGCAGCGGTGTCGTTGATGAGCGTGTATTCGCCCACCCCCGACTGATCAAACTGCCAGTATGCGATCCACTGGCTGTCCGGACTCCAGCGGAAGCAATTGCGCAGATCCAGCTCCTCTTCTGACACCCAGTCCGAAGTTCCGTTGATAATGTCTGCCGAACCGTCCGACGTCAGTTGCGTAATCCGTCCCGTGGCCAGATCCTCAACATAGAGATTGTTTGCCCGCACGTAGGCTACTCTGCTGCTGTCTGGAGCGAATGTAGCAAACATGAGCGTCGACTCCGGCGCATTGCCGCCCAGCTTCGTCAGCTTCATGGCGCTCTCATCGAGTACCCAGTAATCTCCGCGCGTGTTCTGTCGCCACACCTTCCTGGTATTCGTAAAGATCAGCAGTTTCTTCTTGTCCGGCGACCACGCATACGCGTCGATCGAAAGCGGCTCCTTCGCGTCTTGTGGCGTCAATTGCGGGGCCGAGATCAGGACGGTGCGCTTTCCCGATGCGGTCTCATAAGCAACAATGTCCGTACCTTTTCCGCTTGTCGACGGCTCAACGATGGTGTAGGTGTCTCCGCCGTTCTGCCACGCCAATTGAACCTGTTTCACGGCGTACGCATGCTTGTTGAAGATTGCATCGAGCTGTTCCTGCAACGAAGCCCGCGACGAATCTTGTGCAGGCGCCGTCAGTTGGTCAGAGAATCCGGCGCCGGCAGCCACGTGAGACCACCCGGCCAGATTGAGCACAACGCAGCCAATCGTAAAAACTCGTAAGAATTTGGACACCAGTGAACCTCAGCAAAATTTTGCGCGGCCAGATCGACAGTACTCGAAACCGTGCCGCGATTATAACCAATGCAGCAAGGCTCGATCGCTGAAGTCTGCCAAAAGGATAGGATTCGCGGTCGCGTCGGTTTCTGGACTTTCAATCTCAGGTCCGCCTTCAGGCCCCCGCATCGGCGCGGCGGACCCCAAGCCGCGTCCCGATGCCGTGCCGGTGCCGGCTATCGACCAAATTTGAGATGTGTGCCACCCCCTCCGGGCGCGTCAACCCGGGAGTAACCCAAAAACAGGCGAAGGAATAGAATAGGAAGGCTAATCCGCCCGGGAGTATCGTTCGCACGCTTGCCGCATTGATGCAGCCGATCAATTCGGCTTGGCAGGAGCATTAATCGACATCTGGTGAGTTAGCTCGCCGCTCTTTTTTCAATCCCCCAAACCGCTCGTAAAATCCCCGGTTCGTGATCCGCCGTGCATTCTCATCGAGGTGTTGCGCGAGATGCTGATTTGTTTCCTCATAAACTCCCAGATAAATTGCGCGGCACAAGTCGTAAGCCGCATGTCCAGGCCACTGGGCCGGCAACAGCGCCGCCGGAAATCGCGGATCGTGCAGGACTACGCGACGGAACGCATGAATCAGAAGCGTCTGCACAACAAATGCGGCCTGCGGATCGATCCCTTCTTCAATCATTGCCGGCACCGGCTGAAAACGCGCCACAAATCCCTTGTAGAGCGCCGCCAAAGCCTCTAGATTCCAGCACTCCGCCATCAGCCCCCGGGTCGGCCGCGCAGCCACCATCTCCAGGTCCCGCGCTTCCAGCACCATCGCACTCTCGCGCAGGCGCAGACGATCGAGGGCCGCCACCAGCGCCATCCGGTCCGCGCAGGGATGCACGGCAATGCCCGGCGCCAGCGTCCCAAAACCTTCCCACTCCAGCTCACGCCGCAGGTCCGCGCGATCGGCCACGTGGTTCCCGCTTCGGCTCAGGATCACCACCGTCCATCGCCCATCCCAACTCTGCGGCGCCGGATCGTAGATACGCCGGCGCGCGTTCTCGATGCGCTGCAGGCCCGGTTCGGTGAGCGAGTAACGGCTCCTGCGCCCTTGCCGCTCCGGCTGCAGCCAGCCTTCTTCCGCCAGCCGAAAGGTACTGGTCCTCACCAGCCGCTCGTTCATGTGAAACGGCCTGAGCAGTTGAATCAGCTCGCTGAGCCACAGCCCGCCGCAGCGCGGCGCAATGGAATCGCCAAACAGCGTCACCATCAACGATTTGGAGCGCGGCGGCTCGGTTCGCAGAAACTGTTGAATCCAGCCGTGAATGCCGCTCCGCTTGGTCGTCATACGCCCTGTCCGTATCTCCGGCTCTACTCCCCGGTTCCGGAACAAATCGCCTCTTCGGTCCCTATGTTCACAAAACATGAATATATTACAACTCTTCTGTTGACAACTCCATATTTGTATCGATATATCTAATCCTGCATGGGAACCGCTCCAAGCGTCCCTCGACGCGTTCCCCGAAGGCTCCAGTGCAGACCGAGCTTCCCCAAGCCGATGCCCGAACTCTTTCCGCGCCCACCGAACCCGGCGCGGAGGAGCGCGCGTTTCAGACGCGCTTTGAAACAGGTATTGCCGCTTCCATCAAAATCGAGCCCAAGGATTGGATGCCCGATGCCTATCGCCGCACCTTGATCCGCCAGATCAGCCAGCACGCTCATTCTGAAATCGTAGGCCAGCTTCCAGAGGCCAACTGGATCACGCGTGCGCCCAGCCTCAAGCGCAAGGCCATCTTGCTGGCCAAGGTGCAGGACGAGGCCGGTCACGGCCTCTATCTTTATAGCGCCGCGGAGACGCTGGGCATCTCCCGCGATCAGATGGTGCGCGACCTGCTCTCGGGAAAAGCAAAATACTCCAGCATCTTCAACTACCCCACGCTCACCTGGGCCGACGTCGGCGCCATCGGCTGGCTGGTCGACGGTGCAGCCATCATCAACCAGATTCCGCTCTGCCGCTGTTCCTACGGACCCTACGCGCGCGCCATGGTGCGCATCTGCAAGGAAGAATCCTTTCACCAGCGCCAGGGCTTTGAAATCATGATGGTCCTTTCCAGCGGCACGCCCAGGCAGAAAGCCATGGCCCAGGATGCGCTCGATCGCTGGTGGTGGCCGTCACTGATGATGTTCGGCCCGCCTGACGCGGAATCGGCAAACAGCGCCCAATCCATGCGGTGGGGCATCAAACTTTTTTCCAACGACGAATTGCGCCAGCGGTTTGTCGATCAGACCGTCTCCCAGGCCGAGTATCTGGGCCTGCGCGTTCCCGATCCCGATCTGCGCTGGAATGGCGAGCGCGGACAATACGATTTCGGCGCCATCGATTGGAACGAGTTCCGCAACGTGATCAAGGGCAACGGCCCCTGCAACCGCGAGCGCATGAGGGTTCGCACCCAGGCGCACGAAGATGGGGCATGGTTCCGCGAAGCGCTGGAGAGGCACGCGGCAAAGCTGGCGCAACGCAACGAGGGAACCGCGGCGCCGCGCGCCGCGCAAGGAGCGCCATGAACGATTGGCCGCTTTGGGAAGTTTTCATTCGCAGCCAGCATGGCCTGGCCCATCGCCACGTGGGCAGCCTGCATGCGCCCGACGCCGGGATGGCCATGAATAATGCTCGCGACGTTTACACGCGCCGCAACGAGGGCACCAGCATCTGGGTAGTGCGCTCTTCTGAAATCGTGGCCAGCAATCCCGGCGACAAAGATGCGCTCTTCGATCCGGCCAGCAGCAAAGTCTACCGGCATCCAACGTTTTATCCCATGCCCGAGGAGGTGAAACACATTTGATTGATGGGCTGATTTCCTGTGGTCATCCTGAGCGAAGCCGCTCGCCGATCCGGGGTCCGCGACGACAGGTCCTCGTGGCTGGGGTGGTCTGGCGGGCGGCGCAGTCGAACGATCTGCGGTTGTTCTTCGGTTTTGCAGGAATCAATGGATCCGGAAGAAATTCACTTCCGGCAAACAACACGCGATGCTGACTCCGTCCATCCAATTCGCCTACCTCACCCGCTTCGGCGACACCGCGCTGATCCTGAGCCAGCGCCTCGCGGAAATGTGCGGCAAAGGCCCGGCTCTCGAAGAGGACATGGCCCTCGCCAATACCGCGCTTGATCTTCTGGGTCAGGCGCGGCTGTGGCTCACTTACGCCGGCGAGATTGAAGCCGCGGGCCGCGATGAAGACGCTCTCGCCTACCTGCGAGGCGATCGCGAGTTTCACAACCTCCTGCTCGTCGAGCAGCCCAGCAGCAGTTACGCCCACGTCCTCATGCGCCAGTTCTACTTCGACGTGTGGCACAATCTCGCGCTGGCCCGCCTGGAAAGCTCCACCGATCCGCGCATCGCGGAAATCGCCGCCAAATCGCGCAAGGAAACCGCTTATCACTTGCGCCGCAGTTCCGATCTGATCGTGCGCCTCGGCGATGGCACCGCCGAGAGTCGCGCCCGCATGGCATCGGCCGCCGATTCGCTCTGGCCCTATACCGGCGAATTTTTCACCGCCGATTTCGTCGATTCCACCATGGCGGAAGCGGGCATGGCCTTCGATCCTCATGCACTCAGGGACGACTGGCTACGCTTCGTCCGCCAGGTCTTCGAAGCAGCCACACTGCACATGCCGCCTCTCGACGCGTGGATGCACAAGGGCGGCAAGCAGGGTCTGCACACAGAGCACCTGAGCTACTTGCTCGCCGAGATGCAGGTGTTGCACCGCGAACATCCGGGAGCCGCGTGGTGAGAACCATGCCCATCAACGAGACCTTCGCGCCGGCTCGCCCGAATATCGATCAGATCCGGGATTGGCTGCGCGCGGTTACCGATCCGGAGATTCCCGTGGTCTCCATCGTCGATCTCGGCATCGTGCGCGACGTCGCATGGAGCGAAGACAACAACTCCTGCGTAGTCACCATCACGCCCACATATTCCGGTTGCCCGGCCACAGCCGTGATTCAGTCGCGCATTCGGGACGAGCTGGAGGAACATGGCATCGCGCGCGTAGAGTTGCGCGTTCAGCTCTCGCCCGCGTGGACCACCGACTGGCTCTCGCCGCAAGGCCGCGAAAGCCTCCGCGCCTTCGGCATCGCTCCGCCCGCCGGCCGCGCGTCAGGGCAATTCACAACCATTCTGGCGGAGATCGCTTCCGGCGCACCGCAAGCAACTCCGCCGTGCCCGCATTGCGGCTCGACACATACGACGCCGATCAGCCAATTCGGATCCACGCTGTGCAAGGCCCTCTATCGTTGCCAGGACTGTCTGGAGCCGTTCGATTACTTCAAGTGCCATTGAGCGCCAACACATGAGCCAGTTTCATCCGCTGCGCATCGCGAGTTGCCGAAACGAAACCCGGGACGCCGTCGTCGTCACTTTCGACGTGCCGGACACGTTGCGCGACGCGTTTCGCTTCGTGCAGGGCCAGCACCTCACGCTGCGTGTCGTAGTCAATGGCGAAGAGCTGCGCCGTTCCTACTCCATCTGTTCGGCTCCCTTCGAAAATACACTGCGCATTGCCATCAAGCGCGTAGCCGACGGCCTCTTTTCTTCCTGGGCTCATGAAAACCTGAAGCCTGGACAGGTGATCGACTGTATGGAACCGGCAGGCCGCTTCCACGTGCCGCTGGAGCCCGCGGCCGCGCGCCATCACCTTGCCTTTGCCGCCGGAAGCGGCATCACCCCGGTCCTGTCCATCATCAAAACCACGCTCGCTGCGGAGCCGCGCAGCCACATGACGCTGGTTTATGGCAATCGCGCTTCCACCTCCGTGCTCTTTCGCGAAGAGCTTGCCGACATTAAAGATCGCTACACCGCGCGCTTCAATCTGATTCACATTCTCAGCCGCGAGCATCAGGACATCGAACTCTTCACTGGCCGCATCGATGGCGATAAATGCGACCAGCTCTTCAAGCATTGGATTGATCCCTCCACGATTGACGTCGCTTACATCTGCGGTCCCCGCAGCATGATGGAGGCGGTTTCAGGGAGCCTTCGGTCGCGCCGCATCGACAAATCGCGCATTAAGATGGAACTCTTTTCCGACGCCCTTCCCCGGGGCCCGCGCAGTCCGCGATCAGGAGCCGAATGCCGCGCCCAGGAATGCAAAGTGACCGTGGTTCAAGACGGGCGGCGGCGCGAATTTTCCTTCGCGCGTAATCAGCAAACGGTTCTCGACTCGGCGCTCGAGCAGGGATTCGAGCTGCCTTACTCCTGCAAGGGCGGCGTCTGCTCCACCTGCCGCTGCAAGTTGACGCGCGGCCAGGTCGAGATGGGCGCGCAGTACGCTCTCGAAGACTACGAGATCGCGCGGGGCTTCATTCTACCCTGCCAGAGCTACGCGCTCACAAATGAACTCGTGCTCGACTACGACCAGGATAGTTAACCCGGCGGAGAAAATCATGAACGTGCAAAGCTACGCACTCGGAAAATGGATAACCGGCGAAGACGGTGACGTGGTTCGCAACGCGGTCACCGGCGAGCCGGTGGCTCAGGTTTCCAGCCGCGGCCTCGACTTCGCGGCCATGCTCGATTACGGCCGCCGCGTGGGCGGTCCCGCGCTCCGCAAGCTCACCTTCCACAAACGTGCGTTGAAGATGAAAGCTCTGGCGCAATACCTGCTCGCCCGCAAGGAGAGCTACTATGAGCTCTCCACTGCAACCGGCGCCACGCGCAGCGATTCGTGGATCGACATCGAAGGCGGCATCGGCACGCTCTTTACCTATTCCAGCAGGGGCCGTCGCGAGCTGCCCAACGAAACCTTTCTCGTCGACGGCGCGCCCGAGATGCTTTCCAGGCAGGGTACTTTCGTGGGCGTGCACATCTGCACGCCTATCGAGGGCGTCGCCGTTCACATCGACGCTTTCAACTTCCCCTGCTGGGGCATGCTTGAAAAAATCTCCGTAACGCTGCTCGCCGGTGTGCCCGCGATCGTAAAACCAGCGACCCAGACCTGCTATCTCGCCGAACGCATGTTTCGCGACATCATCGCGTCCGAAATCTTTCCCGAAGGATCTCTGCAATTGATTTGCGGCAGCGTCGGAGATCTCTTCGATCATCTCAAGGCCCAGGACTCGGTCACCTTCACCGGCTCGGCGTTTACCGGCCGCAAGCTGCGCCAGCACCCGGCCGTCGTGCGCAACTCCGTGCGCTTCACCCTGGAAGCCGACTCGCTCAATTTTTCGCTGCTCGGCCCCGACGCGAAGCCTGGCGCTCCGGAGTTCGACCTCTTCGTAAAGGAAGTGGTTCGCGAAATGACCGTGAAAGCCGGTCAGAAGTGTACCGCTATCCGTCGCGCCTTTACGCCCCGCGAAATCATTCCGGCGCTCGTCGATGCGCTCCGCGAACATCTCGCCAAAGTGGTGATCGGCGATCCCGCCGCCGAAGGCGTCACCATGGGACCGCTCGCCAGCCTCTCGCAGCGCAACGAAGTCCGCGAGCGCGTGCGCGAGCTCTGCCAGGGCGCGGAAATTGTTTATGGAACGCTGGATGGCTTCAAACCCGTGGCCGCCGATTCCGAGCATGGCGCTTTCCTGTCGCCCATCCTGCTTCACTGTTCAGACCCAAAATCACATCTCGATGTACATCGCATCGAGGCCTTCGGTCCGGTTTCCACCCTCATGCCCTACGACTCCATCGAAGATGCCATCGAGTTGATCCGCATGGGCGAGGGCAGCCTGGTCGGCTCGCTTTTCACCTTTGACAATGAATTTGCTCGCGAACTCGTACTCGGCGTGGCATGTTTCCATGGACGCCTGCTGATCGTGAACCGCGACTGCGCCCGCGAATCGACAGGCCACGGCTCGCCGCTGCCCAATCTCATTCATGGCGGTCCCGGCCGCGCCGGCGGCGGTGAAGAGATGGGCGGCATGCGCGGCGTAATGCACTACCTGCAGCGCACCGCACTGCAAGGCTCGCCGGAGACCCTGACCCGCATCAGTCGCCGCTGGATCACCGGCAGCGCGCGGCATACTGAAGTTCACCCTTTCCGCAAATCCCTTGAAGACCTCGATCTCGGCGATTGCGTCGTTGCCGGCCCGCGCACCGTCACCCTAGAAGACATCGAGCACTTTGCCAGCTTTACCGGCGACAAATTTTACGCGCACATGGATGAAGCGGCAGCCAAAGCGAATCCCTTCTTCGGCGCGCGCGTCGCGCATGGATACTTCATCGTTTCGCTGGCCGCAGGGCTTTTTGTCGATCCGCATCCCGGCCCGGTTCTCGCCAACTACGGCATCGACAACCTGCGCTTTCTTTCCCCGGTCTTTCCCGGTGATGCGCTTACCGTGGCGCTCACTTGCAAACAAAAAAATCCGCGTGTAACAGAAAACTACGGTGAGGTTCGCTGGGACAGCGTCGTCACCAATCAGGACGGCAAAATCGTGGCGCAATATGATGTGCTTACGATGGTGCAAAAAGGCACTCAGCCGGAGCCGGTTCCCGCGGCTGTTCACGCCGGCGAAGGAGTGGCTGCGTGAGTTACCGGCACATCGAGTTTGACACCACCGGCGGTATTGCGCGTCTCACGCTCAACAGGCCTGAAAAGCTCAATAGTCTCACGGCCGCCATGCACGAGGAGATTCGTGACGCCCTTGCGCAAGTGACCCGCGAATCGGGCGCGCGCGTTCTGCTCCTCACCGGCGCGGGCCGCGGATTTTGCGCCGGGCAGGACCTTGCCGACCTGGCTCCCAACGGCTCCGCTATCGACCTCGCCGAAGCTATCGAGAAGTATTATGCGCCGCTGGTGCGCAAACTTCGCGCGCTCCCGCTTCCCGTGGTCTGCGCCGTCAACGGCGTGGCTGCCGGCGCCGGCGCCAATCTCGCTCTGGCCTGCGATCTCGTGCTCGCCAAAAAGTCAGCCAGCTTTCTCGAGCCGTTCTGCAAGATCGGTTTGCTCCCCGATACGGGTGGAACGTATTTTCTTCCTCGTCTCCTCGGCACGGCGCGCGCCATGGGCATGGCCATGCTGGGAACAAGACTTTCAGCCGCGCAGGCTGCCGAGTGGGGCCTGATCTGGAAGTGCCTCGACGATGAGCAATTTGAAATGGAAGTGGAAGCTTTGCTCGCCGAGCTCGCCAATGCGCCAACCCTCGCTCTGGCGCACACCAAGCAGGCCATTTACACGAGCGCATCTGCAACCCTGGAAGAACAACTGATGGTCGAGCGCGATGCCATGCGCGCGCTCGGCCACACGGGCGATTTTCACGAAGGTGTTGATGCCTTTCTCAACAAACGCACTGCGGAGTTTCATGGCCGCTGACCCTCAAGTCGAATCCGCATCCAATGGCGCCGCCTTCGCGGTCGGCATCGTGGGCGCAGGCGTGATGGGCGCCGGGATCGCGCAAGTCGCCGCGCTTGCGTGCCATCCTGTCCACATATACGATGCCCAACCCGGCGCCGCCACGGCCGCCATCGGCCGCATTGCCGCGGCGCTCCGCGAGCTCGCACAAAAACAGAAGATCGCCGCTAACCGAGCAATGGCCGCGGCGCAACGGCTCACCGTGGCCAATTCGATCGATGAGCTGGCCGATTGCGGTCTCATCATCGAAGCTATCGTCGAGGATCTTGAAGCCAAGCGTGCGTTGTTCCGCGCAATGGAGAGGATTGCCGGCCCCACAACTCTCTTCGCCACCAACACCTCGTCACTATCCATTACCGCCATCGCCGCGGCGCTCGAACATCCGCAGCGCCTCGCGGGCATGCATTTTTTCAACCCCGCGCCGGAGATGCCTTTGGTAGAGGTCGTCCAGGGCGCGGCGACCGCACCGGAAATCGTCAAAAAACTTCATGAACTCGCGCAGCGCTGGGGGAAAACCCCGGTGATCGCGCGCTCCACGCCCGGCTTCATTGTCAACCGTGTGGCGCGGCCGTTTTATGCCGAGGCGCTGCGCGTGCTTGAGGAGCGCGGCGCCGACTGCGCCACCGTCGATGCCGTCATGCAGGAGTGCGGCGGCTTCCGCATGGGGCCGTTCGAGCTTATGGACCTGATCGGCAACGACGTGAACCACGCCGTTACGCGCTCTGTTTTCGATGCCTTCTACGGCGATCCTCGCTTTCGCCCGTCCACGCTTCAACTCGAGCTGGTACAGGCCGGCCACCTAGGCCGCAAGTCGGGCCGCGGATTCTACGCGTACCAAGCCGGTAAGCCCATTGCCACGCCGTCCACTGCTCCACTGCATCTTGCGCCTTCGCGCATTCAGATTTACGGCGACACACCGCTGGCCCACGCGCTCGCGGTGCGGCTTTCGGCATCCGGCGCCAGGTTCGAGCGCGCGACTGCCCACGCCGATGGCCGCGTTGCCGGCTGGAATGACGGCGCGCTCTATCGCACCGACGGCCGTGCAGCGACCGCGCGCGCCGCCGCGGCAGGAATGCGCAACACCATTCTTATGGACCTTGCCTGCGACGACAGCACGGCAACGCGCGCCGCCGTCGCAGCCGCCGATCAGGCCCATCCGGATGCGCTTCATGGCGCAATCGGCCTCCTGCAAGCCGCAGGCTACGCGGTTTCCGTGATTGACGATCTGCCCGGAATGATTGTTTTGCGGACCGTGGCGATGCTGGCCAACATAGCCGCCGACGCGATAAGTGAAGGCGTGTGCAGCGTCGCCGATCTTGATCTGGCCATGCGCAGGGGCGTGAATTATCCACGCGGCCCGCTCGCCTGGGCCGACGAAATCGGAATCGGCGCCGTTGTGCAAGCTCTCGATCACCTTGCCGCAGCGTACGGCGCAGGCCGCTATCACGCCTCTCAGCTTCTGCGCCGCAAGGCGCTCACCAATTCCAATTTCACAGGGCGCGAAACGCCGCGCGCGGCGCCGGCCGAACGCAATGCAACATACGAAACAGTGAGAGGATAGCGCGTGAACGGCATCTACGAATTCGAAGGCTTGATCCCGGTGGTCGATGGCAGCGCATTCGTGCATCCCACGGCAGTGCTGATCGGCGATGTGATTGTCGGACCGCGTTGCTATGTTGGCCCCCATGCCGTCCTGCGCGGCGACTTCGGCCGCATCGTCCTGGAGGAAGGAAGCAATCTGCAGGACACATGCGTCGCGCACTCGTTCCCCGACTGCGACACCATCGTCGAAGTGGATGGCCACGTCGGCCATGGCGCGGTCTTGCACAGTTGCAGGATCGGGCGCAACGCCATGGTCGGCATGAACGCCGTCATTATGGACAACGCGGTCATTGGCGAGGAGTCTATCGTTGCCGCGCTGGCTTTTGTAAAGGCGAATGCGCAGATTCCGCCGCGCTCGCTGGTGGCCGGAATTCCCGGCAAAGTCGTGCGCAATCTCACCGCGCAGGAGATTGAATGGAAGACGACCGGGACCGCCGTATACCAGGATCTCGCACAGCGCAGCCGCATCACGTTGCGGCCAGCGGTTCCACTCGCTACCATGGAGCCGGCGCGGCGCAGACTGAGCGCAATCCAGGGCTGCGACCCGCTCTTCAAAATCAAGCGGCAATCCGGGGAACAAATCCAAGAGTAAGAGCAGGAGTGACAGCAGGAGCATGAGCAGGTCCGCACTTTCCGCAACCCTCTCCCAGGCGCCCGCTGCAGCGCGCCAGGAGATGCGCGTCGATTGGCAACGCGTGGTGAGAACATTTCTTCTCTCGCGTGCGCTCGACGAATTGGAAGAGAAAAGACTCCTGCCTGCCAAACAAATCAACTACCAGTTCTCAGCGCGCGGCCATGAGCTTGGCCAGATCCTGCTCGGCCTCTTGCTCACCGGCAGACATGACGCGGTCAGCGGCTATTACCGCTCGCGTCCGCTGCTGCTCACGCTCGGTCTCAGCGCCACGGACGCCCTCAAGAGCGGCATGGCGAAGAGCGGCGGCATCAGCGACGGCCGCGACATCGGTGTGGTCTTCAATCTTCCCCGAACTTCGGGGCCAACGGTATTGCCTATGGCCGGCGGCGTGGGCACGCAGTATACTCCCGCGGCCGGCTGGG
Source organism: Acidobacteriaceae bacterium (assembly GCA_030037545.1). Classification (GTDB taxonomy): domain Bacteria; phylum Acidobacteriota; class Terriglobia; order Terriglobales; family Acidobacteriaceae; genus Telmatobacter. Next base: position 21,388 of record JASHRF010000068.1, on the reverse strand, counting down.
CACATGCCATTCGCTACTCATGCGAAACGCTCAAGGATGTTCGCTATCGCGGCTCCATCGCCGTGGTTCTGGGCGGCGATGGCTCGGTGGCCACCAACGGTTTTTGGGCAGCGCTCAACATTGCTGCCACGCGCAGCCTCCCCATGCTGTTCGTCATTGAAGACAACGGCTACGGATTGTCGACGCCCTCCACGATTCAAACTCCCGGCGGCAATATCGCGCGGAATCTTGGTTCCTTTCGTGATCTTCGCATTGCGGAAGTCGATGCCACGCAAATCGCCGCAACCGCGCAGGCAATCGACGCGGCCGTGTCCCAGGTTCGCGCCGGCAACGGCCCGGTGCTTCTGCGTCTCACCTTGCCCCGCCTGAGCGGCCATTCTGGCCAGGATACGCAGGCATACAAGCCCGCCGAACTGGTTGCCGAAGAGCGCGCCAAAGATCCGCTCACCCACTTGCGCAACTACCTCGTACCCACAACGTTCTCCGGCGAGCAGTGGACGGCGCTTGAGCAAGAAGCCGCCGAAGCAGTGAGCCGTGCCTACGCTGAAGCCTCCGTAGCCGCGGAGCCTGAGCCCACGCGCGAGCACGCGCTGCGTCATGTCTTCGCGCAAGATGAACCACTCCCCGAGCACTCGACGCGTCCGCAACCCGAGCCCACGCGCTCCAACATGATCGCTGCCATCCGCCGCACCCTCGAGTACGAGCTCAGGATCAATCCCAAATTGTTGATCTTCGGAGAGGATGTGGGCGCCAAAGGCGGCGTCCACACGGCCACCATGGGATTGCAATCCGTGTTTGGTTCCGATCGCGTCTTCGACACCAGCCTCTCTGAAGAAGGCATCGTTGGCAACGCCGTGGGCATGGCGCTGGCCGGCCTTCGTCCGGTTGCAGAAATCCAGTTCCGCAAATACGCCGAACCCGCGATGGAGCAATTAGGCGACTGCGGCACCCTGCGCTGGCGCACCGCCAATCGCTTCTCCGCGCCCATCGTGGTGCGCATGCCTGGCGGCTTCAGCTCCAAATGCGGCGACCCATGGCACAGCGTCTCGAGCGAAGTCACGTTCGCGCACGCCGTTGGATGGCAGGCCCTCTATCCCTCCAACGCCGAAGATGCGACCGGCCTTCTGCGCGCCGCCATGCGCAGCGCAAACCCCAGCATCTTCTTTGAGCATCGGATGCTGCTCGATTCTTCGTGGGCGCGACGCCCGTATCCGGGTGATGCCTTTGTGCTTCCGCTGGGAGTGGCGAAGATTGTTCAGATCGGCTCCGACCTGACGGTGGTGACCTGGGGCGCAATGGTGGAGCGCTGCTTGCGCGCCGCCGCGCTCACCGGCGCATCCGTCGAAGTGATCGATCTGCGCACCATCGTGCCCTGGGATCGCGAGACCATTCTTGCATCGGTGCAGCGAACCTGCCGCTGTCTGATCGTTCACGAAGACACCTTGACCGCCGGTTTCGGCGCGGAGATCGCATCCGTGGTTGCGCGCGAAGCATTCCTATCGCTGGATGCGCCCGTGGAGCGCATGGCCGTGCCCGATATTCCGCTCCCTTACAACGTCGCGCTCATGGAATCGGTTTTGCCGGGAGTGGAAGGAATCGCGGAACAAATGAAATCCACGATCGCGTTTTGAGGGAGGGACGGTTGAACGAAGACCGCGGAATGAGGCCCGTGTTTCTGTGCGATGCCGTGCGCACGCCCATCGGCCGGTACGGCGGCGCGCTATCGAGCGTGCGCGCTGACGACCTGGCTGCCGTGCCTATCCGCGCGCTCATGGAGCGCAATCCAAACGCCGATTGGACGCAACTCGAGGACGTAATCCTCGGCTGCGCCAACCAGGCCGGTGAAGATTGCCGCAACGTGGCGCGCATGGCGCTGCTTCTTGCCGGCCTTCCCGATTCCATTCCCGGCGTTACTGTCAACCGGCTGTGCGGCTCTGGTCTCGAAGCTGTCGCAGCCGCTGCGCGCGCCATCGCCACCGGCGAAATTGAATTCGCCATCGCCGGCGGCGTAGAGTCCATGTCTCGCGCGCCTTTCGTAATCGCCAAATCGGAAGCGCCGTTCCAGCGCGGAGCGGAAATCTTCGACACCACCATCGGCTGGCGTTTCGTGAATCCGCTCATGCGCCAACGATACGGGGTCGACTCCATGCCCGAGACCGGCGACAACGTGGCCAAACATTTTTCCGTCGAGCGCGCCGCGCAGGACGCCTTCGCCTACCGCAGCCAGATGCGCGCCGCAAAAGCCGCTGCGGACGGCTATTTCGCCGAAGAGATTGTGCCCGTCGAAGTTTTCACCCGCGCCGGCACTGCATCTGTCACCCGCGACGAGCACCCACGCCCCGATACCACGCTCGAAGCTCTGGTAAAGCTCAAGCCGCTTCATCCCTCGGGCACCGTCACGGCCGGCAACGCATCCGGCATTAACGACGGCGCCGCCGCCATGATTCTCGCATCGGAAGAAGCCGTCGCGAAGCACAGCCTTCGGCCCCGCGCGCGCATCCTCGGCCTGGCCACGGCCGGCGTGCCGCCGCGCATCATGGGCATAGGTCCCGTGCCTGCCACGCGCAAGCTGCTCGCCCGCCTCAACCTTTCGCTCGATGACTTCGACCGCATCGAGTTGAACGAAGCCTTCGCCAGCCAGGCACTCGCCTGCCTGCGCCAGCTGGGATTGCCAGAGGACGCCGGCCACGTGAACTTAACCGGCGGCGCCATCGCGCTCGGACATCCGCTGGGCATGAGCGGCGCGCGCCTGGCGCTCACCGCGGCCCATCAGTTAGAGCGCTTCGGCGGCCGGCGCGCCCTGGCCACCATGTGTATCGGCGTCGGCCAGGGCATCGCGCTGGCCATGGAGCGCGCGTGACCAGCCCCATGCACTCACGCCACCCCCTGTACGCCGGCCCTGACCTTGCCGTATCCTTGTGAGTGAGGCTTCTTCTGTAGATCGATCCGTCCCGGAACCACGGTCTTGCAGCCCCCATGGAGGCTCAAACGATGCACATCCCGCTGGGTTATTCTGTCGCCTCGCTGGCCGGCTTGGCGGGCGTGCTTGTCTGGCGCGCGCGCGAGGGCCGCACCGCCGTTACGGCAAAAAAGATTCTGCTCCCGCCGCTGGGCATGGCCACCGGCTTCATCATGTTCGCGGTGCCGAAGTTCCGCGTGCCGCTCACTTGGGGCCTGGCGGCGTTTTTCATCGGCGCAGTTGTACTTGCCTACCCGCTCCTGCTCACTTCTTCGCTCGAGCGCACCGGCGACGTCGTCATGATGAGGCGATCCGGCGCATTCTTCAGCGTGGTTATCGTGCTGGCCGCCATCCGCTACCTGGCGCGCGGCTATTTCGACTCCCTGCTCACCATGGAGCAGACCGGCGCGCTCTTCTTCGTGCTCGCCTTCGGCATGATTCTGCGCTGGCGTATGAGCATGTTCCTGAAATTCCGCGCGCTCGCGCAACAACGCGAAGACTACGCACCCGCGCTTCTCAGCCGCGATTAGTACGCCTGCAACTGATCCAGCGGCAGGCGCACGCGGAAGCACGTAGACCCCGGCTGCGACTCCACGCCGATATGCCCGCGGTGCTTGCGCACAATGCGCATCGCCTGGTCGAGGCCCAGGCCCAGGCCGCGCCCCGGCGGCTTGGTGCTGAAGAACGGCTCGAAGATGCGCTCCTGGATCTCCGGCGGAATGCCCGGCCCGCAATCCCAAATCTCCACCAGCAGCATTTCGGCCTCGCGCCGGCAACCCAGCCTCATGCGCCCCTGGTTGCCCATGGCGTCGAGCGCGTTTTCAATCAGCGCCGTCCACACCTGGTTCAGCTCGCCGCCGTAGGCGCTGATGCGCGGCAGCCCCGGCTCGTAGTCGCGTTCCACTTCCACGCGGTTCATGCGCGATCCGAACATCTGCACGGTTGCGTCGAGTCCGGCCGGCACATCCACGTCCAGAATCGGCGCGCGGTCCATGTTGGAGTAGCTTTTCACGGCTTCAATAAGGTCGAAAATGCGGTCCGTGGAGTGAACCACGGCATCGACCGCGCGCGAGGAGCGCAGGTAGCGCGCGAAAAATTCGAGCGCGACCGGCGTTCCATTGGGTCCGAGAATTCCACGCAGCTCATCGAGATCGGCGGTGGTCACGCCCTGCTCGGCCAGCGGCGGCGCAATCCCCTCAACGCCGTCGCAGTTCAACTCCTTCGCCCACTTGCGAATCGCATCTTCGGCCGCAAGCAACACAGCCGCGTTCGGATGCTGCGGCTCCAAAGTTGGGCGCCGGCTGAGCACTTTCTCCTCCCACTCCTCGACGGCATGAATCTGTTCTTCATTCAGGCACAGATTCACGAGCCTGAAGCGATTTCTGCGATTTTCTTTAAGCGCGGAAACCAGGCTCGCCGCCGCGCGCTGCGCTGCCGAAGCCGGATTGTTGAGCTCGTGGGCCAGATTACCGGCCAGCTTGCCCAGTGCCGACAATTTTTCTGCCTGCTGCTCGATGCGCGTCACCTCGCGCACCCGGTCGAGCAAGATGGTAACCACGCGCTGCGCCATGGATGGAATCGCCTGGAGCATCTCCGGAAACAGCGCGCGCGGAATCAGCAGCGCCCACACCGGCGCAACCGCTCGTCCCTGCCCGCCGTAGCTCTTCATCCGCGAGAAGGGCAATATGCCCGTCATTTGTCCGGTGCGGCCGATGAACAGGGTCACCGGCCCGCCATGCTGGCGCCGCACATGAATCTCGCCCTTAAGGAGGATCACCATTTGCTCGGCCGGCGCGCCCTCCTCAAACAGAATGTCGCCGGCGTTGGCTACGAACTCCTGCCCGTGCCGCGCCAGCCACAAGCGGTCTTCCAGCGGAAGTCCGTGCAAAGGCCCTACCTGGTCAAGGGCAGCAGCCATCTCTTCGGGAGGCGTGGGGGCAGCGGGCGCAATAACGGCAGTTGTAAACATGGGGGAACCTCCGGGGCGCAGCTTCAGGATAGACGAAGTTCAGGCACAACTGGTGAGGGAGAGGAGATGAACTCCCGGCAAATTGACTGCCCGGTGCCAACAGCGCTACAGAACGCGCCATAATAAAATAAGAATTCGCGGAATCCTTATGAATTTGCGGTTAGACCGGTTGCCAACGCCTTCCGTTTCTCGTCGCCTCTGCAATTTGGCTGGAGGACGAGGGAAATCGATGTAGGCCGAACGCTAACTGCCTCCGTCTAAACTTGCAATCAGCAGGGAAAATGCCTCCAGCCGCTTACGTGGAAAAGCCCGGGCCCCGAAGATCAGCCACGCGCCGGCTGTTGCTTGTCATTGTCCTGGCGGCGCTCACCTTCCGCCTGACCGCCACGGCTCTCCCCAATTTTGAAAACCTCATGGGTGCAGACCACATCCATGCATGGGAGCCCGGAAACGTAGCCGAAGCGCTGTTGGCGGGCCATGGTTTTGGAAGCCCCTTTGCCTCCACCCAGCCATCGGCCATCATGCCGCCGGTATACCCGCTCATTGTGGCCGGCTTGTTCCGGATTTTTGGCGTCCACACCGCTGCGTCGATTTTTGCGGCGCATGCGCTCAACTGCATTCTTTCGGCGCTGGCCTGCATTCCGGTTTTTCTCCTGGCACGGCGCAGCTTCGGCGAGCGCGTGGGATGGTGGGCAGCATGGGCCTGGGCGCTTTCTCCATATGGTATCTATTTTGCGGCCGGCTGGGCGTGGAGCACGCACCTGCTGCTGCTTTGCCTCTGCTGGCTGCTCTATCTCGCTCAGGACCTGGAGCGCTCGCCGCGGCTCGTCCTGTGGTCCGGGTTTGGACTGTTGGCGGCCTTTGCCGGGCTCACCGAGCCTTCCATCCTGGTGACAGTGCCATTACTGATGGTGCTCGCCTGCTGGCGTTTGCGCAGTGACCGCAAACCTTGGCTGCTGCCCGGAACCGTCGCCTGCCTCAGTCTTGCAGCCGCTCTCTCGCCGTGGATGATTCGCAATGCCATCATCTTCCATCGCTTCATTCCCATGCGCGACAGCATGGGCCTGGAGCTCTGGATGGGCAACAACGGCTACTCCCAGCGCTGGACAAGCGATCAGCTTCATCCGCTTCACGACCCAAGGGAGCTCGCCGATTACAACCGCATGGGCGAATTGTCCTACATGGATCACAAGAAACAACAGGCCGACGACTACATCGCACATCACCGCGAATGGTTCGTGTGGATGTCGCTGCGCCGCGCCGTGTATCTTTGGACGGGATACTGGAGCTTGGATCGCGCCTATCTGGCCATGGAACCGACCGACCTTGAGAATATTCCCTTCGCCACTTGTCTGACCTTGTTCGCACTGGCGGGGCTGATCCTGGCCTGGCGCCAGAAACCCTTTGAAGCCATTCGGTACGGCGGGGTGCTTTTCCTGTTTCCCATCATCTACTACTTCAGTCATCCCGAGCCATATCACATGCGGCCGCTCGATCCGCTCATTCTGGTTCTCGGTTGCTCGGCTCTGCTAGCCTGGCGCGACCGCGCTCGTGAAAGTGCCGCCGCCGCAACCGCGGCCGTCCAGCAAGCCTGAATAGCCGTACCCCGCGGCGCTCTCTAATCGCCATCGTCGTCCTTCGCCGTCTTCTTCGTATGCGCCTTCAGCATCGCGGGCACCGGCGCATTACCCATCGCATCCTTCCACAGGATCACGTTGAGCTTCTCCACCGGAGCGCGGTCTTCATGGGTGAAATCCATCTTCATACTCGCCCGCGCGCCGTATGCCGTCTTTTTGTTCGCGGTGTAGATCAGCCCATTGTCGCGATTGGAATAGTCGGCTGCGTACGGCGACTGATCGCCGGGCCCGGTGAACAAGCTCGCAATCTGCGAGCAAAACGCATCGTTGTCATTCATGGGCGGCAGCCCCAGCAGCGACTCCATGGTCCGCACCACGCTGACCGTGGAATAAAACCGGCTGTCGACAAACGGCGCGCCATTGGCCCCGTGCGGCGCGTACTTGCTGATCACCAGCGCGATGCTGCGGTGCGCATCCACGTGGTCGGCGCCGTTCTGCGCGTCGTCCTCAAGAACAAAGATAGCCGTATCGTCCCAGAAGGGCGAGTGCGAGATGGCTTCCACCGTGCGCCCCACGGCCAAATCGTTATCGGCAACCGACGATTTCGGCGTTGGCCCGCCCGGCCGCGTTCCCGCCGTGTGATCGTCAGGCAGACGCAGTTGGATGAAGTTAGGCATGGTGTCCCGGCCCTGTTCCTTGTCGGCGATCCATCCCTCTAAATGCCTCAGGAAGACGTTCTCCCGGATCTGGTCGGGAATGGCAAGTTCGAAGTCCGGCGCCTCGGGCGCGAAGTGCCCCACCAGCTCCGGCTTGGTGGCCACGTTGACGGCGATCAGCGGAATCGGCCACGGCCACTTGTTCACGCCGCCGCCCCACTCGGCCGGCAACGTTTGCCCCGGCTCAATGGCGTTGCGCGTGCATTCATGGCCCGCAAGCATGGGCCCAAGTTGCGGATTCAAAACTGCCGGGGTCCTGCAAAAAGTCGTGGAGATGTACTCGCCGAAGTGATAATAGGTCTTTCCATGCGCCGCCAGGTTGCCCCAGATGTATCCACTGCCCGGCTCGTTGACGTCTGGAATTTTCTGCAGCAGTGGGTAGCCGTCCGCCACCACGCCTTCATAATCGTAGGTGCGCTGGTCGCCGCGATAATTCTGCTGCCACGTCTTCTCTAGATAATCCGACCCGATGGCCGCGTTCGACCACACGTGCCCGTCGCCCGAAACCTCGCCCGAGTCGAAGAAGTTGTCGAGCACGCCGAACTGCAGCGCCAGCTTGTGCTCGTTGGGCGTTATCGCTTCGCCGTACATGGCCAGGCTCGGATCGCCGTTCCCCACTTGTTTCCCGTCCAGCTTCAAGTCGCCGAGAATCTGATCGTAGGTGCGATTTTCCTTGATGATGTAAACGATGTGCTTAATTCGATCCTGCGCGCCATGAGCGAAGACAATCTTCTCCTGCTCCGCCTTCATGCGATTCGACTCCAGCACCACATCGGTCCACTGTGGCAAGCTGGCCGCGATCTGGCTCTCGTCAATGGTCGCCAGCGAGCCGTAGAGCAGCGTAGGGACATAGGCGTTGCTGCGGCGGCGCACCGCCTGTCCTTCCACGGCGCGCTGCGGAAAATTGTTTGGCCCCGTTCCCTTGCCTTTGTCCGTCGCCACGTAGAGCTTGCCCGCGGAAAACTCCATCGACATCGGCATCCACTCCGTGGGCACAAATCCAACCGGTTCCACCATCCCCTGTTTTGCGGCCGCGCGAGTCAGCTTTGCGGTGTCCATTACCGCCACCGAGTCGGTGGCCATGTTGGCCACGTAAAGCCGGCTTCCGTCCGCATTCACCGCCAGCGCCACCGGCTCCGCGCCGAAGTAGCTCTGTCCCGGCAGGCGCGTATCGAAATACCCACGCACCGCGAACCCTTTTCCACGCACATCCACCGCCGCAACCGCGTCGCGATTGGCCAGCGCTACGTATAGCGTGTTGCCGTCAGGCGAGAAAGCAAAAGCGCAGGGGTGCGTTCCCGGCGCGATGTCGCTCGACGGCTTCAGCAGCGCCAGCTTGCGCCGCACCTTGCCGTGGCGCAGATCGAGCTCCACAATCTCCGACGCGTTCCACAGCGCAACGAACGCCCGCCCATCATCTTTGGTCACCGCCAGCGCAATCGGATACGTCGAAGGCACGGTGTCGCTCTCCGACAGATCGAAGCTTCTCTCGATCTGACCGCTGGCCGCGTCGAGCAGCACCGCGTTGTCAGCGAGATTGTCGGCTACCAGCAGCTTCTCTGGGCCGCGGGAGCCGATCACCGCAATCGCGGCCGGATACGGAATCGCCTTTCCGGCGAGCTTGCCGTCATCCAGCGGCGTCGTCCTTCTGGCAGCGAGAGGCTGCAGCGGCAGCGCAATCAACCGCTCCGGCGTCAGCGCGCCATCGGAGAAGCTATACACCGCAATGCCATTGCCGACTGCGTCTTTCCCGCCCCCGGTGGGATTGGTCAGCGATGCCATGCTTGCGTACACATGCCGGCCATCGCGGCTGAACGCCAATCCCGAATAGAGCGTCTGCCGAGCGCCCAACGGCGTGCGCGCATCGGGAAAATCGGTTAGCTTGCCGGTTTGCGTGTCCAGCACCGCAAGCGATTGGTCGTACTTCGATTCGTAAGTGCCATAGCCGTCGTTCACCATCACCACGTAGCGCCCATCCGGCAACACGGCCATCGAAACCGGCTCGCTGTTCAGCCGCTGCGGATGCCCGGGCGCCTCGCCGATCAACTGCTTGCTCGAAGGCAGGTCGATGGTCTGCGCCTTAGATGGTGCGGAGACCAATTGCAGGCCAAAAAAAAATGCGCTGCAGGCAATAACGGAGGGAGATTTGGATTTCATGCATTCACCCAGGACAATTTAAGTTTGGGTCGCTTGAAGATCGCAATTCACGCGGCGGCGCGCCTAAACAATTTCAAAGCGATTGTACATTGCGGCCTTGGCAGGGACCGTAAATCCCCTTGTCGCGCAGTTGCAACTGACGCATCCCGTGTTGTGCGATCGCCGCGCTAGAATTTACCATCCCGGGAAGAACGGCGGAAAGGTGCGCCTCACCAAAGGACTTCGCGTTGCCAGTAGCTTGGTGCTCCTCGCGCGGCTTCCACCGCAAGCATCGGGGACCAAGAGTACTATCACCGGGACGGAAGCTCCCGGCTACTGCGCGACTTGCGGCGACTCGGGACCCGCTCGCTGCTCGAAGACGATCAGATGGCGCGGAATGTCGAAAAAGATGCGGAACTGCGAGAGGAACTGGCTGCCTAGCTCACCGTCGGTCTGGTCGCTGGCGGAGACGCCGGCTGGATTCTTTGCGTAGAGCGCCTCCGGATCGGGAATTTTCAGACCTCCAATTTCGACGGCCGAGATCTGTCCGCGCTCGAGCTGGTAACGGACTCCGCCGAAAGTCTCGGAAAAAATCGGCGCGGCAGCCGGCCCCTGGACGGCCTCATGCCGCGCGAGGTCATGCTGGCGAAGAAAAGGCGCGTGCAGAGTCAGCGCATGGTTGGAGCCGGTGTCAATCTCCAGCCTGGCGCTGACTTGCGACCTATCGTTCAGCTCAAGGCGCGCGACGACAACGGGCACGTGAAGCAATTCTCCTGAAGGCTGCGCAGTCTCAACGGGAACGGCGATCCCGGGCCCCCGATACCGTACCTTCCTGTCTTTGAAAATCGTGATCGTCCTCGCTCGGTAGTCTAGGAGGATCGGACATTGTTGCATGTAATCGAATCCGACGATGCCCGCCAGCGGGATCCCAAGGGCTTGTTCGAAGGTGCTCAGGTCGGTTACAAAGGCGCTTCCGTGGACAATTTCGCTTCTGCCGTAGGTTAAGCGGAAGCCATTGGCGGCCAGGGTAAGCGGAAGCGTTCCCGCGGGCGTAATCTCTTTAGTGTTGCCCACGGAGACGGTCTTCAGATGAGCCGTCGCGATGGCGCGTCGGTCAAACTGGCTAGGCCCCGATCCGCTGTCGAGGAGAAAATTTGCCGGCGCTGCGCCGTTCAGGGATAAGCGCATGACGATCTCGCCGTTGATCAATTCGAACGGCACCACGACCGTTGCCCTCGATCGCCAAGGCGAGGAATGGAAACGCGCCTCTTGCCCGCGGATAAATGGCGCCGGCGGGACCAGAAACAACAGGGCCGCCAGCGCAGCGATATGGGTCGCACAAACTCGTGAAGACATGCAAAAACCCCTGCGATTAACTCAGTCTTGGTTGCACTTTTGGTTGGCGCCGCACGGCGGAGTTGGCGGTTGCACCGCCGGGATCGTGAGCCCTGCCGCCCCTGCGGGCACCACGCCGGTTGAGTTGCTGTTGACCTCGGCTGAGATTGTGTAGCTGCCCGAATTGCCGAGAGAGAGCAGAGGCTGGGTGGTGCTGGTTGTGAGCATGAGCGTGGAATCGGTGTTCGCGGCGACGGTCTGCGTCCAGGCGTTGACCGCGTCCGAGTCGGGCACGGCCCAGGTATAGACAACGTCACCCGGATTTACGGGCGGGGTAGTCGAGGCAACGGGCTCAAGGGTGACTGTGATGGACGAAGTATACCCCGTGTCGGTGACGGCGGTTACAGTGGCCTACGCCGGTATGCTAGGGTCAGCCGCAAAATCCGAGGCAGGGGCACTGAGAATCGCCGTAAAGCTGGACGGCGGCGTGGCCTCGAAATCGCTGAGCGCGATTTGCTGCAAAGGAGACTTAGGCGTTCCTATTGTAATACTGCCTTGGCAGGTAGTTTGGCCTGCATTTGGGCCGTTGACGACGACGCTACAGCCCACAGTCCCACTGACGCTGGGCTTTTGGCATGCCGTTAGGGGCAAAAGCGCCAGGGAACAAATGGCCGCAATCGAACAGGTCGCTACTATTGCGACGACCCGTGCGAAGGATGAAGATCTTGTGATCAAACGCATTTCTTTCCTCCAATTCCGAAAGCAAACGCGCGATCCGGGGGCAAAATACAGCGTGAAATTTTGTTGTGTAAACTGTCTTGGCGCCCAAGTATGGGGAAGACGCACCCCGCTGTCAAGCGAATTTTCTTCAAAAAATAGGCCCACATCAGCTGAGGCGCGTTTTCCGGACGCCTTCTGGACCGCCCCGGCCCAATGGAATCAAGCAGTTGCAATCCGGAGAAATATTTGTGAAACACGCTCCAGTGACCGTGTGTTAGCCGACAGATAGGTGCAACTGCTCGCAGGCAGCGCGCCCATAACTTCTCACCCGTTCTCGCCGCGCCGTTGCGAAGCGAGAAAGGGCTAGGCACGGGCGGCTTGACGCACGGACGAAGCTGCGCCCTATGGATAAATCCCGCGAATCTGCACGGCTTCGGCGACGCGGCCGATGCCCAGAATATTAGCGGCAATCCGCATCGGCGTCTTGCGTTCCATGTGAATCTTCAGCACGTCGCGGAACGAGGTCTTCATCACCCGCTCCAGCCGTTTGTAGATGTCCTGCGCCTCCCAGAACAGGTGCTGCTCGTCCTGCACCCACTCGAAGTACGACACCGTGACGCCGCCGGCGTTGCACAGAATATCCGGAATCACGAAGCAGCCCTTGCTCTCCAGAATCCGGTCCGCCCCAGGAGTCACCGGCCCGTTGGCCGCCTCGGCCACAATGCGCGCCTTCACGGTACCGGCGTTGTCCTCGCGGATCATGTTTTCAAGCGCAGCCGGAACCAGGATGTCGCAATCGATCCCGATCAGCTCGTGGGGCAGAATCGGCTCGCTCTCCGGGAAACCCTCCACGTGCCCGCACATCGTTTTCATCTGTATCAGCTCGGGAATGTTCAACCCGTTGCGGTTGTATATAGAACCGGTGGAATCGCTCACCGCCACGATCTTCGCCCCCGCTTCATGGAACAACTGCGCCGCCACCGAGCCCGCGTTCCCGAATCCCTGCACCGCGATGGCCGCGCCCTTGAGCGGCATCTTCAGGTGGTCGCACGCGCACTCCACGGTGTAGAAAACGCCGCGTCCCGTGGCCTCGTTCCGCCCCAGCGATCCGCCCAGGCTGATGGGCTTGCCGGTCACCACGCCCGCAATCGAATACCCTTTGGTCATGCTGTAGGTATCCATGATCCAAGCCATGGTCTGCGAGTTGGTGTACACGTCAGGCGCCGGAATGTCCTGCTCCGGCCCGATCAGGGGCAGAATCGCGCTGGTATACCGCCGCGTCATCCGCTCCAGCTCGCCCCGCGACATGTGCTTGGGGTCGCAGGTCACGCCGCCCTTGCCGCCGCCGAACGGAATATTGACGACCGCGCACTTCCACGTCATCCACGTAGCCAGCGCCTTCACCTCGTCGAGCGTAACCTGGGGGTGAAAACGGATGCCGCCCTTGGCCGGCCCCCGCGCCGTGCTGTGCTGCACGCGGTAACCCTCGAAACGGTGGATATGGCCGTCATCCATCCGCACTGGCACCGACACCGTGAGCACGCGCTCCGGACACTTGATCATCTGTCGCGTATCCTCGTCGAGCCCCATGGTGTTGGCCGCCGCTTCAAAATTCTCCATGGCAACGTCGTAGGCGTTGCCGGTGCTTTCTTTCGTCAACATTGGTACATCCTCCTCGCCTGAGCCGGGAACGGCCCGCATAGCGTGCCCGCGGGGCGCGACCTGGCGATTCATCAGGCAACACTTTTTTCCGCGTCCACGGCATGCGCCGCATGCGCTTCACGATATACCGTGAGCAGCCACTTGCGGTACTCCGGCAGATGCCCGCGCGTGGCGTGAAAGTATAACTCGCTCAACCGCCGCGTCAGAGGTCCGATGGTTCCAGCGCCCACCGGCCTGTGATCCACGCGCACCACCGGAGCCAGCCCCACCGCCGTGCCGGTCAGGAACAGTTCGTCGCACACGTAAAGCTCGCTGCGATCGATGGACCGCTCTACCGCCTCGACGCCCAGCTCGCGCGCGGCCAATTCCATCACCGAATCGCGCGTGATGCCCTCCAGCACGTTGTCCGTGATGGCCGGCGTAATCAGCTTGCCCTTGCGCATCATGAACAGGTTGCAGGTGGCGCCTTCCGCCACGTGTCCGCTCTCGTTGAGCAAAATCGCCTCGTCGAACCCCGCATGGTGCGCCTCGTCGGTAGCCAGGGCACTGTTGGCATAGGCGCCGCAAATCTTGCCGCGTGCCGGAATAGCGTTATCGTCGATGCGCCGCCACGAGCTGATGCCCGCGTGCAGCCCTTTTTCCGCGTGCAGATACTCGCCAAACGGCAGCGCCACGATCGCAAATGCGTCCTGGTCGTCCGGCGCCACGCCGATCCGCTCCGCGCTCTTGTAGGCGATGGGCCGCACGTACAAGTTGCTGCGAAAGCCATTGCGCCGCATCAGCTCCGCCGTCACCGCGCACAGCTCGTCCGCATCCAGCGGCACCTCGATGCGCAGGATGCGGCAGTTCTGTTTCCAGCGCTCGAAGTGCTCGCGCGGGCGCAAAATAAACAACTCCTGTGCGCCCTCGTCCCAGTGCGCGCGAATCCCTTCAAACACGCCCGTGCCATAATGCAGCGCATGGGTGAGGATGCCCACGCGCGCTTCCCCCATGGGCATGTATTCGCCATTGAAGTAGATAATCACGTTCGGATCTGCCTCCGTTTTCATCCAATAACCTCCGGGAAAGAATGTTTGAGCAAGGCGCGCCCGCGCTCCAAAGCGCGCAAATCCAGTTCCACCCAACGGGAATTTTTCACCAGCCGCCGCAGCGCCGCATCCACGCTGGCGCCCGGCAAGGCGCCGGCAATCTCCAGCAGCGCGCCCAGCATGATCATGTTCGATGCGCGCGCATCCCCCAGCTCGTCGGCCAATTGTGTAAACGGCGCCGCCAGCACATGCAGGTCTTGGCGCACGCAATCCTCGGGAAACGCCTCTCCGTTGTAGATCACCCAGCCGCCGGCGCGCACACTGTGGTCGAACTTGCGCAGCGACGGCTCATTCATGGCCACAAGAATTCCCGGCGCTGCCACCAGTGGCGAGTCGATCGGCCGGCTTGACAAACGCACATGGCAATTCGACGTGCCGGACCGCATTTCCGGCCCATACGACGGCAGCCACGAAACTTCCAGCCCCGCGTCCAGCCCGGCCTCAGCCAGCACTTCGCCCAGCAACAGCACGCCCTGGCCGCCGAAGCCGGCAATGCGCACTTCGAGATCGACATCCCTGCCCGGCTCCATGGCGTGCGCGTTCCCCGCCGGCAAGTCCTGTTCGGCGACTCCCAGAATGCGCGGAATCTCCTCGAGTGCAGGCGCAGCCGGCGGCAGCGCCTTGGGCGCCGCGTCCTTCGTGCGGTCGCGCAGCACGCCCAGCGGAAACGTCTTCTCCATCACCTCGCGCACCCAGCGCTGCGCATCCACCGCGCTCATCTTCCAGATTGTCGGACAGGGCGACAGCACTTCGATGAGCGAAAATCCCAGCCCGCGCACCTGATTCTGCACCGCGCGGCGAATCGCCTTCCCCGCTTGCGCAATCTGTTTGTTGTCGCCGAGCGCGACGCGCTCGATATAAACCGGCGCTTCCAGCGTGGCCAGCAGCTCGCTCATGTGCAGCGGATAACCTTCCGTCGCCGCGCTGCGTCCATCCGGCGTGGTCGTGCTCTTCTGCCCCAGCAGCGTGGTGGGCGCGGCCTGCCCGCCCGTCATGCTGTAAATAGCATTGTTCACAAAGATCACGGTGATGTTCTCGCCGCGGTTGGCGGTGTGCAGAATCTCCGCCGACCCGATTGCCGACAGATCGCCATCGCCCTGGTACGCCACCACCACGCTCTGCGGCCGGCTGCGCTTCATCGCCGTGGCCACCGCCGGCGCGCGCCCGTGTGCGGCCTGCACGTTGCCCACCTCGAAGTAGTAATAGGTAAATACCGAGCAGCCCACCGGACCCACCAGGATCGTCCGATCCTGAATGCCCAGCTCATCGATGGCGCGCGCCAGCATCTTGTGCACGATGCCGTGGCCGCAACCAGGGCAATAATGCGTCTGGTGCTGCAATTCATCTTTGCGTTCGAAGCGCGGGTAGAACGCTTTGGCTCTGCCCTGCGCGACTTCGTACTCGATTGCCGCCTCGCTAGACATGCGCCATCTTCTCCTTTTGGCCGGCCTGCGCCGCGGACTCGACCGGCGCCGCGTGCACGCGCCATTTCTGTCCCAACTGTGCCGCCCGCTCGCGCACAAACCTGAGCACTTCTTCGTGCGACGGCACATTGCCGCCCATGCGGCTCAGAAATTCCACCGGCCGCGCCCCATTCAGTGCCAGGCGCACGTCGTCGTACAATTGCCCGTTGCTCATCTCCACCACAATGAAGATCCTTGCCCGCTTTGCCCGCTTCTGGAAATGCGCCGCCGGGAACGGATACAGCGTAATGGGCCTTAGAACACCCACCTTCAGGCCGCCGTCGCGCGCCTCCGCACACACCGCTTTCAAAATCCGCGCCACGATTCCGTAGCCTACCAGGACAATCTCCGCGTCCTCGGTGAACCACTCCTCCGCGCGCGCTTCTCGCTGCCCGGCCAGTTTGTACTTCTTCTCGAGATCGCGCACGTGGGCTTCCAGTTCGTCTGCGCCCATGAATATCGAAGTAATCAGATTGGCGCGCGTTTCCGCAGTTCCGGTCACCGCCCAATGCGGTGTTGGCGCTTCTACCGCCTCCTGCGGAAACTCCACCGGCTCCATCATCTGCCCCACAAATCCATCTGCCAGCACGAACACCGGATTGCGATAACGGTTGGCAAGCTCGAAGGCCAGTGCGGTAAGGTCCGCCATCTCCTGCACCGAGTGCGGCGCCAGCACCAGGGTGCGGTAATTGCCATGCCCGCCGCCCTTCACCACCTGGTGATAGTCGCCCTGCTCTGAGGCGATATTCCCCAAACCCGGCCCGCCGCGCATAATATCGGCGATCACGCACGGCAGCTCCGCGCCGGCCATGTAACTGATTCCCTCCTGCATCAGGCTGATGCCCGGACCGCTCGACGCCGTCATGGCGCGTACGCCCGCCGACGCCGCTCCGTACAGCATGTTGATGGCCGCCACTTCGCTCTCTGCCTGCACAAATACTCCACCCGCCTTGGGCAGGTACAGCGCGGCAGCCTCGGTAATCTCGCTGGCCGGGGTAATGGGATATCCGTAGAACGCGCGGCAGCCCGCCAGGATCGCGCTCTTGACGACGGCTTCATTGCCTTTCATCAGTTGCTTGCGCATGAGATCCCCTCCGCAGCCACACCCACGGCGCGATGAACGATCACCCGCAGCACCGTGATGGCGCCCGGCTCCGGGCAAGCCATGAAGCAGATACCGCACGCCGTGCAGCCCGCGCCCGCATACTCAGCCGTGCGATATCCATAGTGGTTCAGCCCCTCGCTCAGCCGGATCGCCTTCGGCGGGCACGCTTCGATGCACAATCCGCAACCCTTGCACTCATCGCGGTCAATCCGCAACTGCCCTCGATCGTGTTTTGTCGCTTCCGTCATTCTCCTGCCTCTCGCAGTCAAACCTCTGCGGACGCCCCCTCCAGATAATGCGCGCGCACCGCAAAATCCTCCAGTTCCGCCTGGAATCGCGGATCGGCAATCGCGATCAGCGCCTCGGCCCGCTCGCGCAGCGTCTTTCCATGCAGGTAGGCAACCCCATGTTCGGTCGCCACGTAATGCACGTCGCCGCGCGAAGTAACCACGCCCGCTCCCGGTTCCAGCACCGGCACAATCCGCGACACTGTGCCGCCCTTGGCCGTCGACGGCAGCGCGATGATCGGCACCCCGCCCTTCGATCGCGCCGCGCCGCGAATAAAATCCAGTTGCCCGCCAAAGCCGCTGTAGGGCCGCGTGCCCAGCGAGTCGGCGCACACCTGGCCGGTCAAATCGATCTGCAACGCCCCGTTGATAGCCACCATGCGATCGTTCTGCGCCACCACGAATGGATCGTTGGTGTACTTGATGGGGCGAAACTCGAAGCTGGGATTTTCGTGAATGAAGTCAAACAGCCGCTGTGTGCCCAGCACGAACGCCACCACCGCTTTTCCGCGGTGCAGCGATTTCGCTTCGCCGTTCATCACTCCCGATTCCATCAGCTCGATCACGCCGTCGGGACACATCTCGGTATGAATGCCCAGATCGCGCTTGCCGTCCAGGCAACGCAGCACTGCCTCGGAGATGCCGCCGATCCCGGTTTGCAGCGTGGCCCCATCGGGAATCAGCCGCGCCACATTGCGCGCCACGCGCATATGCATTTCCGTGAAGGGCTCTGTGTGCAGCTCAATCAGCGGCCGCGAGCTCTCCACAATGGCATCGATGTGGCCGATGTGAATGGCGGTGTCGCCATGGGTGCGCGGCATGCGCTCATTGACCTCGGCGATTACTACCTTCGCCAGCCGCGCCGCAGTAAGCGTGCAGTCCACGGTCGTCCCCAGCGTCACGAACCCGTGCGCGTCCGGCGGCGACACCTGCATGAGCACCACATCCAGCGGTAATGCCCCGCTCTCGAACAGGCCCTCGATCTCGCTGAGAAAAATGGGCGTGTAGTCCGCGCGCCCTGCGGCCACCGCATCGCGCACGTTGGGGCCGAGAAACAAGCCACGATGACGAAAGTGCCCCTGGTACTCCGGCTTCGTATAATCGGCGCTGCCCAGCGTCATCATGTGCACGACTTCAACGTCGCGCAGCTTGGGCGCGCGCGCTACCAGCGCATCCACCAGCACCGAAGGCGTGCCGCATCCCGACTGAATCCACACGCGCGCGCCGGAATCCACCGCCTCCAGCGCCTGCGCCGCGCTCATCCGCCGGCTTCGGTATTCATCGCTCCATGTCATCTTCGTTCCGCGTCAATCGCGACGGCCTCCGCCGCACACTCCTGAAACCCGCGTTATTCTGCGCTTTGGGCGGACCAAATTCCGTGACGGTGGTCACCCCCACGGGCAGAAGAATCCCGTCGCGTTGGTTCTAAGACTGCCACGAATCTCTGCGGAATTCGCCGCAGTTTTTCAAGAGAGATAAAATAATTTGGAGTGCAAAATCTGTTAGCAGTTAACAGATTCGCGGCAGCCACTTCTGTTAGCGGTTAACGGAAGCATCGGCTCCGGTCCGACAATCTGTTATCCGTTAACAGGGGTGCTTTTGGCATGTAAATGAGAGGCGCGAATCTGGGAACCGAATACTCGCGCCTTTTTTAGTGCAAAGATGCCAGGGCGAAAAATCTTCACCGATTGAGTCCCGCACCTCTGTGCACCTACACCCAAAAAAATCCGCCCCGCCGCATTCGCGAGCGGAACGGAATTCTTTTCATCCGGTTTCGAAACTCCTTGGGTCGCTTCAGATCTCTGACCGCATAAAGAGGTGCTTTAGGATCGTGCTATCCCAAGTCCCAAACTCGGACCTGGAACACCAACATCGGTGGTACTCATCGGTCAGAAGCCCGACCGCCCTAGTCTGACTCGCCCGCGATCGCAGCCGGCAATTTGATTTCCACCAGCGCAAAGCGCGTCTGCCCGGGCGCTGAGCTCTGGAACCCCACAATGTGTTGATGCCGTTTGGAGCCGGCCTTCAGCTCGAACCCGTTGTCTCCGGAATGATAGCCGTAGCTCCCGCCCCCATTGGTCACATTCACATGGGAGCCTCCATCGTCGCTGCAGCTCAGCCCCTCGGATGTCACGGACGGCGTGCCCACAGGCGAATGGTTCTGGCATTCGATCACATCCCCGTAACGTCCCAGAGCCTTCTTGTAAAACGCCACCACTCTATCCTGGCTGTCGGGAGTCGTGAAATTGACCACCTTTACCCGCAGTTCCCACTCGCCAAATCCCATGTGCACGTCGGCTGACTTGTCGTTGTCGTTGTCGGTCACAATCTGCGCGCCCGGATACGCCGGCAGCCCCAGGTCCGCGGCCGTGGTCTGGTTGGTGTTCACGTGCACCCCGCCAAACGGCGTGTCCACCTGAACGCTCTTGTCCTCGCCGTCGGCGCCCTTATTCACGTTTACGCGGCAGCCGCTCAGGCCGACGGCCAGCACCAGTGCAGCCGCCGCGCACGGCGTCCAAATTGAATATTGGGTCGGTTTCCGCATCATGACCATTGCCCTCTTATCTCGACCGCACCGTGAATCCTTCGTTTTCCCAAACGCGCTCGGATGCCTCATGTCTCGATTTTGAGACTTGGGGCACCACCGATCGTCACAGTCGCGATACTGGTACGCCGGAACGGGCCAAAAGGTTCCCAGAGCCCGGAAGCGTCCAGCTTCGAAAGGGCACGACTTAGTCGTGCCGCAAAAAGAGGGGGAAATTCATGGCTTTAGCCCTGGAGGGGATGCCTCAGTGCGAGTGCCCGTTGTCTTCTTTGCTGCTGGTGCCCCACAGAATGCAAATCGTAAAGACGCCAACGATCACCGGAACCACAAAAAATGGGGAAGTAATGTGCATGGCTTCGACCTCCTCGATGATTCTAGGGTAGCAAATGAGCTTTCAGCTATCAGCTTTTTCTTCCCGAACCATGAGCTGCCAGCTCACTGCGCCGAGCTGAAAACTGACAGCTTATTCCTGTTTCGCACCGCCGCCCGGATAATCCACTCTGATCGTCAGAATCTCGTAATGATGGATCGGCACCCTGACCACGTCGCCCTCGCCTCCTTTTGTGATCGGCAGCGGCGCGCCTTCCGGCTTCTCCATCAGGTTGGTCACTATGGCTCCGGTCGCCCCCGCCGGCACGTGAAGCTCGGCTATCGAATCCTTCCCCGCCCACTCATACGCGCGGAAGATCAGCGCGTTCGCATCCTCAGCTTTTTTCACCGCCGTCAGCACCACGTTGTCCGGTCCCACCGAAGCAAACGAGTACTCCGCCGGCAGCGTTCCCGGATGCGCCGTGGTCACCACGGCCTGGAGCGGGTAGTCGTACTCCCAGCCGCGGCGCATGGTGTCGGCGTCCTTCCACGTGCCGGCGTGTGGATAGAGCGCGTAATGGAAGTGCTGATGGCCCATATCGGCGTTCGGGTCGGGCCACTTGGGAGAGCGCAGCAGCGTCAGCCGCAGCACGTTGCCCACCGCGTCGTATCCATATTTGTCTTTGTTCAGAATGCTAAGCCCGTAGACTTTTCCATCCGGCCCCGCGCCGGAAAGATCGGCCCAGCGCAGCGCCGGCACCTCGAACTGCGCCTTTTCCCAACTGTTATTTCGCGTGGTCGGCCGCTCGATGGTGCCGTAAGGAATTTCGTAGGTGGCAAACTTGCTGGTCACAGCCAGCGGAAACGCGGCCTTCAACAACACATGCGACTCATGCCAGTCGATGTCGTTGTCGATATCGACGATGTCGCCTTCGAGCCGAATGGTCTGCACAAACTTTGAGTTCTGATAATGACTCGTGACGCGAATCGCCGGATCGGAAGAATTCGCATTGACCAGTTCCACCGAATCCGCCTTGCCAATCGTGCTCGGCGGCACATCGAGCGTGCCGGGGTCAATATTCCAGGCGTCGTAGTCCTTGGGCAGATCTTTGAAGAATTGAAGCTGATTCCCGCAGGAGTGCGGAGCAAGCAACTCGAAGATTTCGGGCACTGATACTTGATTCCTTCCCACCCTGATGCTCGTTAAGCAGCCATTCTGCTTGTCGATGTGTACTTCAAGATCGTTAATCGGGCTGTGGGGGTTTGGTTTGACCAACAGAATCTCGTCGGGCTTTTCGCTCGCAAACGGCTGATACATGCTCTTGAACATGGAGCCCTTGTTGAGCGGCGAGATGTGAACGACTGAGTAACCCAAAGCAGGAACGTCGTGCACAGGAAGGAGGTATGTCCCTTCAGACGCAGTAGCATCTTTTTCAAGCATCGAGGAGGGTTCGATAGAGGAACCGTATCTGGCCAGGAAGCCATCGGGGTAGCTAGCAAGACGAACGGGAACTTCT
>JASHRF010000006.1 GCA_030037545.1 Acidobacteriaceae bacterium | reverse complement strand
ATTTGCGGTCGGCCACTCGCTCTTTGCGGGGAATCAGCGGTTCCACCTTGGCCCATAACTCGTCCGATACCGTCCACGATTTGATCTGTGCCATCCAGACTATCGTCAGGCAGACAAATCCACCCCGCACAAAACTATCGCACCCCCCGTACCTACATGTACACTATTTACGGATAAGTTCTAAGTGTTGTTCCTCGAAAGGAGTTACTATGGCGGAACCGAATGCAGTTGGGGCTTCGGCTGGACTTTCAGACGACGCGAGCGGCCTCGCCTATCTCACATTCATTCCGGCGATCATCTTTCTGGTGGTTGCGCCGTATAACCAGACCGCCAAGGTGCGTTTCCACTGCTGGCAATCGATCTTCCTCGCAGCAGCCTGGTTCTGTGTATGGGTGATCAATATGGTGATGGCCTTTGTGCCCATCATCGGCTGGCTAGTGGCGCTGGTCTTGTTTTTGGGGCTAGTCGCGCTTTGGCTGATCACGATGATCCAGGCGTTTCAGGGCAAACGGTTCATGATTCCCCTTATCGGGAACCTGGCTGCAAAGCAGGCGGGGTTGTAAGGGCTTCTCAGTTCTCCCGAATGCGGCGTTGCCGGCCAGCGGCGTCAGGGCCGCCGGCCTTTTTTGTTGCGGCGTTTCTTCGTCGTGGGAGGATGAGCGGCGGCGTCTTTGCGCTGGTTCTTCTTTGGCTTTGACGGGGAATGAGCCGCCTTCTTGCCGGTCAGAATCAGGCCCTCCTCGACGAGCGCGAATTGGAGCCGTCGTTCCTGTGCCAGCACGCGATCCAGAATCACCTGCACGCGGTCGCCGGCACGGAAGCGCCGGCCGGAGCGTTCGCCGACGATTTCGTGCGTGTTCTCGCGCCAGGTGTAGCGGTCGCCGCGCAGCGTGTCGATAGGCACCAACCCCTCGACAAACATATCGGTAAGCTCGATGAAGAGGCCGTATTTGGCGGGGTTCAAGACCAGCGCGGCGAATTCTTCGCCGACGCGGTCCTGCATGAAGCGGACCTTTTTCCATTCCACCAGCTCGCGCTCGGCATCCGCGGCGCGGCGCTCCGCCTGGCTCGATTCGTCGGCAATCTGCGCCAGCTCCGCTTCGGGGATGGACGGCTCGATCGGCAACAACCTGCCCTTCGTGCGCAGCGCCTTTGCCCGCTTGTCATCCTGAGCGGAGCTCGCCGCAGCAAGCGAAGTCGAAGGATCTGCGTTTCTGCCGCGCGCTCTCAAAGCTGTTGCGGGCGCCATGTATCCCGCCTCATTCGGATGCGACCACGGCGGACTCAGCCGGTCTGCGTCTATTTCACCCGCACCACTTACTCCGGCGCGCAGCAGCGCCTTGGTAATACGGTGCACAATCAGGTCGGGATAGCGGCGAATCGGCGATGTAAAGTGCGTATAGGTGGGCGCGGCCAGCGCAAAGTGGCCCTCGTTGATCTCGCTGTAGCGCGCCTGCATGAGCGAGCGCAGCATCAGGTAGCTTAAGATTCGCTCTTCAGGTTTGCCCTCGATCTTCGCCGCCAGCTTCTGGTACATGCGCGGCGTGACGGCTATATCCTCGGGCACTTCGTGCTGGCGCGGATTGCGCCCGCGCCCGTGCATCTCGCGCCGCTCCGCGCGGAATTGCATGCGGCGGACGGGTAGAGGTCCGAGACCCAACGAGTAGCCGAAGCTGGCGGCCAGCTCCTCGAACTGGACGACACGCCGCGGCTCCGGCTTCTTGTGAATGCGGTAGAGCGAGGGCACGCCCAGATCTTCGATCCAGGTGGCCACGCACTCGTTGGCCGCCAGCATGAACTCCTCGATGAGGCGGTTGGCCCAGGTGCGCTCGGCGCGCGTGATGCCGCGCATGCGGCCCTGCTCGTCGAACTCGATCACCGGCTCGGGCAAATCGAAATCGATGCTGCCCCGCTCTTCGCGGCGCTGGTTCATCAACATGGCCAGCCGCCTCATGCGCTCGAATTCGGGCACCAGCGCCGCATACTCGGCGCGCGTCTCGGTATCGCCCTCCAAAATGGCGTGCACCTCGGTATACGTCATGCGCGCGGCGGAGCGGATGACGCCCTCGACGATTTCGTAGCTCTCGATGCGGCCCATGGAATCGAGCTGCATGATGCAACTGAGCACCAGCCGGTCTTCGCGCGGGCGCAGGCTGCAGATGCCGCTCGAAAGCTCGTGCGGCAGCATGGGGATCGCGCGATCGGGGAAATAAACACTGGTCCCGCGCAGGCGCGCTTCGCGATCGATGGCGCTGCCCTCCGTAACGTACTCGGCCACGTCGGCAATGTGTACCTGCAGCTCGTAGCCAAGATCGCCTTCACTGTCTACACGCTCCGTGACCAGCACCGCATCGTCGAAGTCGCGCGCGGTTTCGCCGTCGATGGTGACGATGTGCTTCCCGGGCGGCAGATGGCGAAAATCCACCCTGCGGGCGGCAGCCTTTTGGTCGAGATGAGCGACACGACGAGCTTGCTCCAGGACATCGTCGGGAAATATCCGCGGCAACTGGTGCTTGCGGATCATCATCTCCACGTCCACGCCGAAATCGTCGGGCGATCCCAACACTTCCACGACGCGGCCCATGGGCGGTCGCGTAGTCGTGGGCCAGCGCGTGATCTCGACATCCACGATGAGCCCTTCGAGGCCCTCTGGGCTTTCAAGTTTCGGCCGAGAGATTGCTTCACTGCCCAGTACGCGATGCGCGCTTGCCAGTTCGCGGGATGCCGGCAGCTCCGCATCGGGTGAAATGAGGATTGGCTGCGTCATGCGCTCATTGAACGGGATCACTTGATGCCAGCCGGGAGGATGCCCGGACTCGCCCGACCACTGCTTTGCGATTGCGTAATGAAATACGCCAACAACTGTAGGGTTTCGCCGCTCGATCACTCGCACCATGCGGCCCTGGCGACGGCCATCAGCCTTGGGCGGCTCGACCTCGACCAGAACCTGGTCGCCCTGCATGGCGCCGTTGATTTCATTGGGCGGGATGAAAATATCCTGGTCCTGTCCGACTTCCCGGAGCGCGTTGGCCGCGACGGAGCTTCGATGGGGGCGCACAAAGCCGTATCCATCGCGATGCAAATCGAGGCGGCCGGCAACCAGATTGTCGCGCGCCTGCGCTGCCCGCGGAATGCTCCACTGCTCGCGGTCGAGCTGGACGAGCTGACCGCACGCAGTGAGCTGCGCCAGTTGCTCCAGCAGCAAGCGCCGCTCGCGCCCGCCGCCCAGGCCCAGTTCGCGCACCAGCTGCTTGTGCCCGGCTTTACCGCCCGGCGAACGGGCAATCCACGCTACTAGTTCGCGATCCGTCATAGCGCTAGAGTAGGGCATGGGGCGGGGTGGTGGCAGAAGCGGCGGGTAGCGTTTCAGCGCTCGTAGCTTCCCACCCTTTCGCACAAAACGCGAAAGGATGGGGCATCCTGCTCTGCGCTCTGCTTGGGTTTATCCGTCGCGGCGGAACTTGTTGGCCTGCTCAAACTCTTCGCGCAGGCCGGGCGTGCGCAGGTTTTCGCGCAGAAAGGCAAGCCGCTGCTCGAGCGCGAAGAGCGCGCGCTCCACGGCCTCAGTGTTGGTGCTGGCGATGTCACGCCACATGGAATACGGGCTGGCACCCAGGCGCGTCATCTCGCGCAGCGCGCGGCCGCCCACATCCTTGAGCTCGGGCGCGTCGCCCACTTCCTCTTCCAGCAGCGCGCTCAGGGCCGTCGCCGTCAATTGCGGCAGATGGCTGACCCACGCCACCAGCTCGTCATGACGTGCCGGGTCAAGATCGAGTGTCTTCGACCCCATGGCCGCGACCCACTCGCGCCACTCTTCAACCAGCTCGATTCCACGCGGCGAGCGCTGCGCATTGGAATCGTCGGTAAAGAGCCAGACCGCTCCGCGAAACAGGTTCGTGTCGGCCAGCGCCGCTCCGCCGCGCTCCTTGCCGGCCATGGGATGGCCAGGCAAGAACGCCGCGCGATCTGGCCGGTTGTAAAGGCAAACTGCGGTTTCCGCAATCATGCGCTTGGTGCTGCCGACGTCGGTAAGCAGATGCTCGCTGTCCAGCTCGCCGGCGAGCTTCTCCATCAAGTCGAGCGTAGCGTAGATAGGCACGGCCAGCAGCGTCACCTGGCTCGCACGTGCGGTGGCGATGGGATCGGACGCGATGGAATCGATGGCGCCCATTTGCAATGCAAGCTGCGCTTGGCCTGGGCTGCGGTTCCATCCCGCGATGCCGCCTTTGAACCCTGCTGCGCGCAGGGCAAGCCCTAAAGAGCTGCCGAGAAGACCAGTGCCGAGAATGGCGATGCGCTCGATCAAGGGGTCCTTTGCATGGAGCGGAGCTAGCGTTGTGAGCGGGTCCGTGTCATTCGTATCGGGGCGCTAACAAAAAGCATACGCATATCCTTCGGGTGCGCCTCAGGATGACAAGCTCCAGGTGATTGGCACCCCTAAGTCCGCCAGCTCCGCTGACGCTAACTCCGCTCGGCCCGCTCCATCTTACAGCGTCCGTCCCACCGCCTGCGCAATCACCTGCAGCTCGCCAACCAGCTTCTCGAATTGCTCCAGGTACAGCGTCTGCGCGGCGTCGCTCACGCTCTTGTCGGCGTTGGGATGGATCTCGATGAGCAGCGCGTCACAGCCCGCGGCCACCGCCGCCTTAGCCATGGGAGCCACCATGTCGCGCCGGCCGGTGCCGTGCGAGGGATCGCCCACCACCGGCAGGTGGCTCAGCTTTTTCAGCACCGGAATGGCCGCAATATCCATGGTGTTTCGCGTTGACGTCTCGTAAGTGCGGATGCCGCGCTCGCAAAGGATCACCTGGTAATTGCCGCCGGAGAGAATGTACTCGCTCGACATGAGCAGTTCTTCGATGGTGGCCGCAATGCCACGCTTGAGCAGTACCGGCTTGCGTACCTGGCCCAGTTCGCGCAGCAGGTTAAAGTTCTGCATGTTGCGCGCGCCCACCTGGAAGCAGTCGACATAGGGCAGCATCGGCTCGATCTGCGCGATCTCCATCACTTCGCTCACCGTGGCCAGGCCGTGCGCGTCTGCGGCTTCGCGCATCAGCTTGAGGCCGTCGATGCCGAGGCCCTGGAAGGAATACGGCGAGGTGCGCGGCTTGAATGCACCGCCGCGCAGAAAGCTTCCGCCCGCGGCATTGACGCATTTGGCGATGGCGAAGATCTGCTCCCGGTTCTCGATGGCACACGGCCCGGCGATGATGGCCACCTGCGCGCCGCCGATGGACGCGCCGTTGGGGAATTCGATCACCGTGCCTTGCGGACGAAAGGCGCGGCCAGCGAGTTTATACGGGGAGCTGATGCGGTGCACGTGCATCACGCCCGGCAGCACTTCAAACTTGGTGATGTCGAGCCCAGCGGTGGGTCCCACCGCGGCCAGAATGGTCTGCATCGCGCCGGTGGTGCGGTGCACGTCTACCCCGCACTCCTCCATCACTTCGATGACGGCGTCGATCTGTTCTTCGGTTGCGTTCTCCTGCATGGCGACAATCATTTCGATTTCCCTGTCTCGGGCGGCGAACCCGGGTCTCCGGCAACGGTCCGTTGTTGCTGGGGCAGCGGTGCGCCCGCGGCGCGGCCTTCCTGATCTTGTCCCTGGGCTTTTCTTTCTGAAGCCAGCTCGTTGCGTTGCAGTGCTCGCATCACGTCGATGATGCGCTCGTAAATGTGCGTAAGCTCGATATCGGGCAGCGGCCCCTGGTTGGCCGCGCGCACGTTTGCGTACACAATCTTTTCGCGCTCTGGCTCATAGACCGGCAGCGAAGTGGCGGCCTTCAAATGGCCCACCAGCCGCGCCGCGCGCGCCCGATCGTTGAGGAGCTCAACAAGCTGGCGGTCCAGCACATCGATGCGTTTTCGCAGTTCTTCGAGCGTCATTTGATCCTCGGGTCAGCTTGCAGCGCTCAGATTTCAGTTCACAGTTCATAGCTGCATCCGACAGCTCGGGCCGAGACGGCTCCCCAAAGCAGCAGACCAACTGTGAACTACGAACCGTGAACTGGCAACTGTTCTTCTCACCGGGCCGGCGCCGCTTCAGTCAGGCGCAGGCCCTTGATAAATCGAGAAACCGCGCCAGGTCCATCCTTTGAGATCGAGCGCTCTACAAGCTCGACAATAGCGCTGCCGATGACCGCGGCATCCGCAAACTCGCCCACTTGCGCGACGTGATTTGCATTGGAAATGCCGAATCCCACGGCCACCGGGAGGCTTGCTCCGGCGATTTCCGAAAGACGGCGGATGCGCGCCACCAGCACAGCGGCGTCCGCGGTCAAGCTCTGTTGCGTGCCGGTGATACCCACGCGCGAAATGGCGTAAACAAATCCCTTGCTGTGCGTGGCGATGGCCTTGAGGCGCTCATCGGGGCTGGTAGGCGCGGCCAGAAAAATCGGCGCCAGCTTCACACGGGTCATTTCGGCCAGGTATTCGCCGGCTTCTTCGACAATCATGTCGGTGGCCAGCACGCCGTCCACGCCGGCTGCCGCGGCATCATCCGCAAAGCGGTGCAGGCTGTAGCGCAGAATCGGATTCAAATAACTGAAGAGCACCAAGCCCGACTGCGGCCGCGCGGCGCGCAATTCGCGGGCAACGGCGAGCACGTCGCGCAGGCGTGTGCCGCGCGCAAGCGCACGCTCGCTGGCGCGCTGGATGATGGGCCCATCGGCGAGCGGATCGCTGAAGGGCACACCCAGCTCGATTACATCCGCACCCGCATCGATGGCGGCAAGGGCTATCTCGCGGGTGCCCTCGAGCGAGGGGTCACCGGCCGTTAAATAAACCACCAAGCCCGGTTTGTGATCGAAATGAATCGGCATCAGCGTGGAACTTCGAAGTCTCAGTGCCTTGAAAGGGCACGGCTTTAGCCGTGCCGCTTGCCGCCCAATGTTGAGTGGAGCTTTAGCCCCGGGGAGTGCTTTCGGCGGCGCGCATTCCCTCCGCGGCTAAAGCCGCGCATATGAATGTCTCTTCTAGGGCACGGCTGAAGTCGTGCCCTTTCAAAACTTCACAGCCTCAAACCCGACGCGGCGAAATATGGCAGGCGAGAGGCAAGCACACTCACAGCTTAAGCTCGCGGGCCAATATGCCCATATCCTTATCGCCGCGGCCGCTCAGATTCACCACCAGTATTTCACGCGGAGACATCGAAGGCGCGATGCGCATCGCCTCGGCCACCGCATGCGCGCTTTCGAGCGCGGGCAGAATTCCCTCAGTCCGCGCCAGCTTCACTACCGCATCGAGCGCGGCGGCATCATCGCACGACACGTACTCCGCGCGGCCGGAGTCGTGCAGGGCCGCGTGCTCCGGGCCGATCGACGCGTAATCGAGCCCCGCCGAAACCGAGTGCGTTTGCGCGATCTGCCCGTCCTCGTCTTGCAGCACATAGGAGTACGTGCCCTGCAGCACCCCCGGCGCACCGCCCTGGAATCGCGCTGCGTGCTCGCCCAGAGCCGTGCCGCGCCCGCCCGCCTCCACGCCGATGAGGCGCACGTCGCGATCGTTGAGGAATTCGTAAAAAGCGCCGATGGAGTTCGAGCCTCCGCCTACGCAGGCGATGATCGCGCTCGGCAGGCGGCCCTCTTTCTCCAGAATCTGCCGCTTCAGCTCCATGCCGATCACGCGCTGAAAATCGCGCACCATGGTCGGGTAGGGATGCGCGCCCAGCGCGCTGCCCAGCAAGTAATAGGTGGTGCGAACGTTGGTGACCCAGTCGCGCATGGCCTCGCTGATGGCGTCCTTGAGCGTGCGCGAGCCAGAAGAAACGCCGCGAACTTCCGCGCCCAGCAGCCTCATGCGCAGCACATTCAGCTCCTGGCGCTCCATATCTACGTCGCCCATGTAGATCACGCAGTCGAGGCCGAGCAGCGCGCAGACGGTGGCCGTGGCCACGCCATGCTGACCAGCGCCGGTTTCGGCAATAATGCGGCGCTTGCCCATGCGCCTGGCCAGCAGTCCCTGGCCGAGGGCGTTGTTGATTTTGTGCGCGCCGGTGTGCAGCAGGTCTTCGCGCTTCAGGTAAATTTTGGCTCCGCCGAGTTGCTCGCTGAGGCGGTTCGCGAAATAGAGGGGCGTAGGCCGTCCGGCGTAGTCAGTGAGCAGAGAAGTCAGTTCGGCCTGAAATGCGGCGTCGGCTTTGGCGGCTTCGTACGCATGCTCCAACTCGACGAGCGCGGCCATCAGCGTTTCCGGCACATAGCGGCCTCCGTAGACGCCGAAGCGCCCGGCGCGCGGCTTGGAAGGATTTGCCGGAAGGATGGTGGATGCCATAGGGATCTCCTGCTCTGCTGTCCGCGCAAATGGGGAACTCTTTAGTGTACTAGGGGCGGCTTTCCACGATGTGCAGGGCTAAAGGTACCTTCTCACCCGAGCGGAATACTCCAAATACTGCTGGCCGTAATTCTTTCTCAGGAATTCTTCTTCACGCAGTACCTGACGATGGATCAGCCATGCGGCGGCAGCCATATAGATCAAAAGAATCCAGTTTGAGAACACCAGGAACTGGCCGAGCAAGACAAACCCAAACGCCACATAAATCGGATTGCGGCTGAAAGCAAAGACCCCGGTGGTTACAAGCTTGTCGGGATGGTCAGGATCGATGCCTACGCGGAAGCTTCTCCCAAACGAGACCAGACTCAGGGCAAATAGAGTCAATCCTCCCATGCAAAGCAGTACTCCTACCCAGGGGACGACTCCGGAGCGAAAGAATTCCTGTCTGCTCACGGCCGAAAAGTCAAATGCGGCGGCAAACACGACATAGAAATAAAAAGCAGCGAACGGCGGAATCAGGAAATCCTTCTTGTCGATCTTGCCGAAGTTGAACGCTTTTATTCCTTTTCTCTTCATCAGCAGGGACCGGCCCCATACCATTGCCACCAGCAGCAAGAGTGTCAGCGCGCCGAAATATCCTGGATGGGAACGCAGAGTCACCTATCACCTGTGCGCGGGGAGCTTGCACTTATCCGTAGTTGCTCTTCTCATCATTCTTTGCCGTTTTCATCCATATTACTTCTTCTTCCGGCTGATATCGCACAACATGTCGGAGTGAATGTTGAGGCCGATGTTGGTCATGTTGTAGAAGTGCTCGCTGGCCACCAGCCACACGATTTCGCAGATGGCGCGCTCGGAATAATGCTTTGCCAGGCGCTCGAAGGTAGCGGGCTTCACCTGCTTGTCGCGGGTTAGCTCGGTCACGTAGTCCAGCGCGGCGCGCTCCGCTTCAGTGAATAGTGGACTGGTCGCGTAGGCCTCCAGCGCATCGAACTTGGCCTCGTTCATGCGCTGTTTGATGGCAGATGCACGTCCGATATCGACGCAGAACAGGCACACATTAATCCGCGCCACACGTTCGCGGATCAGCATGACGGTCTCCGGCGGAAGTGTGAGTTTCTTGTCCAGCTTGCCGATCTTTGCGCCGAACATGCCGAAGCTGAGCGGCATGCGCGCCACAAACACTTTGAGCGGGGTCATGACCTTGCCGAACTGGCGGCGCGACATGCGGTAAACCAGCTTCAACATAAGCGATTGAGGATTTTCGACCGGCGCGAGAAACGTATCCATTGAAACCTCCGCGGGGAATCTTGCGGGACGGCTTCCTTTCAACGACGTGGAAGGCGGACCAGCCGCCGCTCATCTCAAGGTACGCGGCTGCGCCCCGCAAGGCTACAAAATTTCCGCGTACCCTCGCGCCGCATGGCGAAGAGCGTCGGGCTACAGCCTTACTTGAGCCCCGCGGCGCGGGCGTTTGCGACGAACGCGCGGAGTTTGGCGGGATCCTTGCGCCCCGGAGCGGCCTCCACGCCGCTGGCCACGTCCACGCCCCAGGGGCGCAGTGTGGCAATGGCCTGAGCCACGTTTTCCGGCGTCAGGCCGCCGGCCGCGACGAGGCGGCGCTCGCGCGCTGTTGCCTTTTGGAAGAGTGTCATGGCGGCCAGGCTCCAATCGAAGATTTGGCCGGTCCCGCCTGTCGCCCAGACTTTGTGCGAGTCAATCAGAATGGTGTCGATATGGGGGTCCGAAAAGACAGCCTCAGGGGCCAACGCCCCGCCCATTTCCGTGCCGGCAAGGTACGGGCTAAAGCCCGTACCCTTCACACTTGCGGCTTGCGCGCCGTCGAAGTGAATCGTGCGCACGATGCGCTGTGCCGGACCGAAGCGCTCGCGAAGCTGCGCGGGCAGATCGGCAGGCCCCGCGAAGTGAAGCTGCACACCCGTCAGTCCGCAAGCCTCGACGGTGGCGGC
Source organism: Acidobacteriaceae bacterium (assembly GCA_030037545.1). Lineage (GTDB taxonomy): Bacteria > Acidobacteriota > Terriglobia > Terriglobales > Acidobacteriaceae > Telmatobacter. The sequence continues at coordinate 13,497 of JASHRF010000006.1, read as the reverse complement.
GATCTTATCGAACGTCGCATCGACAAAGACACCAATCTTCTCGAGAGAAGCCGGCAGATGTGGCACGATGGCGGCCGCCTGCTCCACCGTCACCCGCCGCGGGCTGGGGGCGAAAACGAAGCCCGCCGCATCGGCGCCGGCTTCTGCGGCCAGCAGCGCGTCGGCCAGCGAGGTGTTGGCGCAGATTTTGATCCAGAGGCTCATGGCTTAACCGTGGCTGCGGCAATCAGCCGGGCTAGCGCGGCGCCGGGGTCGGGCTGGCGCATCAGGCTCTCGCCAATCAGAAATGCGTGGAAACCGGCATGGCGCAGCTTGGCGATGTCGGCGGCGTCGGCAATGCCGCTCTCGGCCACGCGCACCACTCCCGCAGGAATGCGCTCGGCGAGGGTGAGCGAAGTTTCGAGGCTGACATCGAGAGTGCGCAGGTCGCGGTTGTTTACGCCGATGGCGAGGGCGCCTTTTTTCAACCCCGCGGATGCATCCGCACCCGGAGGATTCACGGGGTTCCCGCTGTCCGCGGCGATCCCGGTTTCGCCCAGCGCAGCGATTCCCGTATCCAGCACGCGGTCCAGCTCGTCTGCGGTGTGCACCTCGACCAGCACGTCGAGCGAGAAGCCATGCGCCACTTGGGCAAGGTGCTTAAGATCCGCGCTGGTGAGCGCGGCGGCGATGAGCAGGATGGCGTCGGCGCGATGGGCGCGCGCTTCCACGATCTGGTATTCGTCGACCATGAAGTCCTTGCGCAGGCAGGGCAGCGGTGTGGCCGCCGAAACCAATTCCAGGTTGCGCAGGCTGCCCTGAAAGAAGGGCTCGTCGGTGAGCACGGAGAGCGCGGCAGCGCCGCCGGCGCGATAGCGGCGCGCCAGCCATTCGGGATTGAAATCGGCGCGGATCACTCCCTTCGAAGGCGAAGCCTTCTTGATCTCGGCGATGATGGGCGGACCGAACGCGGCGGGACGGCGCAATGCGGAAGCCCAGCCGCGCGGCCGGTGCACGAGTGCGCGGCGCTCCAGCTCCGCAAGCGGCGCCAGGCCTTTGGCGGTCTGCACGGCGGCTCGCGTGGTGGCTAGAATCGTCGCCAGGACTGTGTCGTTGCGCGTGGACATCCCTAACGCGAGTATAAGGCGGCGGGTGCATCGGGAATGGGGCGCGGCTAGATGCGGAATCGTTAAGGTTTGTGATCTTCCAGGTCTCGAAGTTGAGACTTTGGGCCCCCGGATTTTTCAGAATTCGCCGCGGCACGAGCAGACCGTGAACCCTTCGGCACGCTGCGCTCGCTCAGGGTGACAACCGCGGTTGCCTATGCGAAATGGACGCTACGCGGAAATGCCTGATCGCAGGTTTACCGCCGCTGTGACTAGCTCCCGCGCCGCTTGGCGGCCCAGCCGGATGCAATCGGGAATGCCGATGCCGTCGTAGGCGTTGCCAGCCAGGCGCAGGTCGGGCAGCGCGGCCACACGCGCAGCGATGCGCTCCATCCGCTCCTGGTGGCCGACGGCATACTGCGCCATGGCCCGGCGCCAGCGCGTCACCCGCACCTGCTCCGGCTCAATCTCGGCGCTCAGCGTTTGCGCGCCTAGAATCTCGGCCATTTCGCGCCGTACCGTAGCCACCAGCGCTTGATCGCTCTCGGCCAACAGCGATTCGCGTTTGGCTCCGCCCAGGAAAGCTCGAAAAACCGCCTTTCCCGGCGGCGTGCGGCCTAGAAACTTGCGATGGACAAACGTGCAGGCCAGCAAGGAGCGGCCCTCGACAACCGGAACCAGAAATCCAAAGCCGTCGGGCAGGCGGCCGATCTTGCGTTCGTCGTAGACCAGGTTCACGGTAATCGAAGAGGAATACGGAATGGCGCTCAGCTCCTCGCCCAGCTGCGCGTCAACGGGCGAGAGCAGCGAGCCCGCAGCCCACGCCGGAGAGGCCATGATGAGCGCGTCGAATTCCCGCACCGCTCCGCCCGTGTGCACGCGCCAGGCGCGGCCGGCTCGCTCGACGGCGCTCACCGGTACGCCCAGGCAAACCCGAGCCGGATCGAGCCGCGCCGCGAGCGCGTCCACCAACTGCTGCATCCCGCCGCGCAGCGCGGTGAAAATGGGGGCCGCTCCGCGGTTTGGCGTTTTGGATGCGCTTTTTGGCGAGTTTTTCATCGCCGCCCGCATCTTTCTGTGCGCCGTCAACATGCCGCGTGTCAGGGAGCCGTACTTCTTTTCCATCTCCACTAGACGGGGCAACACGGTGCGGGCGCTCAGCTCGGCTGCGCCGCCCCCGTAAATACCGCTGAGCAACGGATCGGCGAGCCTGTCAACGGCTTCGACGCCGTAGTGGCGCTCCACCAGCGCGGCCACCGACTCGTCGGCATGGCTCGCGCGCGGCGGGTGCAGCAGCTCCATGCCCATGCGGATTTTGGTGCGCAGGCTGAACAGCCGCGTCAGCGCTGTGGGGACCAGCTTGGTAGGAACCAGGAACATAAGCCCGTCAGGCAAGGCCACCAGCCGGTTGCCCACTACGATCCAGGTCCGGCGCGCCGCGTCGTTCGAGGGCAGCAGTTCCGCGTCCAGTCCCAGCTCCCGGCACAGCTCGGCCGCCGCCGGCTTTTCGGTCAGGAATGAGTCTGGACCCAGCTCTAGCACCGCGCCGTCCACCGTCTCCGAGGCCAGCGAGCCGCCCATCCGCGGACGCGCCTCGTAAAGCGTGTACTCCACCGGCTGCCCGGCCGCGCGAGCCTTTTCAAGCTCGAAGGCTGCAGACAGCCCGGCGATGCCACCGCCGATGACGCCAATGTGCACGGCTTCCATTATCCCATCCTTGCAATTACTTGGAGGCTGAGCATCGAGAGAGAATGAAGGGACTGCTGATCTATTTAAGCTACTTCTCTCCATCTTGAGGATCATGCATAACGCCCTGTTTTGAGTTTGATTCCATCACTTGGACATTGTGGCGTCGCCGCGAAGTACCAAACTGGATACCCGAAGAGCAATGGGCAACATTCAGCGGCCGGATTGCTCCGGCCGCTCGTTCAGTTCCACAGATTCGGAGCCCGGATAACGATGTGAATTGCGGAACCGTCTTAGAGCCGCTCGCCGGGCGCCGGGCGCGATCCCTTCCCGATCGTGATCGCTGGACGAACGGCTCAACTCAATCTTTACCTCGCTCCGTCGGTACCTCGGTTCATTGTTCCCTCGGTCCCTTGTTCCCTGTCTTTTTAACCGCAGGCGTAGGATTCCAGCGCGTTGCGGTTGGGGATGGTGATGGTGCAGCCGTGCTGCGAAACCAGGCGGCGGTGCTTAAAGACGCTCAGGGTGCGCGTCACGGTCTCGCGCGAAGCGCCGATAAACTCGCCAATTTCTTCGTGGGTCAGCGACAGCCGGCAGCGTGCTGCGCCGCTCGCGATGTTCTCACTTTTCTCGCTCCAGCCCAGCAGCAGGCGCGCCAGCCGCTCCGGCGCGGAGGTGGAGAGCCCCACCATGCGCAGTTGCTCGCAGGCCGCGTTGAAGGTACGGATCATCTCCCGCGCTACGGTCTGGTAAACCTCGGGATGACGGTTCAAAAACTGCAGGAATGCCTGGCGGGTGACATGCGCAATTTTCGCTGGGTAAAGGGTTTCGGCCGTCATCTCGTATTCCTTGCCCGAGACCGTCGAAAAGAGCCCCAGAACCTCGCCCGCTCTGGCAATGCGGAAGCTGAGCCGCCGCCCGTCCTGCGAGTTGATGGAGAGCCGCACCTCGCCCTCGAGAACGATCACGATGCCCGTAGCCGGCTGCGTCTCAGAAAACAGAACGGAATGAGCCGGATAGGTTGAGGGAAAGATCAGCGCCTCCAGGTCCGCTTGCGCTGCCGGCGACAACAGGTTGAAGAACTCGCCCTTGCGATAGGCGGGAAGACTCGCGTGTTCGAATGTGCTTTGCATGATCAGACCTCCTGGTTCTGTTCCGCGTCCTTGCGTTTCACTTCTTCTGCCAGATACTGCGTCCACGGTGAGCCCGTGAGAAAATCTGCTCTCGTCTCTCCGTAGATCGCGCGCAGTATTCCAATGCCCTTGGCGTCCGCGTAGGTGGTTTCGCGGAGGTCGAGCGCTAGTTTGCGTCCGTTCCGCTCCGGGGATATTTGCGCCCATAGGCGGTCAAGTTCGGCCACCCAGGCTCCGGCCAGTCGGCCCTCCAGTTTGAGGACCATTGTGTCGGTGTTTTGTTCGACCGTGATGCGCAACGCCATGCCCAGAGGAAAAGCACGCTGCGTGCCAAACTCGGGCTGTCGCTTGGCGACAAAATTAGAAGCCAGGTGGAAAAGGGGTTAGCGCGCCTCGGGGCGCGCGGCTCGGCAAGCTCAACGCCGGCGACGAGGCGAATTGACGATGACGGCATTTCGTCATCTGACGACGGACCGTCGCGGAACAGTCACGATGGCGGCTTCGGAGAAGCTCCCCGCCGGGGTGAATTCAGGCTCCAGCGTGGCAGTTTTCCCGCGGTTCCGTCGCGCGTCCAAAGGACAACTGTCATGCGGCGCCGGGCATCCGTCTGAGCAGCGACGATCTTCGATTCGGAAGAGTGGTATCCATGAAAATCCGGCTGTTTTGCGCAACCTTCCTCTGCACGGCCCTAGCGTGCCTCGCTTCCACGGCGTCTGCTGACACGGTGAGGGCCGACCGGAACCACCACATCAACTTCGATCAGTTCCATACCTATTCCTGGGGTACGGTCAAGGTTTCCAATCCCTTCGACGCCGACCTCATCCAGGGAGCCGTTAGCCACCAGCTGCAGAACAAGGGGTAGCCCAGATCGTTGCCGGTGCGCGGGACTTGGCCCCTCGTATAATCACCCCATGAGCAACCAACCGGTTGTGGGCGTGGTGATGGGCAGCAAGAGCGACTACGACGTGCTCTCTACGGCCGTCGAGCTCTTAAGCGCTCTCGGAATTCCTCACGAAGCGCGCATCGTGAGCGCGCATCGCACGCCCGACTGGCTCTTCCAGTATGCGGAGTCAGCGCGGTCGCGCGGCTTGCGCGCCATCATTGCCGGAGCCGGCGGCGCCGCGCACCTGCCCGGAATGCTGGCCGCCAAGACGCTCGTTCCGGTGCTCGGCGTCCCCGTGCCGGCTACGCAACTCAATGGTCTCGATTCGCTGCTGTCGATTGTGCAGATGCCGAAAGGCGTGCCCGTGGGCACACTGGCCATCGGCAAAGCCGGCGCAGCCAACGCCGCGCTGCTGGCCGCGGAGATGCTCGCCACCACTGACGCCGCCCTCTACGACCGCCTGGCCGCGTGGCGCGCCGCGCGCACCCAGGAAGTGCTCGACCAGAAATTGGGCGAGGAATCCTCGCGGTGACCACCGTCTCTCTTCCAAAACCAGAAAAAATACGCCCGGGAGGGCTGCTGGCCATTCTCGGCGGCGGGCAGTTGGGCCGCATGATGGCCATGGCTGCGCGCACCATGGGCTATCGCGTACGCGTTATGGATCCCGAACCGGCTTGTCCGGCAAGTTTCGTTGTGGACGAAACCATCGCCGGACGCTGGGATGACGTGGATGCTGCGCGCCGGCTGGCCGCGGGCGCGGATGCTGTCACGCTCGAGATTGAGCAAATCGGCGTGGAGGCGCTCCGAGGAGTAGCGCGACTGGCGCCGCTGCGGCCCGGTGTCGAGCCCATCCGCATCATTCAGGACAAAACGCTGCAGAAGCCGTGGCTCGCGGAGCATGGATTTCCTGTCGGCCCGTTTCGCGTGGTGCGCAGCGAAGCGGATTTGCAGGCAGGGGCTCCCGCGTTGGGGGGAAACGTGTTTCTGAAAATTGGCCGCGGCGGTTACGATGGGCGCGGACAGGCACGCATCGGATTGGATCCTCACGCAACGCGGGAATCGGTTACGGAAGCATGGAGTTCGTTGGGCGGCCGGCCATGCGTCGCGGAGCAGGCGCTTGAGCTCGATTGCGAGATCAGCGTGATGGCGGCGCGCAATCCGGCCGGCGAGGTCCGCGCCTATCCTGCCGCGCGCAATCACCACGAGAACCAGATCCTGGCATGGAGCGTGCTGCCGGCCGGGATTTCCCCGCAGCTGGAGTCGCGCGCCGAGGCCTTGGCCGCGGGCATCATCGCGCAGCTTGGCATCGAAGGGTTGCTGTGCGTGGAGATGTTCGTCACGCGCCGGGGAGAGCTGTTGGTAAACGAAATGGCGCCGCGCCCCCACAACAGCTACCACCAGAGCGAGCGTGGTTGCGTCACCAGCCAATTCGAGCAGGCGGTACGCGCGGCGTGCAATCTGCCGCTCGGATCGACGGAATTGATTTCGCCCTGCGCCATCGTGAACCTGCTCGGCGAGGTCTGGCTCAACAAAACGGGCGAGCCGAATTTTGCCGACGCGCTTGCAGTGCCCGGTGTGCGCCTGCATTTATACGAAAAGAAAACGCCGCGCGTGGGGCGGAAGATGGGGCATCTGTCGAGCGTGGGTGCAACGGCTGAGCAAGCGCTGGAGCGGGTGCTCGAAGCGAAGGATAAATTGTAGCGCGGGGTTGAAGTTTATCTTAGCATCATGCGAACTTCGCTTCCTGGAGTCTAATAATGGTCCTAAACGCCGCAGCCGCTGACCTGCTCATCTTGGTTAACGTCATGATTTCATGCGTGATCGGTGTCATTTTAGGCGTCGTCTGTTGCTTGCTCCTGCGATTGCGCTGGAGCTTAAAGGGAAGCCTATTTGATCTGTTAATTTCTGCTGGCTCGTGCTTAGCATTATTCGCCGCTGTCGCTATTGCTGTTTTTCTCCAAAGGCCATTCGAACTCGGTCCATACACGATGTTCGTCAGCGCGGGTCTTTGTGTTTTTGGCAGACACTTGGTTCGTGTCTTTTGGAGGTGGCAAGGAGCATCCCGCAGGGGCTAAAGCCCAACTCATCATTGCAGGCCTGTGCGGCACGACTAAACAGGTTGCGGAAAAACCCCGAAAGCCGAGCTAGGATCGCGAAAATCGTTCGCAGGGCCTGAAGGCCACATTCATTCTGCGGCCCTTACGGCACGACTGAAGTCGTGCACTGACACTTCGTGCTTTCGCGATGGAGTATTTCCGCAGCCTGTAAGGTCGTGCCCTTTCACAAAGCGCTCGCTATTCCGCACCCGCGGCAGCTGCCGCCTTCTCCCATCGCTTGGGGCGCTTGTTTTGTTGCAGGATTTTCTTGCGCAGGCGCAGCGACCTGGGCGTGACCTCGACAAACTCATCGTCAGCAATGAACTCGATGGCCTGTTCGAGATTGAGCGTTTTATACGGAACCAGGCGGATCGCTTCATCGGCCGTGGACGCGCGCATGTTGGTCATCTTCTTTTCGCGGACGACATTCACGTCGAGATCGTTATCGCGCGAGTGCTCGCCCACGATCATTCCCTCGTAGACTTCCACGCCCGGCCCGGCAAACAGGATGCCGCGCTCCTGCAGTCCGTTGAGCGCGTAGGTTGTCGTGAGTCCCTGCCGGTCGGCGATCAACGCGCCCGTGGGCCGCTGCGGAATCTCGCCCTGGTAAGGAATGTAGCCGTCGAAGAGCGAATTCATGACAATGGTCCCGCGCGTCTCGGTAAGCATCTCGCTGCGCAGGCCGATGAGTCCGCGACTGGGCACACGAAATTCCAGACGCACGCGCCCCGAACCGTGGTTGTGCATCTTGTTCATCTCGCCCTTGCGCGGTCCCAGCTTCTCGATCACCACGCCGGTGTATTGCTCTGGCACGTCGATGGTGAGATGCTCGACCGGCTCCATACGCACGCCTTCTACCATGCGCGTGACGATCTCCGGCCGTCCCGCCATCAGCTCGTAGCCCTCGCGGCGCATCATCTCAATTAAAATGGCAAGCTGCAGCTCGCCCCGGCCCAGCACTTTGAACGCATCCGGCGATCCCGTCTCTTCTACCCTTATTGACACGTTGGTGAGCAGCTCTTTCTCGAGACGCTCTCTCAGATTGCGGCTGGTGACATACTGGCCCTCGCGGCCGGCGAAGGGCGAGTTGTTGACGCTGAATTGAATAGCGATGGTGGGCTCGTCGATGACGATCAGCGGCAGCGGCGCGGGATTTTCGACGCTGGTAATGGTCTCGCCAATCGTAATGCCTTCTACGCCGGCCACGGCCACGATGTCGCCCATGGCGGTTTCGGCAATCTCGGTTCTTTTGAGACCGGAAAAGGTGAAGAGTTTGGTGATTTTGGTTTTGTAGAGCGATCCATCGCGGCGCGATATATTTACTTCGTCGCCCACGTGCAGCGTGCCTTGAAAGACGCGGCAGATGGCGATGCGGCCGAAGTAGTCGGAATAATCGAGATTGGCGACCAGGATCTGCAGCGCACCCTCAGGATCGCCGGTGGCCTCGGGAATGGTGTGCACGATGGCTTCGAAGAGCGGCTTCAGGTCCGTGCCGGGCGCCGCGGGATCGGTGCTCGCCGTGCCGGCTTTCGCAACCGCGTAGAGCACGGGAAACTCAAGCTGCGACTCGTCGGCGTCGAGATCGATAAACAGATCGTAAATTTCGTTGAGCACTTCCTGCGGGCGCGCGTCCGGACGATCGATCTTGTTGATGACCACGATGGGCGGCAGCCTGGCTTCGAGGGCCTTGGAGAGCACGTATCGCGTCTGCGGCAGCGGACCCTCGGCCGCGTCCACCAGCAGCATCACGCCGTCTACCATCTTGAGGGCGCGCTCCACCTCGCCGCCAAAGTCGGCGTGGCCGGGCGTGTCCACGATATTGATTTTACCGCCGCCGTAGTGGATGGCGGTGTTCTTGGCGAGGATGGTGATGCCGCGCTCGCGCTCCAGCTCGTTCGAATCCATCACTCGCTCCGCCACCTGTTCGTTAGCGCGGAAGGTTCCGGCTTGGCGCAGCAGCGCGTCCACCAACGTGGTCTTGCCGTGATCGACATGGGCGATGATGGCGATATTGCGTATCGTCTGGCTCAAAACAGCAATTCCTTCAATCGGGATGCGGGCAAAACCAGGGATGCTGTGTCCTCTCGAGATTCGTGCAGGCCGCCGCTCCCTGATGGTCGCGTCGACTTTAGGACTGTGGCTTCGAGGCGCATTGTCCCTGGTTTTGCCATAGGCCCGCGCGGAGCCGTCAACAGGCCGATTCGATGCGTGAATCAATGCCAATAGCCGCACACTACAGCAGTTTCAAGTGTATCAGGAGAAGGTTTCAGGTCTCAGGGACATGAGAAACGCGGCTCGGTTACGGCTGCGTGTCGTCGAGATGTTCGCGCTTGCGCGCAGCCATCCATTGGCGCCACTTGTGGTCGGCATAGAGCAATGCGGCGACGATCACGATGACGAGAATGGCGATGAACAAGATCATCGAATGCGATTACTCATCGCCCAATGACGATGATGGTGAAAGTCCCCGGCACAATGGATGGCCGCGGATGCGGTTTCTCCGGGGTGGGCTCGGGACGCGGCCCAAAATCGGCGGTCACGGTGTAGATGCGGTCCATCTTTGGGTCGTAGGCCATAGTGCGCGCGCCGCGCTGCGTGGGCAACTTCTCTATGGTCGGGTAGCCCTTCGTGCCCGCATCCACCACGGACAAAACCCCGTCGCCGCTCGAAGCAAACACCAGCTTGTACTTCGCGCTCCAGCGCGCGGCGTCGGGGCCGTCGCCAATCGAGGCAGCTCCCAGCAGCGCGCCGTTATCGGAGTCGATCACCGCCATCTTCTCGCCGTCGCAGACTGGGAAGAGCCGATGGCCGGCTACATCGATGGCCAGGCCGGAAGGCGAATCGCACCCCGCCGGCCACTCGCCGGTAATGTCTTTGGAGCGCGCGTCGAGGCGTACAATTTCGCTCTTGTCCTCAATGTTGTCGAAGACGTGTCCTTGACCGTCGACCGCGGGAAATTCGGGCTTGCCGGGCAGCGCGATGGTGTCGATGACTTTCTGGGAAGCGGCGTCGATCACGGTCACATTATGACTGCGGCCGTTGAAAGCCCACACGGTTTGCGTTGAGGGCTCGAAGACGATGCCGTCGGGATTGGTTCCGGCGGGGATGATGGCCACAGTGGCCAGGCTCTTGCGATCGAAGACCACCACCGCGTTGCCGCCGCCGTCGGAGATGTAGCCGTACTTGCCTAGCGTATCGAACGCGATGCCGTGCGTGCCGTGCAGCCCGGTGACGGCGCCCACGGGCTCGGCGGTTTCCGTGTCGATCACTTCTACGCGTGGGCCGTGAGCGATGTAGAGCCGGTGCGCGGCGGGATCGTCGTGCATGTAATCCCATCCGCCCTCGCCGCCGATCTTCCAGTGGTCAATGACGTGGTAGGGCTGCTCCGGCCGCGCGGACGCAGACCTGTCCGCTGCCCCGGGCTGAGCGTTGAGCGGCACGAGCGCCAGAGCGAAAGCGCCGGCGAGAGCTGCCGCAAAAATCATCTGCGCGAGAATGTGCAAACCATGGCATTGGCGCATCATCGGCTCCTGCCAATCCTGAACGCGGCAAGGATATCATCTTGAGGCATGACGCTGAATTCATGCCAAATTCAAAACGAACGTTTTCGAACCATGCATTAACCTCAAGGTTGCACAGGTTTCACACTGCTACTTGGAGAACGCAATTTGCGCATTATCCTGTCGAACATCGGCACGCTCGGCGACATCCATCCCCTGATCGCCATCGCTCTGGAGCTCAAGCGGCGCGGGCACACGCCGGTGATGGCGCTGGCCGAGGTCTACCGGCTGAAGATCGCGCCGCTGGGCCTCGAATTCCACGCGCTGCGGCCCGACATCGATCCCACCAACACCATCCTGGTGGAAATGATCTACGACGTGAAGAAGGGAACCGAGCGCGGGCTGCGCGAGTTTCTTTTTCCCGTGCTGCGGCAAACTTACGACGATCTTCTGCACGCAGCCACGCATTCTGCTCGTGCCGATCTGCTGTTGGTGGGCGAGCTGAACTACGCGGGCCCGCTAGTGGCTGAGGTAACGGGCATCCCGTGGGCGAGCTATGTACTGGCGCCATTCTCGTTTTTTTCGGCTTACGATCCGCCGGTGCTGCCGCCGTATCCCAGGCTCGCGAAGGCCGAAAAGGTGGTTCCTCACATGGGGAAACTGATCCAGCGCGTGGCGCGCTTTGTTACACGCGCGTGGCCGGAGCCAATTTACGAACTGCGGCGCGAGCTTGGGCTGTCGCCGGGATCGAATCCGATCTTCGATGCCAAGCACTCACCCTACCTGGTGCTGGCGCTCTTCTCGCGCGTGCTGGGCGTGGAGCAGAAGGACTGGCCGCCGAGTGTGCGCATCACAGGTTTCTGTTTCTATGACGCCATGGCCGGCAACGCGGCTCTACCTGCGCACCTCGAAGCGTATCTCGAAGCGGGCGAGCCGCCGGTGGTGTTTACGCTGGGCTCGGCCGCGGTGCTGGCTGCGGGGCCGTTCTATGAGATCTCCGCGGAAGCCGCCATACGGCTGGGGCGGCGCGCGGTGCTGCTCATCGGCGACGATCCGCGCAATCGCCCCACGCAAGATCTTCCCAATTCCATCTGCGTGGCCCAGTACGCACCCTACTCAGCGCTGTTTCCGCGCGCGTCGCTGGTGGTGCACCAGGGCGGCGTGGGCACGACGGCGCAATGCCTGCGCGCGGGGCGGCCCATGCTCATCATGCCCTACTCGCACGATCAGCCCGACAACGCGCGGCGTATGAGGCGCATGAAGCTTTCGCGCACAATAGAGCGGAAGGCGTACAAGCCGGCGCGCGCGGCGCGAACGCTGCGCGCCATGCTTGCGAACAAACGCTATGAGGCGCAGGCCGCGCGCGTGGCGGCTGAGCTCAAGCAGGAGGATGGCGTGCGCAACGCCTGCGATGGGCTCGAAGAGCTTTACGCGCGCACCAGGTGAATGGCGAAAGCCTGCGGGGGTTGCTTGCGTGGAATTTTTTGCGTTGGGGAGATCAACACGGAAAGGCGCAGCAAGGGCGCAACTTAGCGCGACTCCTATCCACGTGGTTCGTCTATAGAAACAGGAATGGCCTCCGGGGAAGGGGTAAATCGCGGAGGCACGCACTTCCAAAATTCGTTTAAGGAGATCTTCACATGAGAGGTGGAGCTGCGATATCGCTCTCGGTTGCGCTTGCTTTTGGCGCGTTTGCCTGCCCGCGGTTTGCGCGTGCGGCGGAATCTCATACAAATCAAGGGACAAGTCCGGCAACAATGCAGGTTTCGGCCAAGCAGGAAGCGGCGGAGATGGTCCCTGCGACGGTCGATCTGAAAAAAGACCTAGACGCGCGGAAGATTCAAACCGGCGATCATTTTCAAGCTGTGTTGCAGCGCGATGTTCAACTTAAGAACGGTCCCAAGCTGGATCATGGCACCGTTTTGCTGGGCACAGTGACGGTTGACCGCACGCATCCTGACAGCGTGCGGCTGGCGCTGCGCTTTACCCGCGCCGAATTGAAGGATGGACAGACTATCCCCATCAAGGCAACGGTGGTTGAGATGGCACAGCCGTGGTTGACCCCGGGGACGGGAAGGAATCTCGCTAACCAGAGCGGACTGTGGTCGCCGCATACGCTGCGCGTGGACCAGATCAACGCGCTCTCTGGCATCGACATGCACAGCGCGATTGCCAGCCGTAATTCCACAGTCCTGGTGTCGGACAAGAAGGATAACGTGAAGTTGGTTGCCGGTAGCCAGCTGGAGGTGGCCATTGCCGCGCGGCCGGGAAATAACGTCATGCGCAAAGGTGCGTAATTAGAAGCGCACGATCCGACCGATCGGTGCGCACAGCACAGAGCTGCACCACAGCTGTTTATCCGTGGCCCGTCCTGTGCGGGCCACACGCACGCTGCAAGGAGCTTTGGGAGGCAACGGCTTTCAATCGGCAGCATGGGCGAATGCGCCTAGCCGTGTCAGCTCGGCGCGAAGCGCATCGGCGCCGATGAAGCGGAGCGCTATCAATCCCGCCGCTTCCGCGGCGGTCACGTTCTCTGGGCGGTCGTCGATGAACAGGATGCGCTGCGGCGGACCGCCGATAATGTCGATGGCGCGCTGATACATGGCCGGATCCGGCTTGCGTAGGCCCACGTAGCAGGAGGTGAGCGCCACGCGGAAATAATTGCGGAGCCCGAAGACCTTGAACCGGTATTCGTTCAGCTCCCGCGCTTCGTTGTTCAGCGAGCCGATCAAGAATTGGCGGGAGTCGCTAAGTTCTTTCAAGATTTCCATGGCGCTATCAGGCAGCAGCTTCGACTGATCGAGCATGAAGGCCACAAACTCGTCATGGGAGAAACTGCGCGGCTGATAAAAGACGGTAACGTCGAGGTAAGCGGCCATCGTCATGCCGCCGCGCTCCCATAACTCGTCGATCTCCGCGTGGCGGGCCTGAAAATCGGCTTCGTCGAGATGAAAATGGGCGGCGGCTGAAGCGCGCTCCCGCACGTCCCAACTGTTGGTCAGCAGGACGCCGCCTACGTCAAACAGAATTGCGTCGAAAGGCAGCATCGACTTTCATTCTCCGTGCGTTCTGCGAGTCGGCCGCCCGTCTCGATATTTGAGCAATTGCGGGCCC
>JASHRF010000067.1 GCA_030037545.1 Acidobacteriaceae bacterium | reverse complement strand
TCAGGCACCAGATTCCCGACGCCGAAAAAGCCGCGGAAGCCGATTACGTTCTCGACAATTCCGGCGACCTGGAGTCTCTGCGCGCCCAGGTTTATGTATTGTGGAAACGGCTAAAAGCCGGCGGTAAAGCTGGAAATCGAAGGGAACCGTCCCTCAGGGGCTGAAGCCCACGCTCCTCTGTCGCCCTAAGCGGCACGACTGAAGCCGTGCCCTTTCAAAAGCAGCAGGTTAAGGATGGGAGCAACAAATTCCTGGCCGGCCGGTCTTTACAATAGAGAAGGCAGCCGCATTTTCCCAGGGCGCAGGGTGCGCATGATCGCGAACCCGCCGGTGCGCTGTTTCCTGTCCCGATCGCACCGTCTCGACGAGTGGAACTCTGCGCCCCAGCCTTCGTATCTCGATTCAGAAAGGATTTCGGGATTCAAATTTCATGAACTTGCGCCGTTTGATCTTGATTGTCGTGCTGGTGGGAGGATTCTGGTACGTCACCACGCACATGGGCTCCGGTCTGGGCTCCGGTTTCGTCCCATCGCTGGGCCATTTCCGCCTTATCGGCAGCGGTTCCAGCTCGCCTCTGGAGCTGACTGAGGCGCACGCTGCGCACGCTTACGACTCCGAAGAACAGAACAACATCTCCGTATACAAAAAAGTGCTGCCCTCGGTGGTCAACATCACCTCCACCACGCTGGTCTTCGATTTCTTTTATGGGACCGTGCCGCAGCAGGGCCAGGGCTCGGGATTCATTCTCGATAAGGCCGGCCACATCCTCACCAACTACCACGTGATCGAAGGCGCCAACCGCGGCATCGAAGTGATGCTTTACAACAAGCGCCGTTACGAGGCGCACGTGGTGGGCGTGGACAAGGTACACGATCTCGCCCTTCTGCAGATTGACGCGCCCACCCTGCAACCGGTGACGCTGGCTAACTCCTCCAATCTGCAGGTGGGCCAGAAGGTCTATGCCATCGGCAATCCCTTCGGCCTGAGCGGGACCATGACGCTGGGCATCATCAGCTCCATCCGGTCGATTCGGAATCAAGACGGCGCGCCCATTGAGGACGCTATTCAGACCGATGCGGCCATCAATCCCGGCAACTCCGGCGGTCCGCTCCTCAACTCGAGCGGGGACGTCATCGGCATCAACACCATGATTGCGTCGAACGGCGCCGACCAGAGCTCGGGGATCGGATTTGCGATTCCCATCAACACGGCCAAAGCGGTGCTGGCCGACCTGATCCGCTACGGGCACGTGAATCGTCCCTCGCTGGGCATTGTGTCGTACGCGATCGGGCCGGACCTGGCTTCGCAGATGGGATTGGCTGCGGATTATGGCGTGTTGATTCAGCGCGTGATTCCGGGCGGAGCGGCGGATCGCGCGGGACTGCGCGGCGGCGATCAGCAGGCCTACGTGGGCAACACGCCCATCATGCTGGGCGGGGATTTGATTGTGGCCATCGACGGCCAGCAGGTAACCGATCCGCAGGACATCAGCGCCATTATGGACAAGCACCAGGCCGGCGACACGGTAAACGTAACCGTATTGCGCGGCCGGCGGCAGATGACCTTCAAGCTAACGTTGGGCGAAGCGCGCGGGACGTCGCTGTAAGAGTTGGCGTGGGCCTTGCCGGCTCTCTATATCCGAATTCAGTCGATGCGCGGGGTGCCGCGGCGCAGAGCCAAGCCGGCGATGCCAAAGACCGCAATCAGGATCAGGGCCAGGAAGAAGTAATAGGCCATGGGGTGCGCCCAGCCCGGCGAATAGCTCAGGTCCTGCCCTACCCAGAGCAGCAGCACCGCGGCCAGAACCGTGAATTGGCCCGCGATCACCAGAAGCGTGTGGCCCAGGTCGCGGCGCTTGTCCAGAGCCTCCACCTGCTCGGGAGTCAGGTTGCGCTCTTCGGGGGGAAGCAGAGAGTTAGCCATCTCGATCTCCTCGCCGGGCGAAGCGCCCGACAAGTTTGATTCAATCACATGCCGGCGGCGGCGCGCCAGTCTGACGCCATGCATGTGCCAGCAGCGCGGCGCCGAGCTTGATGGCGTCGCAGAGGAGTTGAGCCCGCACAAAGGGCCGCCTTTCAGAGAAAGGCGGAACCCCATCCCCGAAGCGACAAAATCCGCTGCCTATGCAAGGTGTATTTGCTTTTGGGACTTGTGGGAATGGTAGCGAATGATTTTGCCGTCGCGGACGACGACGCAGTGACAGCCCGCCATTCGATTCACCACGTGGCCGGGGAAGCGCGACTCGTTATATTGGCAGAGGCTGCCTAGCTGGGTGGGCCAGCGGCGACACAGCTCCCGCTCGTAATCGCAGAGCCGTGCCAGAGCGCTCGGCAAGTCGAGTGCCCAGGACATTTCGCCGGTGGCGCGCAGGCCCGTGAACCCGTTTTGCAGCGCAAACCTGGTGTCGCGGTCGAAGTCCTCCATCATTCGCTCAGGCTCGAACATGCCGTGGCGGAGATAGGTGTCGTGCTTGGTAACGACACTGAGCGCGCCGCTGGACGTGGCTTCGGCGATGTCGACTCCGGCCTGCTTGAACTCGTTCAGGATATCGGGCACAGTATTCTCGTCGGCGATGTAGATGCACCGTTCGTGATGGCGCAGACCGTTGACGACATATGGAATCACAAACGCCAGCCGTTCCGCGTTGGTCTTAAAAAAGTATGCTACGTGCTCGCCTAAACCGATCTCTTCGGCGATGGAAGGAGCGATTTGATCAATCATAATAAGACCCCGACGAGCGAGTTTGATGCAGGAATGCGTGCTTTGGTTGAATCGCACAGAACCTTTAGAACGGGGTGTCCTGCCGGATAGCAGCCCGACTAGCGGCCATTGGGGTTTAGTCTAAACCGAGCTACCCACGCCGGCGCTCTTTCGTCAGGAAAAAGCTTTCACGGTCTCAAGCGGTCTACGTGTATTGCAAAAAGCGCTCTAATCCACGAGGAAGGCCAGCGACTGCAGCGAGGTGATCTCGAAGGGCTTGCGGCAGCGGGTGTTCTGACAGGCCAGCTTGTCGTCGCGGCGCACCATGTAGGACTGGGCCTTGGCGAAGCGGGCGCGATCGCGCTCGTCGGCGCCGCGCGGCAACTGGGAGCGCTTGCGGCGCACCACCCAGGTGACCTTGTACTCGGCGGCCTGTCCGCACTTGGGGCACGTGAGCGTGTGGCTGCGCTGCTCGGTGGTTTCGTTAAAGAATTCGCGCTCTTCCATGCTTCCCGTCCTGGGGAGAATCCGCAGCGGCACTTTGCTGCAGCCGCGTTTTCTTTCATACTAATCCTCCTGAGGAGATAAGGGACAAAGGGATCAGGCGGTGTTTGCGGACTTTTGAGAAATGGAGACCGGTCGTGACCAAACGAAAACCAGCACGTTTCTCGGCCGCCAAGGCAGTGAAGGCCAACGCCCGCGAACGCGTGGGTCAGCCCAAACCCTCGCGCGTGGTTCGGGACCAGCCGCGCACCGGTCGCCAGGCGAAGCACAAGCCGAAGGTCGAGGACTTGCTGCGCGGGGAAGAGTAGGCAGTGGTGGCGTGGGACAGGTGAAGGCGGACGTAAGACAAAATAGGACAAGGTCCAGCCTGTAAGACGGAGGCGGACTCATGCGCAAGACTGCCATCTACCTGCGCCGCCAGGAAGTTTTCACGGTAAATCATTCCCGAGATGGGCAATACTCTTAAATGGAAATGTTCCCGAAGCGGGCAGAGACCAAATCAGAATTCTTAACCGTAAATAATTTTCGAAAATCAGTAGAAAATGTCCTGGGCTATTAAGGTAGATGCGACTCAAGCAACCTGGTAAATGCCGGAATGCTCGCTATTGCGGACGCGGCACGCTGTAAGGGCCGGGCAGCGAGGCGGCCGGCTTCTCAGCCTCTTTGGCGCTGGCGCTTACCACGTTCGTGCGCTTGGAGTAGATGCGGAACTCGACCATCAGATCGAGGAGCACGGGCACGGGCTTACCATCCTTCATGGCCGGCTCGAATTTTGCTTTGCGGATGGAAGCTACGGCGTTCTCATCGAGGCCGAAGCCGATGGGCCGGACCACGGCGATCTCCCGGGGCGTGCCGTCCGCGCCGATCACCGCGTGATAGAGAGCCATGCCTGCCACGCCCGCATCCTGGGCGTACTGATTCGATTCGGGCACGAATTCGGTCAGCAAACGGGCCTTTCGATCCACGGTGCTCTGGCTCTGCACTGCCGGGTCGCTGGGCCGGTAATCGGATTTGGCGGCGACAGCCTGATAGTAGAGCTGCCAGAAGCCGGGCATGGCGGCCATCATGCGCTTGTCGAGCCGGGGCGCAAAGATATTCTGGAGCGCATCCTTTAACACCTGCGCCGAATGCGCCGGTGAGGTGGTGGTAGTCACGCTTCCCGGCTCGGCGGACTGCTCGGCCTCGGGCGCCGCAGCAACCTCCGCGTCGGGCTCGCCCGCGCCGGTGGGTTGGGGAGCCTGCTGGTTCGCGGGCTGAGCCGCAGCGGGCGCCGTGGAAACGGGCGCACCCACGCTTGCCGGAGCGCTCGTCTGGGACGTTGTTGTTTCCGGCTGCGCGGCTGACGGAGCCGGCCCTGCCGCTGCTGGCGACGTCGCCTTTGCCGCTTTCTCCGCCTTCACCTTCTTCGGCTTGACCACCAGTTCGCGGTCAACGGTAATGCGCACCATCTTCTTCCTGGGCGTGATGCGCACTCGATCGGCGGCTGTAGATGGATCCTGGTAAGGAAGAGCGCCCAGAAAGTGCAGTCCGTAACGTACGCCGTCCAGCTCGAGTTTATGTTTACTCAGCCGCACCTTATCGATTTCGACCAGCGAGAGCGTGTAGGAGCCTTGTGGCGAGTGGCCGACGATGCCGCCGTGCTCATTGAAGCTAAGGGAGTCGTCGAGATAGCCGCCGCGCAGGTAAAAGGTCTTGCCCACCAGGAGCTGCCGGAGCTCGTCCTCGGTAATGCCACCCGCTTGCCCGGCGGCCGGCGCCTGCATGGGCGCGAGACTGGGCGCGGTATTAGAGAGTTGTGCGGCGGCCGGCGCGGGCGCTTGCGCTGAAGGCGGCCCCACAGGCTGCTGCGCGGGCGCGGTTCCGCTCAAGGACCAGGTGAGAAGTCCCAGAACCGCCGCCGGCAACCCCGAAGCATATCTTGTAAGGGGAGCACTGGAGCGGCCGCGAATCCGAATCATCGCCGCCATTTTGATGCCTTGAGCGCCACTTTAACAGGAACTGGGCCGCGGCAGAAGAAAATTATGACGCTGGTTTATACAACCTTTGTGGCGCGCCTCAACTTCGACACGCGATCCGGATGCCGAGAGGTAGATTCAATGCCGCAATCGCCATAGAATGCGGCGAAACAGACCCAGTATGCGGCGCGCGTCGCGATCGGTGAGACTGAGGCGGCGCAGCAGCAGGCGCAGGTCCCGGGCGTTGGCCGCGCGCATGGCATGAGGGGAGTAATCGGCCGCGGCCATCGCCTCTTCAACCACTTCGGCCAGCGCCTCGAGGCGCGCTGACGGGGCGCGCGGTGCCGGAGAATCTGCTGGGCCGTCTGTCCGGCGCACACCTGCGACGCCAGACAACGCCTGCGTGGCTGTGGGCAGAAACAGCCGGGCAGCGATCTCGTACAAGCAGACGGCGACCGCCTGGCCAAGATTCATCGAGGGCTGTCGAGCGCCGGTCGGGATTTCCGCGAGCAGGTGGCAGAGGGCCAGGTCGTTTCGCGTCAGCCCGCGTTTTTCCGGCCCGAAGACCAGCGCCACTCGCCCGGCGCGGGCGAGCTCCTCGCCCACCAGCGGAGCGAGAGCGGGCAGTGCGACGACGGTCTGCTCAGCTTTGCGGCGCTCCAGGCTTCCGGTGCCCACCACCAGCGTGCACGCCGCTACAGCTTCCTCGATGGATGCAGCGACCTTCGCGTTTTGGAGCAGCTCCTCGGCGCCCACGGCCGATTTGGCCTCGCGCCAGTGGGTCTCGTAAGGCGCGACCACGGAGAGCTGCGTGAATCCGAAGTTGGCCATAGCCCGCGCAGCCGCGCCAATGTTCAGCGGGTTACGCGGCGACACCAGCACCACTTCAATGCGATCGGGTTGGGCGATAGCGGGCAAGAAACGATTGTAGAGCCGGCGACGCCGCCGCAAGGGGGTGGCAGCCCGCGCATTAGCGTGGGGAACTCAAGCCAAAATCGGTCCCCAGTCCCGGCGGGGCGACCCTATCGGAGCGATGATATTCGACCGTGCGGAGGGAAGCGGAGTCAAAAGCCTGACTTGAACGACTCCGGAGAGGAGCCGCGGTTTCATGCGACTGCCGGGCACTAACCGCGAATCAGAAAATCCAGCCCCGCTACGATCAGCACCGCTTCGATGATGAGCACGAACACCTTCTCCGGCAACCGGCTCACAACGCGTTTACCCAGAAACGAGCCGAGGATCATGATCGGACCCAGCGCCAGGCCATCGAGCACGTCGGGGCCGGTGAGCACCGCTGTTTGCCGGTAAGCAATCAACTTGGCGACGTGCATCACCACGGTAGAAAGCGCCTCGGTTCCGATATAGGCGTTTTTCACGAGCCCGTAGGCGAGGAAAAACGGCGCCATTATCGGCCCCACGCTTCCCAGCAGCGCGGAAAGAAAGCTGGCGCCCGCGCCGATGCCGGCAAACGCCGGGGCCGGAAACGGCTTTGGTTGGCGGGGCCGCGCGCGCCGCCAGACCACAATGAGAAGAAGAAACGCGCCCAGGAGCCGCGTCAGGGCAGGCCGCGGCGCGGTCGCAAACAGATAGCCTCCCAGGAGCGCCATGGGCACGCCGCCGAGCGCGAACCAACCCACCACCTTCCAATTGAGCTCTCTGCAATTGAACCAGACGCGGCTGCCGTTGCCGATCAATTGCGCCACGGTGAGGATTGGAATCGCGGCGCGGATTCCGAAGACCGCGACCAGCACGGGCAGTAAAACCGCTGCGCCACCAAAGCCCGTCACCGCAGCCAGCGTGGAGGCGAGCAGCGCCACGAGAGGAAGAGCAATCCACTGGAGCACCTCGGGATTCAAACCATTCCTCCGCCGGTTTCCTCATCGGCGCCCGTTCTACGGCATTTTCGGAAATACTGTGAACTTTTGAGAGCTGCGAAAGCGGATTCTACTCTCATCCCGGCGACACCGGCTTTGCGAGCCGCCTGTCGCCGCGGGCACGGAGAGGAAAAATCCACTCAGCAGCGGTGGGCTCCGGTCTACACCTTTTCCGAAAATGCTATGCCTGCTCCTCCACGGCCGAGGGTGCCAAGCTGGTCGCCGGCGCGGCCAGCTTCATCATCGCCACATACAGAATGCCGGCCGTGAAGAAACCCACAAACCACGCGTAGTCATAGAGAAAATGCAGCGGCTTCAGAGCCAACCCGATCAGCGCGATGCCCACACCCAAGGCCAGCGCAATTATGGCGCGCGGATTCACGCCCCTGGTATAGTCATAGCTCCCGTTGCGATGATAGAGCGAGTTCACATCCAGCTCGGTGCCGCGAACCAGGAAATAATCCGCCACCATGATGCCCGCCACCGGCCCCAGCAATCCGGAGTAGCCCACCAGCCAGCCAAAGATGTACGCGTCGGGCGTGGCCAGCAGCTTCCACGGGCACATGGCGAGGCCCAGAAATCCGGTGATTAATCCGCCGGTTCGAAAGCTAATGAGCCGCGGATAGAGATTCGAGAAATCGTTCGATGGCGAAACCACGTTGGCGCCGATGTTTACATTCAGCGTGGCCACGAGGATGGCGATCATGGCCAGGAACGCGACTACGGGCTGATGGAACGCGCCGATCAGCTCGATCGGGTTCCAGATGGCGTGCCCGAACAGCACTGCCGAAGCTGAAGTCACGGCGATGCCGACAAACGTATACAGGGCCATCGCCACCGGCAGCCCGAACGCCTGTCCCCACGATTGCGCGCTCTGCGATTTCGAATAGCGCGTAAAGTCAGGAATGTTCAGCGCCAGCGTGGCCCAGTAACCCACCATGGCCGTGAGCGAAGGAAAGAATACCGCCAGAAATTCATGTGTGGAGTGGAAGTGGCTGGGCGTGGAGAGCATCTGGCCGAAACTTCCCGCCTTCATCCGCACCCAGACGAGGAGCGCGCCGGCCATGACGAACATGAAAGGCGCGCCAAACGCCTGCAGGCGCTTGATGGATTCCACGCCGCACCAGACAACAACCATATTCAGCAGCCAGAAGAACAGGAAGCAGGACCACAGAACGCTGCGGCTCGCGGCTATCGCCGGCCAAATCACCGCCAGCATGGCGTGAATCGCCGTTCCGCCGATCCACGACTGAATGCCAAACCATCCGCACGCCACCACGGCGCGCAGAATGGCCGCCAGGTTCGCGCCCCGCACCCCAAAGGGCGCGCGAATGAGCACCGGAAACGGTATCCCGTACTTGGCGCCTGCGTGCGCGTTCAGCAGCAGCGGAATCAGCACAATCAGGTTTCCCAGCAGTACCGTGACTACCGCCTGCTTCCAGTCCATGCCCTTGGCGATCAGCGACGAAGCAAGCTGATAGCTCGTGATCTCCATGCACATGGAGAACCACAGCGCGGTGTAGTTGTAGAAGCCCCAACTGCGGCGCTCGGGCGGGGTCGGCCTCAGGTCGTTGTTGGATAACGACGGATCGACTGTGCTCACGCGCGGCCTCCAAAGGGTCGCTGGAGGCCGGCATGGATCAAGCGCGCACCGGAAAGAGTTGCGCCGCCTCCTGGGAACGGGCTGCTGAGTTTTGAAATTACTCGAAAACCGCGCCTCGGAGCAACAGGATTGTTGTTTCCGCCTCGCTGACTCGCTGACCTGCTGACTTGCTATTCGGCGCCTGTTGCGTTTTTTTTAGATGCGGAATTGGGCTGAGTCGTCCTTCCCGCCGAAATTATGCAGGCAAGAATGCGCATGCAAGCTTTTGCAGGTTCACGGGCGAGTTGAAAAAGGCGCCCGAACGAGTATTTTGAAGGCAGTACAGCGCCGCCTATAGCACTCGGCCGGGCTATGTGAATCGCCGCGGGCATGTGGTGATCCGCAATACCGGGCTGCCGAGCACCGATCACGGGCAGACGGTGTACCAGTTTGGCTGCTCCATGTGCGGCCATGTATACGGCGCCAACGGCAGCGACATCTATTATCAGCGGCGCTGCCCTCTCCACAATCACGGCAAGCCTGGGCTGGCTTACAAAGAGGGGATATTCGCGGCGGGCAGGCGCGGGTAAGGGCCGCAGGGCATGGCTCAGATCACGTATAAATCGACGTATTCGTTCACCGGCATGGCGTCGAAGCGTGCCGGGTCGAGCGACACGTCGAGGATGCGCTGCTGCTGCGGTTCCGCGAAGCGGCGACGCAGATTGGTCTTGAATTTTTTCACCAGCAGCGGCATGCCTTCTTCGCGCCGCCGGCGATGCCCGATGGGATATTCGACTGTTTCTTCCAGCAAAGCGCCATCCTCGAGCTGCACGACCAGCCGATTCGCGATGGAGCGCTTGTCGGGGTCGTGATAGTCGCGCGTGAACTGCGGCTCTTCAACGCATTCGATTTTGGCGCGGAGGGTGTCGATGCGCGGGCCAGTTTCAGGGTCGAGCGCGACGGCGTCTTCGTAGTCGGCGGCGGTGAGCCTGCCGAAGAGCAGCGGAATGGAGACCATGTATTGCACGCAGTGATCGCGGTCGGCGGGATTCGAGAGCGGGCCTTTCTTGTCGATGATGCGCAGGCAGGCTTCGTGGGTGTGGATGGTGATTCTCTTGATGGCTTCGGCGGCGAGCCCGCGCTGGTCGAGACGCGCGCGCAGCTTCATGGCGGCTTCGACTGCGGTCTGGGCGTGGAACTCGGCCGGATAGCTGATTTTGAAGAGCACGTTCTCCATTACATAGGAGCCGTAGGGCCGCTGGAATTTGAACTCCTGCCCACGGAACGACACGTCATAAAAGCCCCACATTTTGGCTGTGAGCACTGAGGGGTAACCCATTTCGCCGGCGCGAGCCATCAATGCGAGTCGAACAGCCCGGCTGGTGGCGTCACCTGCGGCCCAGCTCTTGCGCGAGCCCGTATTGGGCGCGTGGCGATAGGCGCGCAGGCTTTGGCCGTCGACCCAGGCGAGAGAGAGCGCGTTGATGGTCTGCTCGCGCGAAAGCCCAAGCAACTGACAGACGACAGCGGTGGAGGCCACTTTGACGAGAACGACGTGATCGAGACCGACCTTGTTGAAGGAGTTTTCGAGGGCGATGCAACCCTGGATCTCGTGGGCTTTGATCATTGCTGTGAGGACGTCACGCATGACCAAAGGCCTGCCGCCCGCTGGGCGCCAGTCGGCGACGGCCAGAATGCCGCCCAGATTGTCTGACGGATGACCCCACTCGGCGGCCAGCCAGGTGTCGTTGAAGTCAAGCCAGCGGATCATGGCTCCAATATTGAAAGCGGCTTGCACGGGATCGAGCTGGTAGCTGGTGCCGGGTACGCGCGCGCCGTTGGGAACGATGGTGCCGGGAACGATGGGGCCGAGCAGCTTGGCGCACGCGGGGTACTCGAGCGCTTCAAGGCCGCAACCCAGCGTGTCGATGAGGCAATAGCGCGCGGTGGTGAAGGCGAGATCCGAGTCGATCTCGTAGCTGAGCGCGTAATCGGCGATGTCGGTAAGGACTCTGTCGGGGGCGGGGCGTTGATTGCTGATGTGCGTGGACACGCGGGCTCCGTGACGCTTCAATCTATTTTCCATCATCGCCACGATAACCGGCGGAGTCGAGTGCGGGCGAGGACGCGCGCACGACAGCCGGCCTGGAGGCCGGCGCTATTTTCCTCCACTAAGCGCGCTCTGCGAGCGGAATAAACTTCAGATTTTCGGGCCCGGTATACACGGCAGAGGGGCGAATGATTTTGCCGTCCTGGCGCTGTTCGATGACGTGCGCGGACCAGCCGGCGGTGCGGGCCATTACGAAGATCGGCGTGAACAGGTCGATGGGAATGTCCATGAGATGATAGGCGACGGCGCTGTACCAGTCGAGGTTGGGAAACATGCGCTTGGCGTGCTGCATGGTGGTCTCGATGCGGTCGGCGACGGCGAAGAGGCGGCGGCCATCGGCGTCCACGGCCAGCGCGCGCGCGGCCTGCTTGATGATATCGCTGCGCGGATCGCTGATGGTGTAAACAGGATGGCCGAAGCCGATGACGACTTCGTGATTGGCCACGCGGTGCAGGATGTCGGCCTCGGCGTCGTCGGGCGTGGAGTAGCGCTGTTGGATTTCAAGCGCGGCCTCGTTGGCGCCGCCGTGCTTGGGGCCTTTGAGTGCGCCGATGGCGCCGGTGATGCAGGAGTAGAGATCGGAGCCGGTGCCGGCGATGACGCGCGCGGTGAAAGTGGAGGCATTGAACTCATGCTCCGCGTAAAGGATGAGCGAGAGTTGCATGGCGCGCGTCCACTCCGGGCTGGGCGCGTGGCCGTGGAGCAAGTGAAGAAAATGCCCGGCGATGGATTCGGTGTCGGGCTCCAGCTCGATGCGACGGCCATTGCGCGCGTAGTGGTGCCAGTAGAGGAGCATCGACGGGAGTGAAGCCAGCAGCGCGTCGGCAATGGCGCGCGCGCCGCCGTCATGATGATCGACAGGCTCAGGGTGCACGCAGCCCAGCGCGGAAACGCCGGTGCGCAGCACGTCCATGGGATGCGCGGAGCCGGGGATCAGTTCGAGTGCTTTCTTTACCGCGTCGGGAAGGCCGCGCAGACCGGCCAGACGCTTGCGGCAGACGGCCAGTTCTGCGGCGTTGGGCAGTTTGCCGTGGACAAGCAGGTAAGCGACCTCCTCGAAATCGCATTGCGCGGCTAGGCCGGCGATGTCGTAGCCGCGGTAGTGAAGATCGTTGCCGCTCTGGCCCACGGTGCATACGGCAGTGTTTCCAGCCGGCGTGCCGGAAAGCGCCACGGATTTTTTAGGTTTGAATGCCGGGGCGGCGCCGGCGTTTTGAGTGCTCATGAAGACCTCCGAGGATAAAGCCGTGAGTCGTGGCTCGTGATTCGTGAGCGATAAACGGCGGCCACGATCGGCCGTTACGCTGGCTTGTTCCCGTTTTGCCTACAGCGTGTTTCAAAAACGCTGCTGAGACAACAAAGGAACCATCCCTCAGCGGCTAAAAGCCGCATAAACAGCGGATTTTGCACGGCACGGCTGAAGCCGTGCCCCTTCAAAACCTATTTTTGAAGCACGCTCTAGCTCTCTTGTTCCCTTGTTCCCCCGTTCCCCGCCTCTTTGGCGAACAGCTCGTCGAGTTTCTGCTCGTAGGCGTGATAGCCGAGATATCGATAGAGATCGGCGCGGGACTGCATGACCGGCAGTACATTCTTCTGCGTGCCCTCGGCACGAATGGTTTCATAAACCCGGAGCGCGGCGGCGTTCATGGCGCGATAGGCGGCACAACAGTATAGGATGATGTCCACTCCCGCGGCGGCAAGCTCCTCGCGGGTGTAGAGCGGCGTCTGGCCGAACTCGGTGATGTTGGCGAGAATGGGCACGCCCACGGCGCGGCGGAACTCGGTGTAGATGCCGAGCTCGGTGACGGCCTCGGCGAAAATCATGTCGGCGCCGGCAGCCACGTAGGCCTGGGCGCGCTCGATGGCGCGGGCGAGGCCCTCGCCGGCCAGCGCGTCGGTGCGCGCCATGATCACGAAAGCAGGGTCGATGCGCGCGTCCACAGCCGCTTTGATGCGATCGGCCATCTCTTCCGCAGGCACGAGCGCCTTTCCGGGCCGATGGCCGCAGCGCTTGGCACCTACCTGGTCTTCAATATGTACGGCGGCCGCGCCGGCCTTGATCATGGAGCGGATGGTGCGCGCAATGTTGAAGGCGCTGCCCCAGCCGGTGTCAATATCGACGAGCAGCGGGAGCGATGTGGCGTCGGTGATGCGGCGGACGTCGATGAGGACGTCTTCCATGGTGCTGATGCCGAGATCGGGCAGGCCGAGCGAGTTGGCAGCCACGCCGCCGCCGGAGAGATAGAGGGCGCGAAAACCCACCGCATCAGCCATACGCGCGGCGTAGGCGTTGATGGCGCCGGCCACCTGCAGCGGCTTTTCCGCCGCCAGCGCGGCGCGGAATCGCGCGCCCGGCGAGAGACGATTTTGCGGTTCGTTCATGCCTTGCCTGTGCCGCATGATAGCAGGCGGTGAATACAAGCCGGTAGCTTGTAACCGGCAGGCTGTAGCCAAAGCGGACCGCGACAATTTGCCGGCAGAGTGCCATCTGCAAGCTACAGGCTACCCGGCTACGGCCTACCGGCCATCGGCGCCTTGCGCGCCCCTCGGGCTCCCGCGTAAACTGGCAGCCGTTGCCGGACCCCGTTTTCATCTGTCTTCATTTAAGGAGAATCCCGATGAAACGTCTAATCCTGTTGATGAGCGCGCTGCTCGTCGCACTTCCTCTCGGCGCGCAAATGTCGTCCACTACCGCGAAGAAACCGCCGGCCAGTCCCAAGGCAACAGCCACGGGAACCATTGCGGGCAAAACCATCGCCATCGACTATTCCTCACCGCGCGTGCGAGGGCGTGAGGGACACATCTTTACCAGCGATGGGCTCATCAGCCACGACCCGCATTATCCCGTATGGCGCGCGGGCGCCAATGCGGCCACCACGCTGCACACCGACGCCGACATCAGCCTGGGCGACCTGAATGTGCCCGCCGGAACCTACACGCTGTTCATCGATATTTCCGATCCCGCGCAGTGGACGCTGATCGTGAGCAAAGCCACTGGCGAGTGGGGACTGGCGTATGACAGCACCAAGGACCTGGGCCGCGTAAAGATGAGGATGAGCAAGCCGCCGTCGATGGTTGAGGATTTGACCTGGACGATTACGGATCGCGGCGGGAACCGGGGCAGGCTGGCGATCGAATGGGAGAACGAAAGAGCATCGGTGCCGATCGAGGCGCACTGAGATTCTGGCCTACCTAAGAAGCTGCGGAAGAACAATAGTGTCCTGGTGGAAGGCATCATCGGAAAAGTCCGCGCCTAAAGACGTGGGTGATTTGCTGCGACTTATTGCGGAGGTTAAAACCTCCGCCTCCTTCCAAACTGCTTTAGTTTGAGATTCCGGTGGCTATTCCGCAGCCTGCGGGCCTGTACCTTCAACCGGGGCGCGTAGCCTCGAGCTGAAGCCATTACCCTTTCGGCACGCCAAATTGACCCACCCGACAGGGGCAAACTTCCAGCCTGCCGATACAATGAAGCCAGGGTGACGCTTCCCCTGGGAGTTAAAATTGCCGCTCTATGCCTATCGCTGCACGCAGTGCGGCCATCGATTTGAAAAGATTCAAAGCTTCAATTCCGAGCCGGAGACCAAGTGCCCGCAGTGCGGCGGCGTGCTGGAGCGTCCGCTGACTGCGCCGGGACTGCAGTTCAAGGGAGCGGGCTGGTACGTGACCGACTACGCTTCAAAGGGTGGTTCGCGGAGCGAATCGGCGTCGAGCGAGTCGACGGCGACGGAGAGCAAACCGGCGACGGCTGACAGCAAGACGCCGTCAGCCGAGAAAGCGAGTACGCCGGCCCCTGCGCCTGCTGCTCCGGCGGCCAAGCCGAGCGAGTCAAAGTGCTGAGGGCGGGACGCCGGGAAATCGTGGAGACGTCCTTCAGGGCCTGAAGCCTTCTCTCTTCGGCCTCTGACGGCATGATTGGAACAAGTCTTGAGAAGCCGTTTCCACCATTTCCAGCAGTCGTGGCTCCCACCCTTGTGACAGGAAAAAGTCGCAAGGATGGGACACCCAAGCCTGGGCACAGCAACTTTGGAATAGCTAAAGAGTCGCGCCCGATCAAATCAGGCGCCAATTTCAAGGCTCTTTCGAGGCCTGCTTCGCGCGCCGCCATAGGATAATGGAGGCCTAATCTCCAGGACTCCGAATGAACCCGCATACTACCGAAGTGACCCCGCGAAAGGCGCAGACGAGCGCGGCGCAGGCCGCGGCTCGCGGACTGGCTGTGGCCGGCGCGGCGCTTTTTGCCGCAGGGCTGGCGGTGGCCGCCGCGCACTATCGCTCTGAAGCCGGCGCGGCCCTGCGCTGGGTGGGGATTGGCATCTTTGTTCCGTACGCCCTGCGGCGGCGCTCGCTGCTGGTGTGGACGTTTTTCGCCATGGTGCTGGGCACGGAACTAGGCGTGGAGACGCCGCACTTTGCCGCGC
The DNA here is from genome assembly GCA_030037545.1 of Acidobacteriaceae bacterium. GTDB lineage: Bacteria > Acidobacteriota > Terriglobia > Terriglobales > Acidobacteriaceae > Telmatobacter. The sequence goes on along the minus strand of JASHRF010000067.1, from coordinate 18,234 downwards.
AGACGCGCTTCCTGGGCGACATTTTTCTGCGCCTGATCCGCATGATTGTTGCGCCGCTGATTTTTGGCGGACTGGTAACGGGCATTGCCGGGCACGGCGAATTGCGCGGCGTGGGGCGCGTGGCACTGAAGGCGGTGATTTTTTTTGAGGCGGTCACCTCGCTGGGAATTTTTCTGGGTGCGATCGCCATCAACCTCTCCGGGGCGGGATGGGGAATCACGCTGCCCGCGGCGGCGGGTCTCGCTGTTGCGGCGCCGGCTGCACACGCCAGTTGGCAGGATGCGGTGCTGAACATATTTCCGGAGAATATCGCCCAGGCCGTGGCGCAGAACCAGGTGTTGCAGGTGGCGGTGTTCGCGCTGCTCTTTGGCGTGGCGCTGGCCATGCTGCCGGCCCAGCGGCGCGCGCCGCTGGTGAACGTGCTGCAGGCGCTCACCGATGTCATGTTCAAGATGACGCGGATCGTCATGTACATGGCGCCGGTGGCGGCGGGCGCGGCGCTGGCCTACACGGTAGGCAGCATGGGATTCGCCACGCTGCTGCCGCTGGCCAAGCTGGTGGGCACGTATTACGTGGCGCTCGGCGTGTTCGTGCTGCTGGTGCTGGCGCCCGTTCTGTTTCTCGCACGCATCCCGCTGGGCAAATTCTGCGCCGCCGTGGGCGAGCCGGCGGCCATCGGGTTTGCGACCACCGCTTCGGAAGCCGCTCTGCCGCTGGCCATGGAGCGCATGGAAGAGTTCGGCGTGCCGCGCTGGATTGTTTCTTTCGTCATTCCCACCGGTTACAGCTTTAACATGACAGGCTCCAGCCTGTATCTATCGATGGCATCGATTTTTGCGGCGCAGGCGGCGGGTATGCACCTGACCGTGGGCGAGCAACTGCTCATGGTGTTTACGCTAATGTTAACGAGTAAAGGCGTGGCCGGCGTGCCGCGCTCGGTGCTGGTGGTCTTGCTAGCCACTGCGTCCTCGTTCCACATTCCGCTGACGGCCATCATGATCATCCTGGGCGTAGACACGCTCATGGATATGGGCCGCACGGCGATGAATGTGATTGGAAACTGCATGGCGAGCGCGGTGGTTGCGCGGTGGGAAGGACAGGGACCAGGGACTAGAAATGGACCGGGGACCATCCCCCGGGCATTCATCGAGTCTTGAAAGGGCACGGCTTCAGCCGTGCCGCAAAAGCCGCAAAACACAGCCGGGCTTCAGTCCCTGAGGGAATCTTTCCAAACCGTGACGAGCGCCGAGTTACATAGCGCAATTCGATCGCTGAGATAATGAGTGGGTATGGCCTTGCTCGATCCTATTCCGTTGCCGGCGACGAACGCCGACCTTGCCGCTCTCGAATGGGAGCCGCTGCTGGCGCTGGTGGCGGGGTTTGCGGCGTCGCCGGTGGGGCGTGCGGCGATTCTTGCGCTCGCGCCTTCGACCGATGAGGAGTGGACCGCGCGACAGCACCAGTTGACGGGCGAAGTGCGGCTTCTCATCGAGGAAGAGGTTTCGATTGCGCTGGGCGGATTGTTCGATCCCACGCAGCTTGCGGCTAAAGCAAGAATTCCCGATGCGGCGCTGGAGGCGGCGGAATTACAAGCTATTGCGCGACTGGCCAACGATATCGGGGCGTGGCAGGCGCTGCTGCGCGAGCCGCCGGCACGGATTGCGGGCAAGTTGCCGGGACTGTTGGAGCTTTCGGCTGCCTTGACGGCGAGTTTGCGGCCTTTGGCCGCGTCGATTGAGCGCACCATTCAGCCGGATGGATCGCCGGCCGACGATGCTTCGCTGGAGCTGAACCGCGTCCGGCGCGAGCAGGAGCGGCAGCAGCGGCTGATCGAAGAAAGCCTGCGCGCGGCGTTGCGCAAGCTCTCGGTCGAGGGATCGACACAGGAGGATTTGATCACGATTCGCGGCGAGCGCTTCGTGATCCCGGTGCGCGCCGAGCTCAAGCGGCGCGTCACGGGCGTGATTCACGGGGCCAGCTCGTCGGGGCAGACGGTGTACGTGGAACCGCTCGAAACCATTGAGCAGAACAACGAGCTGGTGCGGCTCATCGAGGAGGAACAGGCGGAGATTCACCGCATCTTTGTGGCGCTCACGCGGCAGGTGGGTGGCTATGCGGAGTGCCTGGTCGAGGGCGCGCGCGTGCTCGCTCTGGTGGACAGTTTGCTGGCGCGGGCGCGGTTTGCGCGTGAATTCCACTGCGTGGCGCCAACTTTTGGAGAAGACTGTCTCCTACTTGAGGATGCGCGCCATCCGCTGCTCGAAAAGAGACTGCGCAAAAGCGGCGGGCAAATTGTCCCGCTGGGGCTGGAGTTGACGGCTGAGGAGCGGCAGCTCATTATCAGCGGCCCGAACACGGGCGGCAAGACGGTGGCGCTCAAGACTACGGGGCTGCTGGCCATGATGGCGCAGGCGGGGATTCCCGTGCCGGCGGCGCAGGCAAGGTTTCCTGTATTTAGGGCTTTCCTGGCGGATATTGATGTTACGCAGTCGATCGAAGCGGCGTTGTCGACGTTCTCGGCGCAGATCGCGAATCTCGACCGGCTGTCGCGGCTGGCCGATGCGCGCTCGCTGGTGTTGCTGGATGAGCTGGGCACGGCCACCGATCCCGAAGAAGGCGCGGCCCTCGCCGTTGCGATCGCGGATCTTTTCCGCGCTGCGGGCGCGTGGACGCTTATCTCCACGCACCACACTTCGCTCAAGGTCTATGCGGCCAATACGCCCGGAGTGCGCAACGCGGCGGCGGGAGTGGATGAGCGAACGCTGACGCCGAATTACCAGTTTCACCTGGGCGTGCCGGGCGCCTCGGCGGGAATTCAGACGGCGGAGCGATTGGGGCTGAATCACGCCATCATTGCCGAAGCGCGGAAGCGGCTGGGGTCGCAGCAGGCGGACGTGGCGAAGTTTCTCGGCCGGTTGCACAACGAGCTGGCGCAGATTGAAGTAGAGCGCAAGGCGGCGCGCGAGCAACAGTACGCGCTGAACCAGGAGCGGGCGAAGCTGGCGCGCGAGGGCGATGTGGAGCTGCGCAACCGCACGCGGGAGCTGGAAGCAAAGCTGGCGTCGCTGCTCAAGGACTTCGAGTTTCAGATGCGCGAGAACGTGCGCGCTATCGAGGATCGCGCGGCGCGGCAAAAGCTGTCGAAAGAAGCCGAGCGGAGAATCAACCGGCTGCGGCGCGAGTTTCAGGAGAGCTTTAACCAGACGGTGGTTGCGCACCGCACCGGCGCGGACCAGGGCGACGCCAACGCGCAGCCGCATTTGCTGCGGCACATTGCGCCCGGCGACCAGGTGCGCATCAAGTCGATGAACAAGATTGCAGTGGTGCAGCGGGAGATTGAGAAGGATGTGTTCGAGGTGGCGCTGGGTCCGATCAAAATGCGGGTCCGCCGCGACGAGCTCTCGGAGCCTTCACATCTTGGAGGGGATTCCGGGCCGAATAAGGAAAACCCTCTCGCGGCCGCGCGGCAGCAGAAGAATGTGCACGTGTCGGTAACCAGCGCAAACACCGACGACATGCGCATCGAGATCAACCTGATCGGGTGTACGGTGGATGAGGCAACGGAGGAGTTGGAGAAGTATCTGGACCGGGCGTTTTTGGCCGGACTGCCGCGGGTGCGCGTGATTCATGGGCATGGTGCGGGGATTTTGCGCCGCGGGGTGCGGGAGTTTTTGAAGAACCATCCGCACGTGGCGGGAATCGCCGAAGCGCCGCAGAACGAGGGGGGACAAGGGGCTACGCTGGTGGAGTTGCGGCAATAGGCGCAATGGGGGAAGGCGTGCAATCGATGAACCAAACTGTGACGAAAAGCACCGCAGAACTCCGCAAGAGCACGGAGTTGAAACTGCCCTTTATCCTTATATGCCTGGCGCGGCTGATATATCTGCGGCTACCGTTGCTTTGGGCGCCACGGTATCTCTACGACTTTATTTGCTACTGGGTTTCCGGCAAGCTCTATCTGGCCGGCGCCGATCCTTATGCAACCAGTGCAATTTTTGCGATGGAAAAGGCGCAGGGTTGGAATTACACCATTCCCATGACCACTTTTACTCCGCCCTGGAGCATGCCTTTGCTGGCATTGGCAGCGATGGCGCCGATGGGCCGTTCGCGCTCCATCTGGTTTGCCATTTCGTTGGCGATCGATTGTGGCGCGGCAGTGGCGTTGTGGCGCTACTACGGGGGCGCGGCGCGGCGCTGGTGGGTTGCCTTGCTGGTATGCGCTTCTTTTATCGTAATGGGCGTAGTTGAGTTTCTCGGCCAGGTAACGCCGCTGATGTTGTTGGCGTTGACAGCTTTTCTATGGCTTACGCGGAGTAAGAAGTACTTTTGGGCAGGTGTCGTGCTCTGGGGACTGGGCGCCAAACCGCATTTGCTTTATCTGGTATTTTTGGCGATTTTGCTTTGGGCGGTGCAAAACAGAGTGTGGAGCATGCTGGCTGGAGCGATGCTGTCGTACGGCACGGCGATCGCTGTGGCTATCGCCGGCAACGCTAACTCGGTCCATTACCTGAGCAGCAGCGTGAAGGCGGCTCTGGAAATTTCCTGCGGCATCGGCGGCGTGCTGCGGCTGATCTTCGGCGTCCAGCATCAGTGGCTGCAATTTCTCCCCTGCCTGGTTGGGCTGGCATGGTTTGCCTGGTATTGGGCGCGCCACGGCAGAGAGTGGGATTGGGGCGAGCATCTGCCGTTCTTGCTGATCGTCTCCGTTGCCAGCTCACCATACTGCTGGTTTCACGACTTTGTTCTGATTCTGCCCGCAGTGATGCGCTTGGCTGCAGGCCGCGCCTACCGCTCGTTTTACGTCATGCTGATGTATCTGGCGGTGCAGGAAGCTGTCGAACTATGCTACCGGCCCAACACGACGGCGTGGATGTGCCCGGCCAGCCTGCTTTGGATTCCGTTTTACCTGGCCGGCGAGAAATGGCTTGCGGGAGGGCGCGCCGTCCCGCAAACAGTCAGCGTGCCTGAGGCCGATTACGCCATCTGACCCTGGCGCACGGTTGCCAGCTCATTCAATTACAGGATGCCGGCGGCGATGAACTGCCAGCACAAACTACGCCATGGCTTCCCGCCCCATGGGCTCGAAGCGCAACTGGTTACTGTTGCGGTCTACGTCGATTCGCACGTGCGCGCCGCGCAGGATTTCGCCGTCGAGAATCTTCATGGCCAGCGGGTCCTGGATCATGCGCTGTAACGCGCGCTTGAGCGGGCGCGCGCCGTACGCCGCGTCGGAGCCGGAGGCCAGGATGAGCTGACGCGCCGGCTCCGTGAGCTCCAGCGAGATGGCGCGGTCTTCGAGCAGGCGCCGCAGTTCGTTGAGACGCAGGTCCAGAATCTGGCTCATCTGCGCGGGGCCGAGCGGGCGGAAGAGCACGATGTCGTCTACCCGGTTGAGGAACTCAGGGCGGAAGTGATCGCGGACTACGCGCATGACGGATTCGCGGGCGCGGTCGAAATCATGCTCGCTCTTGAGCGCGTCGGCGGAGAGGAACGCGGCGCCCAGGTTCGAAGTCATAATGAGCACCGTGTTTTTGAAATCGACAGTGCGGCCCTTGGCGTCGGTGAGGCGGCCATCGTCCATCACCTGCAAGAGAATGTTAAAGACGTCAGGGTGTGCTTTTTCAATTTCGTCGAACAGAATGACGGCATAGGGACGGCGGCGCACGGCCTCAGTTAACTGGCCGCCTTCGTCGTAGCCAATGTATCCCGGAGGTGCGCCGATGAGCCGCGCCACGGCGTGCTTTTCCATGTACTCGCTCATGTCGATGCGAATCATGTTGTGCTCGTCGTCGAAGAGGAATTCGGCGAGGGCGCGCGCGGTTTCGGTTTTGCCTACGCCTGTGGGCCCGAGAAAAATAAAAGAACCGATGGGGCGCTTGGGATCGCTCAAGCCGGCGCGAGAGCGGCGAATGGCGTTGGCGACGATGGAGAGCGCTTCGTCCTGGCCGACCACGCGCTCGCGCAGGCGGTCTTCCATCTGCACGAGCTTTTTCACCTCGCCCTCCAACATGCGGCTGACGGGGATGCCGGTCCACTTGCTGACGATTTTCGCAATGTCTTCCTCGTCCACCTCTTCTTTCAACATGCGCGCGGCGCCGTTGGACTGGCCGGCGACGTCCTGCAGCGCGTTCAGCTCTTTCAATTCGCGCTCGAGCTTTGGCAGGTCTCCATACTGGATTTGCGCGGCGCGATCAAGCTGGCCGCGGCGGGTCTGCTCCTCGGCTTCGAAGCGCAGAGCTTCGATTTTCTTTTTCAGATCGCCGATGCGATTGATGGCTTCGCGCTCTTTGGTCCAACGGGCGCGGAGAGCCGTAATCTGCTCGCGCAGAGCTGCGACTTCGCGCTCCACGGCTTCGCGGCGCTCGCGGCTGTTGGGATCGGTTTCGCGCTTGAGGGCGGCGCGCTCGATTTCAAGCGAGGTAGCCTGGCGCTCGAGCTGATCGATTTCCGTAGGCACGGAACCAATTTGAATGGCCAGCGAGGCGGCGGCTTCGTCAACCAGGTCGATGGCCTTGTCGGGCAGGAAGCGGTCGCTGATGTAGCGGTGCGCGAGCGTGGCCGCGGCCACGATGGCCGAGTCCTTGATGCGCACGTTGTGGTGCGATTCGTAGCGCTCTTTGAGGCCGCGCAGGATCGCGATGGTGTCTTCGACGTTGGGCTCGCCCACGAAGACGATCTGGAAGCGGCGCTCAAGAGCGGCGTCCTTCTCGATGTATTTGCGGTACTCGTTGAGGGTGGTGGCGCCGATGGCGCGCAGCTCGCCGCGGGCCAGGGCGGGCTTGAGCATGTTGCTGGCGTCGATGGCGCCCTCGGCCGCTCCGGCGCCCACCAGCGTGTGCAGCTCGTCGATAAACAAAATGATTTGCCCGTTCGATTCTTCGATTTCCTTGAGCACGGCTTTGAGCCGGTCTTCGAACTCGCCGCGATATTTCGCGCCGGCCAGCATCGATCCGAGGTCGAGGGCGATGACGCGCTTCTCGCGCAGGCTTTCGGGCGCGTCGCCGGAGACAATGCGGCGGGCGAGTCCTTCGACGATGGCGGTTTTGCCTACGCCGGGCTCGCCGATGAGAACGGGATTGTTCTTGGTGCGGCGGCTGAGCACCTGGATAACGCGGCGAATCTCCTCGTCGCGGCCAATAACGGGATCGAGCTTGCCGCGGCGCGCTAGCTCAGTGAGGTCCTTGGCGTATTTTTCCAGGGCCTGGAACTTGGCTTCTGGATTCTGATCGGTGACGCGCTGTGACCCGCGCACGGCGGTGAGGGCTTTGAGAATCGTTTCGTGAGTAGCGCCAGCGGCGGAAAGCGCGTCGCGGGCAGCGTCGCCTTTGAGGTGCGCGATGCCGAGCAACAAATGCTCCGTGGAAACGTATTCGTCTTTGAAGTTCGCGGCTTCCTTGAAAGCCTGGTCGAGGGCGCGGTTGAGCGCCTGGCTGAGGGCCGGCTGGGCGTCGGCTCCGGCCACGCGGGGCAGCTTTTCCTCGATTGCATGCAGATCGCTCTCCAGCCGTTCGGCGGGGACACCGATTTTTTCGAGCACGGCAGGGATCACGCCCTCGCGGTCCTCGATGAGGGCGAGCAGGAGATGGATGGGCTGGATCTCGGGGTTGCCGAGCTCGGTAGCGCGGGTCTGCGCCTGCTGCATCGCCTGCTGCGATTTGACGGTGAATTTGTCCCAACGTATGGCCATAAAAACTCCTAGCTGTCAGCCATTAGCTCTCAGCTTTCAGCTTGTTCCTGCGCGAAGGAAAAGTCCATGCTCTCGAATCACTTTGGCAAAAATGGATGCGCCGGGAGGCGATGAGCCACCCCGGCGCGTTTGAATCCGTGTCGCCAGCTTCAGCACACACAACTGCAAGCTGAAAGCTGACGGCTGAAATCTGGCTTCTTACGCCGCCAGCGGTTTTCCTTTCTCCACGTTTACCTTGATCTGCTTGGGCTGGGCTTCGGGCTTCTTCTTCAGTTCCAGCTTCAGCACGCCGTTCTGGTAGTTGGCGGATACGTGCTCGGTGTCAACGGTGGAGGGCAGAGTGAAAGCGCGGAAGAAGCTGCCGTAGCGCCGCTCCACGCGATGGAAATTCTCTTCCTTCTCTTCCTTTTCGAACTTGCGCTCACCTTTAATGGTGAGCGTGTTGTTCTCCACGCTGACATCCAGGTCCTTTTCGTCGATGCCCGGCACCTCGAGCTTGATGGCGATTTTCTTGTCATCCTCGTAGATGTCGGCAGCGGGCGTGAACGCAGCGGTGGTCACCGGTCCGCTGTCTTCGTTCATGTCACGGAAAAGCGAGTTCATACGGTTCTGCAAAGCAACGACTTCACGAAAAGGGTCCCAGCGGGTGATTGCCATAACGATCCTCCTGATGCATCCAAAAATTTGATAAGGCGGCTGGCCGGGTGAAACCCGCTCCAGCGCTCACCTGATCTGATAAAACTATAGCACAAACGATTCATAAAATATGAGCATATTGCACTCATATAAGAGAATAATTTTATACGTGTATGAATCTAAAGCATTTCTAGACAGAAAAATTTTGCAGCAAGGGGCTTGAGCACTACCACACAGAAGGCAGATCAGGCCTCGATTGGCTGCCAAGCGGAGTCGCTGAGAGCGGGCGATTCCAGAGAGACTGTCGCCGAAGTGAAATTGCCATGTGCTGTCGCCGGGGACGGTAGCACGGCTCACCGGCCGAATCTCAAGGCCGGGGCGGCGTTCCAGGACCTGCAGACTGTCATGGCTAGCTATCGCCTGGCGAAGGCGCTCGATCCTGGCTTCGACCCCGCTCGACAGACGGCGAGGATCTAGCCCATGTAGCCTCCGCCTACAATTGATCGCACCCCCAGCCTGCATTTCCCGGTCGTATTCCCGGTCGTAGGGGCACGTTCCTGTCTTCCGCGCGGGGTTTGGATTTATCATCGCTTACCAGGCGATCTCTATGATTGGGAGGCGTGCGATGAGCGATTTAGAGAAAGATTCCTTGCGCAAACCGGGACGGCGTGAATTCTTGAGGGCCGGAGGCGTAGCCACGGCGGCGCTGCTGGCGCCCGCGGCCTGGGCCGACACCAAGCGGACCATGGCGCCGCTGCCTTCGAATCCGGTGACGCCCACGGCCATGCCCACGCGCAACCTGGGCAAAACCGGTTACAAGGTCGGCATCTTCTCGCTGGGCGGGCAAGCCGCGCTTGAGAAGCCCAACAACTTCGACGTGGCCGTGCCCATCGTGGAGCGCGCGCTCGATCTGGGCGTGAATTACCTCGACACTTCATCGATCTACGGCGGGCCAGCGCGCTGGAGCGAGCAGTATGTGGGCCGCGTGATGGCCCATCGGCGCAATGAGGCCTTTCTCGCTACCAAGACCAAGGAGCGCACGCGCGACGGCTCTATGCGCATGATCGAGAAATCGCTCCAGCTTCTCGAGACCGATCACGTGGACCTGTGGCAACTGCACGACATTGGGACGATGACCGATATCGACGAGGTCTTCGCCAAGGACGGCGCCATGGAAGCGCTCATCGCCATGAAGGAGCAGAAGGTGGTACGCTGCCTGGGCATCACCGGTCATTACCGGCCCGAGGCGCTGATGGAGGGCATTCGCCGCTATCCCTTCGACACGATTTTGATGGCCCTGAACGCCGCCGATCCGCATCACTACAGCTTCAACCAGGCGCTGTTGCCCATGGCCGTGGAGCGGGAGATGGGCATCATCGGGATGAAGATTCCCGGCCGCGGACGGTTGCTCTCCACGTGGATGCCACAGCCCGTCGAGGTGCAGAAAAAAATGTGGGAAGGCATGGTGCTGGCGCCCACGCCGGGCACGCTCACCATGCGCGAAGCCATGTACTACACGCTCTCACGGCCGGTGAGTACGGTGATCGTGGGCTGCGATTCGATTGCGCAGCTCGAGGAAAACGTGAACCTGGCACGGGCGTTTACACCTTTGAGCGACGCGCAGGTCGCGGCGCTGGTGGCGCGCGCGGAGCCAGTATCGAAGCCGAGTTTGTTCTTCCGGTTTTACGACCGGCCGTGAGAAGCGAGTCAGCGAGCCAGTAACTCAGCGGCAAAATCTAGAATCATCGCTTCTCCGTTCCCAAGGGGCTTCGCCGGCTCACGCTGACTTGCTGGCTCGCCGACTTGCTGACTCGCTATCGGGCTTTTTCCCAAACACATGGTCTTCAAAGCCGAGGATGTACCACATGCCTCGGCCGGAGAATTTGCCGGTTACCAGCTTTTTCATCAGCCTTTTGCCGAGCTTGAACACATCGGCCACCGTGGTCAGGAATCCTTCGCGCGAGCGTCCGGCGTGGAGCACCAGCACTCCGTTTTCCCGCACCAGATTCGCGATCTCCTCGACGTCGGGCACATACACGTGCGTGGGATCGTCGTAGAAGTTCAGCGTCTCGTCGATGGAATGGGGCAGACTCAGGCTGCGCTGGGAGGGAAATGCGATCCAGATGTATCCACCTGGGCTGAGTTTGGCGCAGAGCTCCGCCACGGTCGGCTTGGGATCGGCCATGTGCTCGATCACGTGATTCAGGATCACGAAATCGTAGCTCGCTTCGGGAATCGCGTTATAGCCCGACCCGTCCGTGCCCAGCGGAAAGTAGGCGTCCAGCGCGGTCAGGTCGGCCTCGCTGAGGTTGTAGCGTTGGATATCCGCGCCGGCGTAGTGGCAGCCCGGAAACCAGCGCTTGGTCACCGAGGGCGAGCCGTTGCCGCACCCGATGTCGAGAATGCGCACACGCGCCGGCAGCCATCCGCGCACGTAACGGAATTTCATCGGGCAATGCGGCATCATGCTTCCGGCTCGGAGCGCGCCGGCTTACAGGTTCCGCTCCGCTTCACAGTCTAACGGCGTTCCCGCATATTCTGTAGATGACGACTTCGAAACCTCACCCATGCGCGGCCCACGGATTGTAGGTTCCCACGCTCCACGCTGACGCAGCGGCCCCGGTGGCACATGGCCGGCAACTCGATGCTTCGAGCCCGTTTTTGATTTCCCGCAAGCGGCCCTCCGGATGGGCCGAATTTTTTCCCATCCCGAGGTTGAAACAGCCTCTCCCCAGGAGTACACTAGAATCAAATAGGACCAATTAAGTCCTATATTGTGGAATGGCGGAAAGCCAAGAATTTCCAATGGCGTAGGTGCCGCACAGCACGGCGGGAAGGGACCAAAGGATGAGCGCCAGCGTAGAAACAATCCGGGAGCTAGCCCAGCAGGAGTACAAATGGGGATTCGTCACCAAAATCGACGAAGACCGCGTGCCCAAGGGGTTGAACGAAGCCATTGTGCGACTGATCTCGGAACGCAAGGGCGAGCCCGAATGGATGTTGGACTGGCGTCTGAAGGCTCTGCGCCACTGGATGAGCGTGGAGCGCGAGCAGGGCGAGCCGGAGTGGGCCAATGTCAAATACGGTCCCATCGACTACCAGGACATCGTCTACTACTCGGCGCCCAAGCAGCGGCCGGTGGTCGACTCGCTGGATGCCATCGACCCGGAGATTTTGCGCACCTACGAGAAGCTGGGCATTCCGCTGGAGGAACAGAAGCGGCTGGCCGGCGTGGCCGTGGACGCGGTCTTCGACAGCGTTTCCGTTGCCACCACGTTCAAGGGCAAGCTGGCAGAGATGGGCGTGATCTTCTGCTCGTTTTCCGACGCGGTCAAGAACCATCCCGACCTGGTGAAGAAGTACCTGGGCACCGTGGTGCCGCATACCGACAACTTTTTCGCGGCCCTCAACGCGGCGGTATTTACTGACGGCTCGTTTGTCTACGTGCCCAAGGGCGTGCGCTGCCCCATGGAGCTTTCTACTTATTTCCGCATTAACGCGGCAGAGACCGGGCAATTTGAGCGCACGCTGATCGTGGCCGACGAGGGCGCATACGTGAGCTATCTGGAGGGCTGCACGGCGCCCATCCGCGACGAGAACCAGTTGCACGCCGCGGTGGTGGAGCTGGTCGCGCTCGACAATGCCACCATCAAGTACTCCACCGTGCAGAACTGGTATCCCGGCGATAAGGAAGGCCGCGGCGGAATCTACAACTTCGTTACCAAGCGCGGCAAGTGCCTTGGTGTGAACTCTAAGATTTCGTGGACGCAAGTGGAAACCGGCTCAGCGATTACGTGGAAGTATCCAGGCTGCATCCTGCAGGGCGACAACTCGGTGGGCGAGTTTTATTCCGTGGCGCTCACCAACAATCGCCAGCAGGCCGATACGGGCACGAAGATGATACACATCGGCAAGAACACGCGCTCCACCATCGTGTCCAAGGGGATCTCGGCCGGGTACGGGCAGAACACTTATCGCGGACAGGTAAAGATCATGAAGGGCGCCACCGGCGCACGCAACTACACGCAATGCGACTCGCTGCTGATCGGCGACCGCTGCGGAGCGCACACGTTTCCGTACATCGACGTGCGCAACTCCACGGCGCGCATGGAGCACGAGGCTTCGACGTCGAAGATTGGTGAGAACCAGCTTTTCTACCTGCGCCAGCGCGGCCTCAAGACCGAGGACGCGGTGTCGATGATCGTGAATGGATTCTGCAAGACCGTCTTTCGCGAGCTGCCCATGGAGTTCGCAGTGGAAGCGCAGAAGTTGCTGGGCGTTAGCCTGGAAGGCAGCGTCGGGTAAAGCGGCGAAACGTAGCTCATAGCTTTCAGCGGTCAGCTACTGGCTATCAGCCTTCAGTTGCCTCGCGCGACGCTCCGCGTATCGCCGAAAGAGAACCTAAAGCTGAGAGCTGAAAGCTTAAAACTGAGAGGATCGAATGAGTCTTTTGGAAATCAAAAACCTGCACGCGTCGGTCGATGGCCACGAAATCCTCAAGGGCGTGGACCTGACCATGAATCCCGGCGAAGTGCATTCGATCATGGGCCCCAACGGCTCGGGCAAAAGCACGCTGGCCGCTGTTCTGGCGCGCCGCGAGAGCTTCGAAGTAACTGCCGGCGAGGCCCTTTACGACGGCAAGGACCTGCTGGCTATGAAGCCGGAAGATGCGGCCTGCGAAGGCGTTTTCCTGGCATTCCAGTATCCCGTCGAAATTCCCGGCATCGGCAACGCATATTTTCTGCGTTCGGCCATGAACGCCATTCGCAAATATCGCGGCCAGGACGAGCTGGACGCCATGGACTTTCTCCCCCTTTTCCGCGAAAAGGTGAAATTGCTGGAGATGGACGGAGCGCTGATGAACCGCTCGCTCAACGAGGGCTTCTCCGGCGGCGAGAAAAAGCGCAACGAGATTCTGCAGATGGCCATGCTGCAACCGAAGCTCGCGATTCTCGACGAGACCGACTCGGGACTGGACATCGACGCGTTGCGCATTGTGGCCCAGGGCGTGAACGCGCTGCGCAGCCCGGAGCGCTCATTCCTGGTGATCACGCATTATCAGCGCCTGCTGAACTACATTACGCCCCATTTTGTGCACGTCCTGGTGGATGGCAAAATCGTGCGTTCCGGCGGGCCGGAGCTGGCGCTCGAGCTAGAAGAAAAGGGGTACGGCTGGGCTGAACCGGACCAGGTGCCGGCGTGACGATGAGGATCGAGACAGAAACGATGGCTACGGCAGTCAGGCAGCTTGATCAATATGTGGAGGCGCACGGTGACCTGCGCGCGCAGCGGCTCAAGGAGCCAGCATGGTTGCAGCGCATGCGCGACCAGGCTTGGCACGAGTTTCGCGCCCAGGGCCTGCCCACAACTCACGACGAAGATTGGCGCTTCACGAATGTTGCCGCGCTGGAGCGAATTCCTTTCCGACGCGCCGCCCTTGCGGCGGTCGCAAACCCCGTCACCATTCAAGACATCGCTGCGTGTCGCATCGACGGCGCGCTCTGCCGGCTGGTATTTGTGAATGGACGTTTTGCTCCTGAGCTTTCGGAGCTCGAAGCGCTGCCGGACGGAATCGAAGTCATCAATCTGTCGGAGGCGTTGACGAACGAAAACCTCGAAGCTCACTTGGGCCGCTATGCGGATCGCGAGCGCGATGCCTTTGTGGCCCTGAACACCGGGCTCTGGGAAGATGGAGCGCTGGTGCGCACGCGGCGTGGCGCAGCGATTGATCGGCCCGTGCATCTCCTCTACGTGACCGCCAGCAATGGGGCGCCGGTAATGACCCATCCGCGCACTCTGATCGTCGCCGAAGCAACCAGCCGCGTTGCGGTCGTCGAGGATTACGTTTCGCTGGGCAGCGGCCAGGCCTTTTCGAATTCCGTCACCGAGCTGGTGGCCGGACAGGATGCGGTGGTTTCGCATTACCTGGTCGAGCGCGAAAATCTCGACGCCTTCAACATCTCCACTTTGCGTTTGCAGCAGGAGCGCGGCGCCAACGTCCACTCGCATTCAATTCTGCTGGGCGGCGGCCTGGTGCGTAACAACGTGCACCCGGTGCTGGCCGGCGCGGGCGCGGAGTGCCTCATCAATGGCCTCTTCGTGGGCGCGGGCCAGCAGCATCTCGACAATTACATGCTCGTCGAACACGCGCAACCCGACTGCAGCAGCCGCCAGTTTTACAACGGCATTCTGGACGAGCGCGCGCGCGGCGTGTTTCACGGCCGCATCGTGGTGCACAAGGACGCGCAGCACACTGACGCCAAACAGACCAATCGCAACCTGCTGCTGAGCGACGACGCGCGCATCGACACCAAGCCGCAGCTTGAGATTCACGCCGACGACGTGAAGTGCACGCATGGCGCCACCATCGGACAGATCGAAGAGGAAGCGCTGTTTTATCTGCGCTCGCGCGGGCTTGCTGAGTCCGAGGCCCGCAACCTGCTGCTCCATGCGTTTGCGGCCGAGTGCCTGGACCGCATGAAGGAAGCGCCGGCGCGCGAGTTTGTTGAGACGCTGATTCGCGAGCGGCTGGGCGAGATGGCCGCGCGCCACAGCTCGAAGCGGCGTGAGGCCATCGAAAGCGAAACAGAAGTGGCGCAGAGCTGGGAGGAAGTGGGATGAGCGCCGCGATACATCGGACCGGCCTGGAGGCTCTGCATGATGGCGAAGGGCAGCCTCATGTTTCCCGCGCTCTGGATGTGGAGCGGATTCGCCTGGATTTCCCCATTCTCAGCGAACGCATCCACGGCAGGAAGCTGGTGTATCTCGATAACGCGGCTACTTCGCAAAAACCACGCGCCGTGATCGATGCCATCGTGCATTATTACGAGCATGACAACGCCAACATTCATCGCGGTGTTCACGCATTGAGCGTGCGCGCCACGGAAGCGCACGATGCGGCACGGGAGACGGTGCGGCGCTTCATCAACGCCCCCAGCGCGCGCCAAATCGTCTTTGTGCGCGGCGCCACGGAAGCTATCAATCTGGTCGCTCAGGCCTACGGAAGCGAGCATGTGGGCGCGGGAGACGAAATCCTGATCACCGCCATGGAGCACCATTCCGACATTGTGCCGTGGCAGATTTTGTGCGAACAAAATGGCGCGCGACTGCGGGTCGCTCCCATCGACGATAGCGGCGAGCTGCGGCTGGAGGAATTTGAAAAGCTGATGGGACCGCGCACGCGCCTGGTGGCCGTGGCCCACGTGTCAAACGCACTAGGTACGATCAACCCCGTGCGGCGCATCATCGAGATTGCCCATCGCCGCAGCGTGCCGGTGCTTGTGGATGGCGCGCAGGCGGTGCCGCACCTGCCCGTCGATGTGCAGGCGCTGGATTGCGACTTCTACGCGTTCTCCGGCCACAAGGTCTATGGACCCACGGGCAGCGGCGTGCTGTATGGCAAGACCGGGCTGCTCGAAGCCATGCCCCCCTACCAGGGCGGCGGCGATATGATCCGCTCGGTCACATTTGAGAAGACAACCTACAACGTGCCGCCCTACAAGTTCGAAGCCGGCACGCCCGACATTGCCGGCGCCATTGGCCTCGGCGCGGCGCTGGATTACGTGATGGCGCTGGGCATGGATCGCGTGGCTGCGCACGGCCAGGATCTGCTGGCATACGCAACCGAGCGAGTCAGCGCCATCGACGGCGTGCGCCTGATCGGAACCGCGCCGCATCGCGCCGGCGTGCTCTCGTTTCTGGTCGGCGATATTCATCCCCACGATCTGGGCACGGTTCTCGATCAGGAGGGAATTGCGATCCGCACCGGCCATCACTGCGCGCAGCCGGTGATGGAGCGCTACGGCGTAGCCGCCACGGCGCGCGCTTCCTTCGCCGTGTACAACACGCGCGAAGAAGTGGACGCGCTGGTAGCCGGCATTCTCAAAGCGCGCGAGGTGCTGGGATGACGGAGCTGAACGAGCTCTACCAGGAAGTGATCCTGGAGCACAGCAAAGCGCCGCGTAATTTTCGCCGGCCTGCAACCACCAACCACACGGCCGAGGGCTATAACCCGCTGTGCGGCGATCGTTATACCGTGTTCCTGGATCTCGAAGGCAATGCCATTCGCGACATCGGATTTCAGGGCGCGGGCTGCGCCATTTCCAAGGCGTCGGCGTCGATGATGACGCAGCTTGTAAAGGGCAAGACCAAAGCTGAGGCGGAAAAGCTCTTCGAAGGATTTCATCGCATGGTGACGGGCGAGGCCGGCAACGGCGATGAACTGGGCAAGCTGGCGGTCTTTGCAGGCGTCAGGAAATTTCCGGCGCGCGTCAAGTGCGCCACCCTGGCCTGGCACACGCTGCAATCCGCGCTCGACGGCAAGCAGGAAGCGGTCTCGACGGAGTAGATGAAGCAGGACCGGGAGAACAAGGGATCAAGGACACAAGGAAACGGTGAGCGAGACTGGCACTCAGAATCGGAACGCTGCGGAGAGTGAAAAGACGGGCGAACTGCGCGAAGAGATGATCTGGGGGCAGTTGAAGACGGTGCGCGATCCAGAGATCCCGGTCAACATCGTCGACCTGGGCCTGATTTATAGCCTCAGCATCGCACCCGCGGACGGCGGCAAGCGCATTGAATTGCGCATGACGCTGACTGCGCCGGGTTGCTCGATGAGCGATGTGATCAAGCGCGAGATCGAGTACAAGCTGGCGCGGCTGCCTGAAGTGCGCGAGGTACGCGTGGAAATCGTTTTCGATCCGCCCTGGTCTCCGGCTAAAATGTCGGATGCGGCCAAGCTGGCCGTGGGCCTGGACATGGATTTCGGCGCGCTGCCCAATGCAAAATCCGCTTTCAAAATCCTGCGCTGACTGGCGCACTCGCACCACCGTGCTTGCGTCCATCACGTGGACAAAACCAGCATCAGAACTGGGATGGATGCAACCAACCAAGCATCGCAACGCGTCGCGGTTTCAGCGGATTGTCGGGTAGGACAGCGATGGCGCCGACTCCTCGGCCTCGAGCAACCGTCGCCATGCACGGATACTTTGCCGGAGCGGCTCGACGGCCACGCCGCCGAACTCCGCGGGATAGGGTTCGAGGCGGCGCAAAGCGCCGTTCAGCAGCGAAGCCGTGCCGCCGCGATTTTTCCGCTGCCAATGATGAAACGCAGCCGTGATCTGGATCAGCGCCTGGAGAAATGTTTTTTCGGGTTCTGCCGAGCACAGCCATACGCTCTCCCAATGCTCGTGCGCGAGGAAGAATTCGCGATTTCGATAGCACGCCAGTCCTTCGGCCAGCGCGCCGTTGTCCCAATCCAGCGCCATAGTTTCTCTATTATCGGATCCTGCAGATATCGGATCCTGCAGACCTTGATGGCTGGCTCGAGATCCGGACATCACTTAGGGGGTAAGGACCTCTCGAGGATGGAAGAGCCGATTTAATTCATTGGGGGCGCGGCGGTTTCACGCCGTCCCTGTAAAATCGAACTAAACCCCGCCCAACCCGGCTTGGGAGGCTCCTTGCTTTACTGGCTGCTCTACGAAAAGCTGTTTCCGTTCTTTCACCCGTTCCGGATCTTCCGCTACCTCACGTTCCGCACCGCGTTTGCCTCGCTCACGGCGCTGCTGATTGCGCTATTCATCGGGCCTTACGTGATCCAGAAGCTGCGGGAGTTCCAGATTGGGCAGTTTGTGCGCGAGGACGGGCCGCAGTCGCACCTGAAGAAAACGGGCACGCCGACCATGGGCGGGGTACTGATCTCGATTGCCATTCTGCTGCCCACGGTGCTGTGGTCCGATCCGGCCAATCCGTTTGTGTGGGTCGTTGTCTTCTCCACGCTCGCATACGGCGCCATCGGCTTTGCCGACGACTACATCAAGGTGGTGCAACGGCGCAGTTTGGGGTTGACGGTGCGCGCAAAGCTCGTGTGGCAGGGATTGGCCGGAGCGACGGTGGCCGTGGCGCTGGTG
>JASHRF010000066.1 GCA_030037545.1 Acidobacteriaceae bacterium | reverse complement strand
CGCAAAGTGAGCGGTTTCAATAAGCCGTCGAAGGCAAACGAGGCCGCTTTTTATACCGCCGTCGATGAGATCGCAGCGGCATCGATGCGGCTGCTCACCCAGCTTGAGACAGCTGCACCGCCGCGCAATCGCGAAGAGGAAGCGGCGAAGGCGAAGCTGCGCAGCGTGGCGCGGTTTGGTTCGTGAGGCAAGGAAGGTTTCTGCCTTCAAAATCCCGGAATTGGGACTTAGAATCCTGCTCCACTGAACGGCGAATAAACGGCCGCTACGGCGCGACGATCACCCCAGAAAAATCCCCGCAATCGATGCCGAGATCAGGTTGGCCATCGTGCCGGCCAGCATGGCGCGCACGCCCAGCCGCGCCAGGTCGTTGCGCCGCTCCGGAACCAGCGCGCCGATGCCGCCGATCTGCATCCCAATCGAACCGAGATTCGCAAAGCCGCACAGCGCAAACGTGGCAATCGTGAACGAGCGCGGCGCCAGCGTGGCCTTCTGCGCGCCCAGGCCGATGTAGGCGACCACCTCGTTGAGCGCCATGCGGGTGCCCAGCAAATTGCCGATGGCCGCACAGTCGTGCCATGGCACGCCGATGAGCCACGCCACCGGCGCACCGATGAAGCCTAGAATCTGGCCCAGGCTCGACGGGAACCAATGCACCCCGCCGTGCACCCAACCCAGGAGCATGTCAAGCAGCGCCACCAGCGCCAGAAAACTGACGAGCATGATGGCCACGTTCAGCGCCAGCTTGCCGCCGTCGATGGTGCCGCGCGCAATGGAGCCGATGAAGTTCTCATCCTGGTGCAACTCGTCTTTGGGAATGACGACCTTGCCCTCGGTGTCCGGCACATCGGTTTCGGGCACCAGCATCTTGGCCATCAGGATGGTTCCCGGCGAAGTCATGATCACCGCCGAAAGCAGGTGCCGCGCCTCTACGCCCTGCGCAATGTACATGGCCATGATGCCGCCGGAGACGTGCGCCATGCCACTGGTCATGATGGTCATCAATTCGCTGCGTGTGGCCCTGGAAAGAAACGGTCGGATGGTGAGGGGCGCCTCAGTCTGCCCCATGAAGATGCTGGCCGCCACATTCATGCTCTCCGCGCCCGATATACGCATGGTCTTCAGCATCAGCCAGGCCATGCCGCGAATGATGATCTGCATCAGGCCGATGTGATAGAGCACCGCGAAAAATGCTGAGATGAAGATGATCGTCGGCAACACCTGAAACGCAAAGATCGCGCCCTGGTTGACCGGCAGCAGGCGGCCAAACGATCCGGAATTGGGCAGGCCAAGCTGCCCGAACAGCACCGCAGTGCCCGCGAATGTGGCGGAGAGCATATTGGTGACCACCGTTCCGGCCCACGTCATCACGCGCTGTCCGAAGCTGAAGCGCAGCACCAGGAACGCAAACGTGAATTGCAGCCCCAGGCCCCAGGCGATAGTGCGCCAGCGAATCCGTTTGCGGTCCGTCGAGCCAAGATAGGCCGCCAGCAGAACCGCGAGAATCCCCAAAATCCCCGTAAATCGACCCAAGGCAATTCTCCTGAACCGTGATAGTTGTCCGTGATCAGTGGTCAGTGTATCGCGCATAGCGCTTCGGTAAGCAGCAATTCCGGCTTGGATGGCGATGCGCTCGGGCGGTTTCATCCGCAAGAAGCCGATTTTTCATCGCGCTGCATCGTTGATGTGAGCTGTATTCGGAATCGAATCAAAGGAAAAATGCTCTTGGATCGCGAAGACATTTTACGCATTTATGGCCCGGTTTCGCTACGGGGTCACCGGCGGGCGCAGAGCTCCAACGATACCAGGCTGCGTATTTTGCAGTTTGGCCCGGAATTGCCTATTTCGTCGTGCGACCGAGGAGGATTCGGTATAGCGACTTCGATCGACGGCCGCCGCTGATTGAAGAAGCGACGTTTTTGAGTTGAGTCACCTAATGATGGGAGGACGATTCCAGATATCTCTCCGCATCGCTGTTGGTAAAGATGCGTCTCACCATCGGCACTGTGTTCGGCGGGTTTTCGGAGAAGCGAATCGCCCGCTTCAAAATCGTCTCCGGCTCAGCAAGCTGCGCGGACGTGGTTGCGTACAGGGTCGCCAGTGGCTCACCCGCTTCTACGCGCGCGCCACGCCGCGCATGAAAGAGAATCCCCGCATGGGGATCGACCCGCTCGCCTGCCTTCTCGCGTCCTGCGCCCAGCCGCTGCACGGCCCAGCCCAGGGCGGTGGTATCCATTGTGGCCACAAAGCCGCTCTCCCACGCGTCGACAATTCGAGTTGCACCCGGCTTGTGAAATGCCACAGGATCGTCGAAGACGCGTACATCGCCGCCCTGCGCCGCAATCATCTCAAAGAAAATGCGCAGCGCCGCCCCATCCATCAACGCTTTTTCCGCGCGCTGGTAACCGTTCTTCCACCCCGGCGACGAAGACCTGCCGCTGGGGACCCCGGCTTCCGGCGTTTCGGCCTGGCCGCCGAGATGAATCATCCATCCTGCGAGAATCAGCGAAAGCTCGCGCAGATCCTCATTATCCGGGCGACGCTGTCCGCGCAGCAGCTCGACCGCCTCCACCAGCTCAATCCAATTGCCGGCCGCGTAGCCCAGCGGCTGATCCATATCGGTGAGCAGCGCCACGGTGCGCGTGCCCGCAGCTTCCGCCGCAGTCACCAGCAGTGCGGCCAGAAATTCGCATTCTTCCACGCTGCGCAGGAACCCGCCCGAGCCGGTCTTCACGTCGAGCACCAGCGCGTCCAATCCCGCCGCAAGCTTCTTGCTCAGAATCGACGCGCAGATAAGCCCCGGGCTCTCCACCGTGCCAGTGCGATCGCGCAGCGCATAAAGGACGCGGTCGGCGGGCGCCAGTTCGTCCGTCTGGCCGATAATCGAAGCTCCGCACTTCATGAGCACCGCTTCGAATTCCTCCAGCGAGAGCGCGGTTCTGTAGCCGGGAATTGCCTCCAGCTTGTCGAGCGTGCCGCCGGTGTGGCCTAGCGCCCGGCCGCTGATCATGGGCACAGCCACGCCGCAGGCTGCGGCCAGCGGGGCAACAAGAAAACTCGTTTTGTCGCCCACCCCGCCGGAGGAGTGCTTGTCCACGGCTTTGCGCCCCAGCCGCGCAGACGGAAATTTTTCGCCCGAGTCACGCATGGCCAGCGTGAGCGCGCGAATCTCGTCGAGCTCAAGCCCCCGGATCCACGCCGCCATCAGCCACGCGGCGAGTTGTTCGGCGGGAATGGCCTCGTGCGCCGCTCCCTCGGTTAGAAATCGGATTTCGCGCGCGTCCAGCGCACCGCCATCGCGCTTCTTGCGGATGAGGTCGATCATGTGCAGGGGATCGGCTCCGGATTGGGCTTCAGAGACTTGCTTCATGAAGATCCGACTCTTGCCTTATTTCAGTTTCATCTCAAACGCCAACGGCAGCAATTCACTGAAAGGCAAAGTCCGCATTCCATCCGCGGCCGGCCACGCCACCGGCGCTTCGGGCAGAATGAACTCCGCCATCATCTGCCGGCAGGCGCCACATGGAGGGCTGGCGGCCTGGTTCAGATTCACCACCGCCGCGGCGGCGACGCGAATCTCCGGCCCAAAGCGCGAAACCGCCTGCACCAGCGCCGCGCGCTCCGCGCAGATGGTCAATCCCAGGCTCACGTTCTCCACATTCGTGCCCGTCACGATTTCTCCGTTGGTGAGCTCCAGCGCCGCGCCCACGCGGAAGTTAGAGTACGGCGCGTAGGAGTGCTGCGCCACCTGACGCGCGCATTCCATCAAATGCAACAATCCGGCATCAACGCGAGGATCCATCCGTTGGTTTCCGCAAAAAGCGCGAGATTTCATCCTAAAGCTTTTCGCAACAGTTGTATAGAAACCTTCGACCTTCTCAACGACCTTCTCAGGGCAATGGCACTTGGAAAGGTGCGCTGGCAGTGTTGATTTCAGGTTCATAGGTACCCCCGGGGGGGGGTGCATGGGATTCTGCCATTAAACTCCTCGTTTTCTGATGCTTGGATGCGTTTTGGGGTGCGATTAACATGCAGTTTCATGCGAGAAAACTTAACTTTCCTACGCTTCTTTGCGCCTGCCGGGCCCCGGATTCTCGAGCGGCCACGAGCGCCTCGGGAACGTTTCTTCACAGCATAGCGAAACGGCGTAATTAACCCGCAACGAAGGGCGAAAATATATTTCCCGCCGAATGTGCGCGATGGGGGCGATGCGGCCTTGGCAAGGGCTTGACTGATAAAACCGGAATTCAGGGCAGCTATAGGCTGGCGCTGATATGGGCGCCCGACGATGCAGCGGGTCCGCTCGCCCGCGCTTCAACCGTCGATTCGGGACCCTCGATCTTCACCGCAATTCAAGAGCAACTCGGCCTGAAACTCGATTCTCAAAAAGGCCCCGTCACCGTGCTCGTCATCGACCACTTTGAACTGCCCACCGCGAACTAATTCGTTCCCGATATCAGCTTCGCCACCTCGTCGTGCAGGCGCTCAGTGATTTCGCTCTCGGTGTCCCGGGCCGCGAACCGGATCGGCTCGCCAACGTGAATCTCCAGCTCGCCCGAGCGGAACCAGCCGCGGCCGCGCACTTTCATTGAGCCCAGCCCACGCAGGCCCACGGGCAGCACCGCAGTCTGGCTCTCTTTCACCAGAATCCCGATGCCCGGCCGGAACGGCGCCAGCCGGCCTGATTCCGAACGCCTGCCTTCAGGAAAAATCATCACGTTGTAGCCGTGATCGAGCGCGCGCCCGGCGTGCGCAAAGCTGGCCTGAAAGTCTCTCGCCTTCGGCAGCGGAAATACGTTGTAGAGGGCGGTGACCAGCCAGTACGATGGCGGCCCAAACAGATAGAAACGCTTGCGCCCCGGCGGGTCTTCCGGATTGCGCGCATGGCGCAAGTCCTCCAGCATCTCTCCCAGCATGGCGGCGGCCATGTGGCGCCGCATAGGCCCAGGGAGCGCGTATTGAACCAGCGGTCCATCGTACGCCGTCACGTGGTTGGCCACAATCAGCACCGGCTCGGAAACTGCCAGATCTTTCGGCGTAACCACACGCGGCGCGGCCAGAATCCAGGTCAGCGCGCGCGCGATCGTCTCCTGGAACACCGCCCGGACCCATTGCACCGGTTTCCACCACGGCCAGGTGGGATACAAGAATCGCACGCGCCTGGGCGCTGGACTTGGGAGCGGCGCCGGACTGGGTTGCGTGGCGCGGGCTGCCAGCGTGGCCGCCTCAGAGGGCGAAGGTGTAGCCTCGGCTGGCGCGGCAGGAGGCTGGCTCTCGCGCGCCTCGGTCACTGGCGCCGACGATGGCTGCGCTGCGCTCGAAAGCTCCGTGCCCGTCCCCGCCCTCGTCTCGCCGGCAATCAGCTTGCGCAGATCCCCGATCGTCTGCACCTCCTCAAGCAACCCGCTCCCGGAGACTACGCCCAGCCGCTGCTCGATGGCCGCGGCCAGTTGCACGCGGCCCAGGCTGTCCAGGTGCAAGTCTTCGCTCAGGCGCAACTCGTCGCCCACCCCCGGCGGCGTTTCGCCGGAGATTTGCGCGATCAGCGTCAGCAGCCAGTCGGATTGAGCGCCGAACGCTCCGCTGGTCGCCACGCGCTCGCCGCTTGCTCCATCCTGCTGAATGTGGGTGAGCCACGCTGCCACTTCCTGGCGCTTCACCTTGCCCGTAGACGTGCGCGGCAGATCCGGCTCCGGGTACAGCACCCAGCGGCGAATGCGCTGAAATTCGGCCAGCCGTGCATTAGCGCTCTCGATGGCCGCCGGAACCTGCTCGCCGGAGCCGCGGGTGGCCAGCACCGCGCAGGGCTCAGGGCCCGAAGGCGTCTCCATCGGCACTACCGCACAGGCGGCAATCCCCGGCTGCTCTTCGAGAACCGCCTCGATATCTTCGGGATGCACGTTGAGCCCGGCCGCGGTCACAATCACCTCGCTTTTGCGGCCTACAAACTTGAGCTCGCCCGACGGCGCGCGCTCGGCTATGTCGCCAGTTGCCAGCCAGTCGCTCCCGCGCGCGCGCATCTGCCCACCCGACCACGTGGCTCCCGAAATCATGGCCCCGCGCACCAGCACTTCGCCGTCCGGCCCCAGCTTCACTTCGCGCCCGGCCAGCGGCTTACCGATCGTCCCGCTGGCCACGTGAAACGGGTGGTTGAGCGTGATCAATGCGGTTGTCTCGGTCATGCCGTAGCCCTGCACCAAGACAAGGCCCAGGCCGTTCCAGAACTGCTCCAGCGGCCCCGGCAGCGCGCCCCCGCCGGAAACGAACGCCCAGAATTTGAGCCCGAACTCGCGATGAACCTTGCGGAAGCGCCACCACCGCCGCCACGGATTGAGCTTGCGCGCCGCATCGGCCCGCTCCGCCAGGCCAGGGTGCTCTATTTCCAGATCGGTCTTGAGCAGCGCCAGCACGCGCGGCACGCTGGCCAGCACCGAGATGCGTTCGTGACGGATGAGTTCCAGCAGCCGCGGCGCCGCCAGCCGGCTCTCGAAGTGCAGCTCGGCGCGGTAAATATGTGGAATCCACAGGCCCATCGTCTGGCCGAAAACGTGGCTGAGCGGCAACGTGTGCAGGATGCGCAGCGGATGCACCAGCCATTCGTAGCGCATGTAGCGCTGCGACGCGTCCTCGATCGGATCGACGCTGGCCAGCACGTTGCCGTGCGTGATCACAATGCCTTTGGGCTCGCCCGTGGTGCCGGAGGTGAACAGAATCTCCAGCGGCGTCGAATGCGAGATGTCAGATACGGCTCCGGCTTCCTCTTCAGGCAACGCGGTGCGCCACTCTTCAAACAGCAGCCGCGCCCAGTCGCCGGGCAGCTTCTCCAGCAGCCGCGCATCGCCCAGCGCCAGTTTGGGCTTGGTGTCGGCCGCCACGCGCCCGGCAAACTCCGCCGATCCCGCCGAATCCAGCGGCACCGCCAGCACTCCGCGCAACATGCAGCCGAAAAAGCTGGCGATCCATTCCGCGCTGTTCTCGCCCCACAGCAGTACGCGCTCGCCCGATCTTATGCCGCGCCGTTCCAGCAGCGCTGCGAAGCGCCCCGCCAGGCGCGACAGCTCGCCGTAGGTCGTCAGCCGCCGCCGGTTGCCCTGGTAGCGAACCACGGCAATGTCGCGGCCATGGCGGCGAAAGTCGTCGAGCAGTGTGGCCAGATGATCGCGCATGATTCTCCGGCAAGGATCATGGTAACAGTGCAGCGAACTCGGTGCTGATTCCCTTCCTTGCTTTGAAGCAGGCATATCGCGAGGCGGCGATTTCCATTGCGTCGAAAAGCGGCTCAATCCTCTTGCGGCCGCTGCAGCACGAGCACAATCCCCATCGCCGCCACAATGCTGATCAGCGCGAAGAGAAACACGCTGGCGTAGCCGTAGAAGCCGATCAGCGCCCCGGCCACCGGCCCCACCAGGAAGAACGAAACGTCCGCAAACGCCGTGTATACGCCCAGCGCCGTGCCGCGATTGAACTCCGGCACACGCTTCACCGCTTCCACGCCCAGCGCCGGAAAAATCAGTGACAACCCGAAGCCGCACACCGCCGCGCCGCCCAGCGCCATCCAAGGCGAAAATGCGCGCCACAGCAGCACTGTGCCGAAGGCTTCCACCAGCAGCGACGCCCGAGCCACCGGGAATCCGCCGAAGTGGTCGATGGTATGAATGAAAAACACGCGCGCGATGATGAAGGCGATTCCAAACGCGGTCAGGCACAGTGCCGCTCCGTCCCAGTGACGGCTGGCGTAAAAAAGTGTCACAAACGTGGCCAGCACGCTGTAGCTGATGCCGCCCAGAGCCAACCCCATCCCGTGCGGAGCCACGCGCCCCAGCACGTGCCCGAACCCCAGATGTTCGCCTGGCTCGACCAGCACCGATTTCTTTCCCAGTGCCAGCAGAAAACTGCCCCCGGCAATCGCGATGGTCATGATGCCGATCGACGCCAATCCCCATTGCCGGTCCAGCACCACGCCCAGCGGCGCGCCCAGCGCCATACCTCCATACGTACTGATGCCGTTGAAACCAATCACCCGCGCAGTGTTTTCCGCTCCCGCGCTGGTAATGCCCCACAGCGTGGCGCCGGTGGACCCCAGGCTCTCACCTACGCCCAGAAACAGCCGGCTGACGACGAGAATGGCGAAACTGATCCAGTGGATCGATTGCACCGCGTCGGCGGCGATGAGCAGCGCGCCACCGGCCGTGCAGGCCGCCATGCCCCACAGCACGGAAACTTTGGCTCCCCGGTGATCGCTGATGCGCCCCGCCCACGGCCGGCTCACCAGCGTGGCGATGTACTGAATGCTGATCACCAACCCCGCCAGCACATCGCTGTAGCCCATGCGCAGGTGAACGTAGGGCGGGAGCACTGCCAGCGGCAAGCCGATGGAAAGATAGCAGACAAACGTGAAATAGACGAAGCTGAAGATATGACGCGGGCTGGCTCTGCCTCTCGAGGATGGAGTTCCAAAACTGCCGCTTGCGCTTTGATTCATGTGCAAAGGTCAGATGTCGGGAGGGAGAGTGCGAAGATGCGCTTCTCTTGCGCGTGGCCTCCTCTCAAGTATAGCGGACCGGAAGTGGACCCGGATCCTGCGCGTACCGGCAAACCATCTGCGCGATTAAACTGAGATCATGGCCGGGTTCCACATCGAGCACTTCGGATGCAGAGCGGCGCGCGCCGACGGCGAAGCCATCGCCGCAAGCCTGCTCGCCTGGGGGCAGCACTGCGTGCCGCAGAGCCCGGACGCCGATGTAGTGATCGTGAATACCTGTAGCGTAACCGCGGAGGCCGACCGCGCCGCCCGCGCCTTCATCCGCCGCGCCCATCGCCGGAATCCCGAGGCAAAAATCGTGGTTACCGGCTGCTACGCCCAGCGCGCCCCGCAGGAGCTGGTCCAAATGTCCGGCGTTTCCGCGGTCGTGGGCAACAGCCACAAGGCGCTCGCGCCGGAGATTATTCTGGATCTCACGCAGCCGCCCGGCGAACCTGCCCAGCCACATGCCGAACTCGCCCAACCGCCCGCTGCGGACATAATTCCCGTGTCCTCGCTCCTGGCTCCATCGAGCGAGTCGGGTGCAAGAGTCTGGGTCGATGACCGTTTCGCCCATTCCTTCCTCGAAGAGGCGCAGATCGTGCCCGGCGCACAGACGCGGCCCAACCTCAAGATCCAGGAAGGATGCACCAACCGCTGCGCCTTCTGCGTCATTCCGCAGACGCGCGGCTCATCGCGTAGCCTGCCCCGCGCCGCCGTGCTCAGGCACGTTGAAGACTTCGTCGCCGCGGGCGGAAACGAGCTGGTCCTTTCCGGCATCAACCTCGGCAGCTGGGGACGCGATCTGCCGGAGCGGTCCAGCTTTGCGAGTCTCGTCCGCGAAATCCTGGAGCGCACCCGTCTGCCGCGCCTACGCCTCAGCTCCATTGAGCCCATGGACTGGGACGACGAGCTGATCGGATTAATGTCCGAATTCGCCGCAGCGCCTTTATCGTCATCGCGCCCTCGTTCACATTTGGCGCGCCACGCGCATCTGCCCCTGCAGTCCGGCTCCGACGCGATCCTGCGCCGCATGCATCGCCGTTACCGTCCCTGGCATTACGCGGAAAAGGTCGCGGCGCTCCAGCGCGCTGCAGGGCCGGAGCTCACGCTGGGCGCCGACGTCATGGCCGGATTTCCCGGCGAGACCGACGCCGAATTCGGAGAAACGCTGGCCTTTATACGCGCCCTGCCTTTCGGCTATCTGCACCTGTTTCCGTTCTCGCCGCGTCCGGGCACGCGCGGATTTACGCTCCACGCCGAGCGCCCCGTTCCGGCCGCCGCAGTGGATGAGCGCATGGCCGAGCTGCGCGCCCTGGCCGCCGAAAAAACGCGAACCCACCGCAGCCGTTTCATCGTCCAGGAACTGGAAGCTATTACGCTAAACACGCCGATGGCGCTAGCCGCCCAAGGCAAAACCTCGGCGCTCACAGACAATTTTCTGCCCCTCGAAATCCATAGCCGGCTCGATGCCAATCGCCCGCTCCGCGTGCGCATAACGGGACTCGATCCCGAGGGCGATCTCGTCGGCTGCGCAGTCGCCTAAGCCTCTTGTTCCCTGCCTCTCAGCCCATGCCACGCAAACCCGAGCCAATGCTATACTCAGGGTGCGCTGGTCGGGCCGCGGCGGATCGAAAACCGTTCCCAGGCAGCTCAGACAGCAATTTTGGGAGGAGCATCATCGCATTCGACAAACGTTCGGCCAAGTCTTTTATCCGCATTAACGACCGGATTCGCGCCCGCGAAGTCCGGGTGATCGACGAAAACGGCGAGCAGCTCGGCATCCTGGCGCCTTACGAGGCGCTGAAAATCGCCCGCGAACGGGGCCTGGACCTGGTTGAGGTTTCGCCCACCGCCGTCCCGCCCGTCTGCCGCATTCAGGATTATGGCCGCTACCTCTACGAAAAAGAAAAGAGCGAGCGCGCCGCGCGCAAGAAACAGAAGGTCATCACGATCAAGGAAGTCAAGTTCTCGGTCACGGTCGACGAGCACGACTACCAGACCAAGAAAAACCAGGCCGTGCGCTTCCTCACCGAGGGGGACAAGGTGAAGGCCAGCCTGCGCTTCCGCGGCCGCCAGATGGCCCACCGCGAACTGGGCTACAACATCATCAACCGCCTCATCCAGGACATCGGCGATGCCGGCGTGGTGGAGTTTATGCCGCGCATGGAGGGAACAATTCTGCACGCCATTCTGGCGCCGGCCAAGAAGGAAGGCGCTGCAAAGCCGAAACCGCCGGCTCCGCCGCAGCAACAGGCCGCCGCGCCTAAGACCGCGCAGGCGTAGGCGTTTCGATAATCATCGATCTGTCATCCTGAGCGACCGCAGGGAGTCGAAGGATCTGCGGTTGCTTTTTTGCCTCCAGTGAGTGAGGCAATTTGCTTGCCTTCCCGGAGACGCGAGCCAGCCGCAGCGCTAAAATTCCTCTATGGCAACCGCCGCCATCTCTCCCGACATTCTGGCCAAATACGAGCCGGTTATCGGCCTCGAAGTGCATGTGCAACTGCTGACGGCCACCAAGATTTTTTGCGGCTGCGCCAACCGCTTCGGCGCCGAGCCGAACACCAACGTCTGCGCAGTTTGCCTAGGCCTGCCCGGGGCGCTGCCCGTACTCAACGAAAAAGCGGTCGAGCTCGCCGCGCTGGCCGCGCTCGCCCTCAACTGCGAGGTTCGCGAGCGCTCCATCTTCGCGCGCAAAAATTATTTCTATCCCGACCTGCCCAAGGGCTACCAGATTTCGCAGTACGACAAGCCCATCGCCGAGCACGGTTGGATCGATGTGCCCACGGAAGACGGGAGCATGAAGAGGATCGGCATCACGCGCCTGCACATGGAAGAGGACGCGGGCAAGAGCCTGCACGAAGGCTTTGCCAACTCCGCGACGCGCACCTATCTCGACCTCAACCGCTGCGGGACGCCTCTGATTGAAATTGTCAGCGAGCCCGACATCCGCACCTCCGACGAGGCCTTCGAATATCTCACGCGCCTCAAAGAGATCCTGCTCTACACCGGCGTCTCCGACTGCAACATGGAAGAAGGTTCGCTGCGCTGCGACGCCAATGTGAGCGTGCGCCTGAAAGGCGCAGAGCGCTTCGGCGCCAAGGCCGAAGTGAAAAACGTGAACAGCTTCCGTTTCATCCGCGCCGCGCTTGAATACGAAATCGAACGCCAGGTGGAGGTGATCGAGAGCGGCGGGCAGGTCGTCCAGGAGACGCGTCTCTACAACGCCAACGAGGGCCGCACCGACTCCATGCGCTCCAAAGAGCAGGCGCACGACTACCGCTATTTTCCCGAACCCGATTTGCCGCCGTTGTTGCTCTCGCAAGAATTCCTTGAACGCAAAAGAGCGGAGCTCCCGGAGATGCCGGAGGCGCGCCGCAAGCGCATGATTGCCGAGTACGATCTCTCCGAGCAGGACGCGCGCACACTCACTGCTTCCCGCCAATTCGCCGACCGCTTTGAAGCGGCGGCCAAAACCGCACGCAATCCCCGCCGCGTGGCCAACCTACTGCTCAGCGAGGTCGCCGGCCGCCTCAAGGCTCTCAACCTCGAGCCGGAACAGTCGCCGGTTTCGATGTCCGGCATCGTGCAGGCTGCCGACCTTCTCGAAGAGAACAAAATCAGCTCCAGACAATTGAAACAGCTCTTCGATATTTGCTTTGAAAAAGGTGAGGACTTCGGCGCCGTCTACGAGCGCGAAAAACCGCAGCAGATCACCGATTCCGCGGCCATCGAAAAGCTCATCGACGAAGTGATCACCGCCAATCCCGGGCAGCTAGAGCAGTACCGCGCCGGCAAAACGACAATTGCCGGCTTCTTCGTCGGCCAGGTGATGCGCGCTTCAAAGGGCCAGGCCAATCCCGCACTGCTCAATCAGCTCGTGATCAAGAAACTGGGCTCGTAGCGGCAGAACAACGGCAGATCTTTTTCCATAGTCAGTAGAGAGGTTATTTAGTGTGACCTTTAAGGAATTGGACCTCAGGTATCTCGTACGAGAACGTGTTTCAAAAATCCATTCCGTGTCAGGGCACTGCTTAGTCGTGCCGATAGGGGCCGAAAGCTCTGGGCTTCAGCCCTGAGGGGCCTAACGCAATACCCCGTAAACCATTTTTGAAACACGCTCTAGCAACTCACAGCGTCCACGGTACTACCGCCGCCACGCGGTTGGAATACGCCTCGTATTTTGCGCCGAATTGGGCCCGCATCCACTTCTCTTCGAGGCGCAGCTTGATCCAGAGCGCGATGGCGACCAGGATGAACGCCAGCAGCGCGCGAGCTTCGCCTACGGCCAGCGAGGTGCCGAGGAAGCCGGTCAGAATGCCCGTGTAAATGGGGTGGCGCACCATCGCGTAGGGGCCGGTGACGATCAGCTCGTGGTCCCGCTTGATGGTGACCGAGCGGCTCCAATTGCGGCCCAAGTGCACCCGCGCCCAGACACAGACCAGCAGCCCGCCGAAAGTGATGGCGAAGCCAGCCCAGAAGGGAACCGCGCCCTGCGGCCAGAGCCGCAGGCGGAGCCACGCACCCGGCGGCGGAAAACTCAGCAAAGCGATGGCCGCCCCGAACATAAGCACGCGCAGCACGCGCGAAGCGATGGGCTCCAGCCGTTGGGTGGGTTTTACCCTGATGGCCATGATCTGCCAATAGACGAAAAAGGCGATCCAGAGAACCGTAAACAGGTTGTGGTAGATCAGGCGCATGGATTCCTCCTGACGTGCTGAATGCAGTTACGCGCAGAAGCGTGAGGCAGTTCCCTCACCTGCCGCGCCTCGCCGGACCCGGACAGGTGAGATACTCGCATCATATTCGGTCTCGCGGCCGACCGGCCGCAGAGCTCCGGAAACAGCCAGGAGGTTCCTATGCCCG
The DNA here is from genome assembly GCA_030037545.1 of Acidobacteriaceae bacterium. Taxonomy (GTDB): domain Bacteria; phylum Acidobacteriota; class Terriglobia; order Terriglobales; family Acidobacteriaceae; genus Telmatobacter. The sequence goes on along the minus strand of JASHRF010000066.1, from coordinate 20,460 downwards.
TTCCCGCCGTCATCACCGCCGCCGCTGAGAACTATCGCTTTAACACGGGTTTTCTTGAGAACACGGTGAAAGACCTGTCGCCTCAGGAATGGCTGAAACGGCCCAGCGATCACCTGAACCATATTACGTGGATCGTGGGCCATGTGGTGTGGACGCGCAAGATGCTGCTCGCTCGCCTGGGCTCGCAGTGGGACCTGCCCTGGCTGGGGCTGTTCGCGCGCGGAGTCAAGCTGGAGAGTGACGCGGCCTATCCAGCGCCCGATGCGCTGCTGAGCGCGTGGCGCGAATCCGCGACCGTGCTCGCCGGCGAGCTGGAGAGGGTCAAAGAGGAGGTGCTGTCTCAGCCGGCTACGCAAGGCCCGCCCAGCGCCGACGGCAAAGTGAGCGGCATCGTCAACTTCCTCGCCATCCACGAGACCTATCACATCGGCCAGGCCTCGTACCTGCGCAGTTGGATGGGCCACAAAGGCCTGATGGGGTAAGGGCAGTTGTCGGTGGTCAGTTCACGTCCGTTGTCAGTTGTCAGCGGTCAGTTTGCGGGCTGGTCTGTGGCCTTCTGAAGAAAAAATGCATGGACGGCCGCCCCGAAACTAAATTTGATACTTTTATCGTAAAGAATTCTTAAACAAAAAAATTCCAAGAAGACTTGACGGCAGACGTTACCTGTGTGTTACACTGTGTAACATTATGGCGCGTAACACCGCACCCCGTCACGACCCCGCGGAGCTTGGCGAGCTGGAGCGGGGCATTCTTTCGATCGTCTGGCGGCTGGGCTCGGTCACCGCCGACCAGGTACGCGAGGATCTCGAGCGGCCGCTGAAGGACTCGACCGTGCGCACGGTGCTTCGGCGGCTGGAGGAAAAAGGCTACCTGGCGCATTCGCTCGAGCAACGCACATTCGTTTATCGTCCGGCCGAGTCGCGGCAACGCGTGGCCGGCCGCGCGGCCAAGCGCATTGTGGACTGGTTCTGCGAGGGCTCGGTCGAGGCGCTGCTGGTGGGGATGGTGGACTCGAAGATGCTGGAGGGTGCCGAGCTGCAGCGGCTGGCTGCGCGCATTGCCGCATCGGAGAAGGCAGCCGATTCAGGGCCCGGAAAAAGCAAGAAGAAAATCTACAAGGAGGTCGAGCCATGACTGAGTTACTCCTTGATTCCGCGCTGCGCGCGCTGGCGCTGGCGCTTGCCGTGTGGGCCGGGCTGCGCATCTTCCGCGTTCGCAACGTGCCGGCCGAGAAGGCCGCGTGGACCGTAATCCTGGCCGCGGCGCTGCTCATGCCGTTGCGGCTGCCCTTGACCGCGCGCTGGCCCACTGCGACCCTGGTGCTGCCGGCCATCGCTGCGCGCCCAGCCGCTGCAAGTGCAGAGCCTGCGCCGGCAACGGTAACCCCGCAATTCAATGCAGATGCGGCAGCGTCCGTGCCGGAGAGATCTCACGCTGCCGGTCCCGGGGACAGATTCCCCGCACCCGCTATCTCCGATTCTGCTCCGGGCATTGCGTCCGCTCAGCCCACGACCGAGCTGATGCCGGAATGCCTTCAACTTTCGCCGGCAGCATTCGCTATGCTCCTCTACCTTGCAGTTGCCGGAGCGCTGCTCTTTCGCCTGCTCTACGGGCTGGCCACGGCGCTGCGCATCTGGTGCGCCGCGGAGCCGGTTTCCTTCGATCGCAGTGGACTGGCTCTGCGCTGCAGCCGCGCCGTCTCGTCGCCGGTGACCATAGGCTCCGCCATCATTCTGCCGGCGGACTACGCAGAATGGGACCAGGAGAAGCTGCGCATCGTGCTCGCCCATGAGCGCTCACACATCCGCCAGGGCGATTTCTACCTGCAGTTGCTGGCCGGCTTGTATGCAGCGGTGGTGTGGTTCAGCCCGCTGGGTTGGTGGCTCAAGCGCAAGTTATCGGAATTGGGCGAGGCCATCAGCGACCGCTCCGGCCTGGAACAAGCGAAAAGCCGTTCCTCGTACGCGCAGGTGCTTCTTGAATTCGCGGCCGCGCCGCGCCTAACCCCGATTGGAGTTGCCATGGCCCGTCCTTCGAGTCTTTCCCGCCGCATCGAGCGCCTGCTCAACGATCGTGCATTTGGCCAGGCTTTTGCTGGCGGCCGGCGCGCTTTTGTGGCCGCAGTAGTGGTTCCCGCGGCGCTGTTTGCGGCCTCCGCGCTGCTGCGCGTGCAGGCTGCGAGCCAGGCAGCACAGCAAGCGCCGATCGCCGGGCAATCGCATCCTGATGCCGCACCGATCACCATGGCGCCCGCAAGCGCGCCCGATGCCGCGCAGGCTCCGCCGCAGAACGAGCCGGCGCCGGCGGCTGCGCCCAAAGCTGCGTCGGGACTTGGCTCCGGTCTCGCAGCGAAAGACAAGCCGGGTGCACCCACGCACGTCGACATTCCCGCCATCCACATAAACGTGCCTGCTGTGCATGTGAACATTCCTGCCACGCAAATAAACGGGCCGGCTGTGCATGTGAACGTTCCCGCTATGCACATAAATGTCCCGGCCGTGCACGTCAACATGCCGGCGCAGCACATCGATATTCCGGCCATACACATTGATGTTCCGTCGGCTGGCGCGCAGAATACCTCCGGGAGCCTCAATTCATTCGGTTCCGGCGGAGAGCTTTTGGCTATGCTCTCGGGCATGGGGCACGCGCTCGTCCGGCCCGCACCCGCGCAGACAGAGGCCACGTTCGATCGCACTCTGACTTTCAGTGGCAAGCTCGATCTGCACGTAATGAATGCCGCCGGCGACATCCATCTGACCCGCGGTCCGGCCAACCAGGTGGTCATTCATGCGCAGGTCCATTCGCAGTACGCGAGCGACGCCGACGAGGTTCACGCCATTGCGGCCAACCCGCCCATTGAACAGAACGGGAACACCATTCGCATCGGCGGCGGGCCGTACCGGGAGGGCACGAACCACATCAGCATCGAGTACGAAATCGAGGCTCCGGCCGACGCCGTGCTGGAAGCCATGTCGTCTTCCGGCAACATTGGCGATGAGGGCGTGGGCGTGGGCGCGAAGCTCCAAACCGGCTCCGGAAATATCGTGGCCAGGGGCCTCGAAGGCGGATTCAAAGCCGAGAGCGGCTCCGGAAACATCACCGTCGAAAACACCGGCGAGGGCGACGCCAAAGCGCAGACAGGTTCCGGCAGCATTGTCATCAATGGCGTGCATGGAAGCCTGAAGGCGCAAACAGGCTCGGGCGGCATCAGCGCAGCGGGAATTCCTTCCGCCGACTGGAAGCTGCAGACAGGATCCGGAAACATCGAGCTTGCGACTGGCAATGCGCCGATGACGCTGGATGCTTCGGTCGGGTCGGGCACAATTTCAACGGCGCAGCAGATGGTGATACAGACCTCGTCTGAACGTCATCACGTGCACGCAGAGCTGAATGGTGGAGGGCCGGAAGTACGCGTCGAGACCGGTTCCGGCGACATCCACGTTCAGTAGTAGCGACCAGTTCGCAGCTCTTAGTTCACAGTTTGAAAGACTCCCGTACCAACCATGAGCCCGAGAGCTGGCAGAGAACAAGCTGAGAACTGTGAACTGGTTTCTTACGCCAGCACCACCAGCCGCGCATCGAGCAGCGCCTCGATCGAGCCCAGCGCCTCCAGCACCGCGCTTGAGACCGGCGCATCTACCTGCACTACCGAGAGCGCTTTCACCGGCTTGGGGCCGGTGCGCTCGCGGCCCAGCGCGAAGTTGGCGATGTTGACGCCGTGCTCGCCGAGAATGGTGCCGATGCGCCCGATCACGCCGGGCACGTCGAGATTGCGGCAGACCAGCAGATTGCCTTCGAGCGGGGTCTCGATATCGATGCCGTCGAACTCCAGCAGCCGCGGCTGCTCGTCGCGCAGGACGGTGGCGCTGGCGCGGCTCAAACCCGATGCGGTGTGCAGTTCGATGGTGAGCACGGTGGCCGCGCCGCCGCGCGCGCCTTCGTCCTTCTGCTCGTGCACGCGAATGCCGCGCTCCTGCGCCACCGCTGCCGCGTTAATGCGGTTGATGTTCTCCGAGCCCCCTCCCGAACTCTCGATCAGGCCGGCTAGAGCCGCGTTGCGCAACAGCTCGGTTCTGGCTTCAGCCAGGGCACCGCCGTAAACCAGGTGAATGGCTTCTATGCCGCTCTTTCCGGCTTGCGCAAGAAACGCGCCCAGCCTTCCGGCAAGATCTATGTACGGCGCCAGCTTCACGTACTCTTCGTGGGAGAGCGAGGGCAGGTTGACCGCGTTCTGCACCACGCCGAGTTTTAAATACTCGCGCACCTGCATGGCGATCTGCGCGCCCACGGCCTCTTGGGCCTCGGCCGTGGAGCCGGCAATATGCGGAGAGAGGATTACATTGTCGAGTTCGAAGAAGGGCGAATCCTTTGGCGGCGGCTCGACGCTGAGCACATCGAGTGCCGCGCCGGCAAGCTTCCCGCTCTTCAACGCCTCGACCAATGCCGTCTCATCGACAAGCTCGCCGCGCGCGCAATTGACGATGCGCGCGCCCTTTTTCATGGTGGCAAGCGTCTTGGCGTTGATGATGCCATGGGTCTGCGGCGTGAGTCCGACATGGAGTGTCAGGTAGTCCGATTTGGCGAAAAGCTCTTCAGCCGGAACCAGTCCGATACCGTTCTCGCGCGCCACGGCAGCAGAGACAAACGGGTCGCTGCCGATGATCTCGAGGCCAAAGCCGCGCGCGCGCCTGGCCACTTCGAGGCCCACGCGGCCCAGGCCAAGAATTCCCAACGTCTTGCCGCGCAGCTCCGTACCCTGCAACGATTTCTTCTCCCATTTGCCTGCGTGCATGGAGGCGTTGGCCGCGGGGATATTGCGCGCCAGCGCGATCATGAGGGCCAGCGTAAGCTCGGCCACGGCCACGGCATTCGCGCCCGGCGTGTTCATGACCACGATGCCGCGGCGCGTGGCGGAGTCGGCGTCGATGTTGTCCACGCCCACCCCGGCGCGGCCGATCACGCGCAGTTTGGGCGCGTGCTGGAGCAGGGCATCGTCGACTTGCACGGCCGAGCGCACCACCAGCGCGTCGGCCTCGGCCAGTGCGGCCGGCAAACCCTCCGGCAATTGGTCGTGCGTTTTGACTTCCCAACCCGGCTCGGCCGCAAACACCGCCAGCGTGGCCGGCGATACCTTCTCCGCCAGAACGATCCTCATCGCTGCTCCCTTGGATTTTTCGCCGCTCTCGTATTCGTCGAAGCGGATTCCCTGCTGCTCGCACAGCAGATCGAACATGCGTATCACGGCGGCATGCGGCTTGCCCTCGCCGCGCTCGTACTTGGTGAGCGAGTTGGGGTGCACGCCCAGCCGCTCGGCCATCTGGTATTGATACAGGTCAAGCTGCTTGCGCGCGATCAGCAGCTTTTCGGCGAAGGTGAGTTCTGCCATTGAGAGACAGCTCCTAGCGGCTAGCTTCCAGCTCCTGACTGGAGGCTGCTTTCGCGTACACCCTCTGCGCCGCCGCTACGCCCTGGCCGTACTCCACCTTGAGTCCCAGCGTGTCTTTGGCGATGTGTTCCATGGCCCCGATGAGCGCCACGGTGTCGAGGTAATCGAAAAAGCCCAGATGCGCGACGCGGAAGATCTTACCCTGCATCTCGCCCTGGCCGTTGGCGGTGACCAGCGCAAAACGCGACTTGAGCGCCTTGACGACTTCGCCGGAATTCATGCCTTCAGGCACGGCAACAGCAGTGGCCGCGGCAGCCGGCGCCGTGGGCGCAAAGAGCGTGAAGCCGAGCGCCTGCAGACCGGCGCGCGCGGCTGCCGCATTCACTTCGGCATTGTCGATAAGCGCGATGCGGCCGTTCTCGAGATCGCCGCCCGCCTGCGCGGCAATGTAGTCGAGCGCCGCGCCCAGCCCGGCCACCAACGCTACTGCCGGCGTGTATGCGCTCTCGCCCTTGACGGCGTTCTTGCGCTCCTTGCGCAGATCAAAGTAAAAGCGCGGATTGGTGGATTTCTCCATTGCCGCCCAGGCGCGCTCGCTCACGCTTAAATAGGCGAGGCCAGGCGGAATCATGACCGCTTTCTGCGAGCCGCCGATCAGAATATCGATACCCCAACCGTCGACGTCGAGGTGCGTGGTGCCCAGGCCGGTGATGCCGTCAACGACCAGCAGAGTGTCGGGCGCCATGGCATGGAGCAGCCTTGCGACAGCTTCAACGTCATGACGAACCGTGGTCGAGGTTTCGGTGGCCTGCATGTACAGAGCCTTGTGCTCCGGCTTGAGGGCCTTTTGCACTTCGTCAACGTCGAAGGTCTCACCGTAGGGCGCTGAGACCACGTCCGCCTCGCAGCCGAAAGCCTTTACCAGGCTCACCCAGCGCTCGCCGAATTTGCCGGCGGTGAGCACCAGCACCCGGTCGCCGGGCGAGGTCAGGTTGCTCACCGAAGCTTCCATGGCGCCGGTGCCGGAACAGGCCAGCAGCAGCACATCGTTCCGAGTGCCGACAAAGACCTTCAACTGGGCCAGAACCTTCTGATACAGGGCGCGGAACTCGGGGGTGCGGTGGTGGATGTCTGCCGCGGCCATGGCGAACTGCGCGGCCGGCAGCAGCGGGGTGGGACCGGGAGTATAAAGACGGGTCTTGCGGATCATGGCTTGCCCTCGTTGGAAGGTTGCGACTCGGAGCCGAACCGGCTGAAGTTTCGAACCGGCCGAGCTGAAGATGGAGACACGCCGGTTCATGGTGCCTGGAAATCACAGAATACACAATTTTGTGATTTTTATGAATAAAAATGAGATTGCTTTCCTGAGCATTGTGAGCCCAAGGCCGAATGGAGGCAAAAATATTATTTTTATTCAGTGATTTACGGCGCGGCCTATGATTCACTTGGACCGCAGCGGCAAGTGCCCTTGCGATACAAAGGAGGCCGCCGGGCCCAAGGTCTGTCCCGTGGCCGTGCCGGAACTCTGTATCGTCACTTTCCCACTCGCGACACTCTGATCGAAGCGGTTTATCGAAGTGAAGTGGAGAAGCTGGCCGCGGCAGAGCGCAGGTTTACAGAAACGATGCCTCCGGTTGAGGCGCTGCGAGCCTGGATGTTGCTGTTTGTCGATTACATCGCGGCCAAGCAGATCATCGCCCCAGCACTGAACACTCTGGTCGCAGGCCGCTCGAAGGCGTTAGAAGCTTCCTACCGCCCAGATTCAGGCAGCGATGCGCGCACTGACGAACCGCGCGATCAGGAGCGGCGACATACGGAGAGATCTCGACCCATTCGACCTGCTGCGAGCGCTGATCGGTGTCTCCCATGTGGCCTCCGGCCCCGACTGGCAGCGAAGCGCCCGGAGGCTGGTCGACATCCTCATCGCCGGATTTCGCCCACCCCCATGACATTGCCGCTCACCTTATTGACAGCCGACGGTCGAATCTCTACCATTGGTGTCGATTGAGAGTCGAACAGCTTCTATGGCAAAACGGAACGGACTTCTTTTGATGTGGCCTGCGGCCGAGGAGCGCTGAGATGCGATGGTGGCGGGGTGGAAAACGGCACGCTGACCTGGAGCGGGAGCTGCGTTCCGACCTCGAATTGGGAGCGGCGGAGCAACGCGCGCGCGGCCTGTCAGCGGATGAGGCTCATTATGCCGCCCGTCGCGCCTTCGGCAATGCGGCGCTGAGCAAAGATCAGGCGCATGAAACCTGGCGATGGGCGCCGCTCGAACGTTTGTCACACGACCTCCGGTACGCATTGCGACAGCTCTGGATATCGCCCGGCTTTGCAGCCGTATGTCTCATTACTCTGGCACTCGGCATCGGAGCCAACACCGCCATGTTCAGCGTCGTGCAAGGGGTGCTTCTGGCGCCCCTGCCGTTCCCGCACCCCAATCGCCTCGTGTTCCTCTGGGAGAAGCGCCCGGGGGCTCCGCAGCTCAGAGTATCCTATCCGAACTTCGAGGACTGGGCTCGCACCTCGCGGTCGTTCGATGCCATGGCCGCGCTGACATTTCACAATTTCGATCTCACTTCTCCCGGACAAGCCGAGCACCTTATGGGCATCCGGGCATCCTCCGGCTTTTTGAGTGCCCTGGGCGCGAGGCCGGCTATTGGCCACGATTTCACTTCGTCGGAGGACCACGCGAATGGTCCGCTGAATGTGCTGATCAGTGACCGGCTGTGGAGAGAAGTTTTTGCGTCAGATCCGCGCGTAGCCGGACGCTCCGTGGTTTTGGACGGCAAGAGCTTTACCGTGATCGGCGTTCTGCCGGCCGGCTTCCACTTCATTGAGAACGCGGATGTCATCACGCCTATGCGCCCCAACATGCCCGCTATCTATGACGATCGTTCCGTGGATGCAGTAGCGGTATCCGCACGCCTCAAAGCGGGTGTGACCATGGCTCAGGCCGAGGCCGAGATGAATGCGATTCAGCAGAATCTCGACCACGAGTACCCCGATGCCAATCGCGGCATCGGCGTTACGGTGACTTCGTTGATGCAGGAAATTGTCGGCGACGTGAAGGGAACGATCCTGCTGCTGTTTGGGGCTGTCGGCCTGGTGCTCCTGATCGCCTGCGCCAATCTTGCCAACTTGCTGTTGGCGCGCTCTACGGCGCGTGCCCGCGAATTTGGCATCCGTGCGGCGCTGGGCGCCAGCCGCGGACGAATGGTGAGGCAGTTGCTCACCGAAAGCATCGTTCTGTCGCTCGCGGGCGGAGCGTTGGGCGTTGCGCTCGCCGCCGCCGGCCTGCGCGTTCTACTGGCGGCGTTGCCGCACACTCTGCCGCGTTCCGAAAACATCGGCCTTCACCTCCCGGTTCTCGTGTTCACAGTAGCTGCTTCCATTGCCGTGGGCATTCTCTTCGGCCTCGCGCCGGCAATGCAATGGGCCAGGCCCGATGTGCGTGGCGCGTTGCAAAAGGGATCGAGGGGAACCACAAGCGGCCGGAATAGCCTTCTCAGCCGTCTGGTGGTGGTGCAATTCGCGCTGACTCTGGTGCTGATGGCGGGCGCGGGGCTGCTCCTGCGCAGCATCCACAAACTCTGGCAGGTAAATCCCGGCTTCGATACACGGCACGTGATTTCGTTCCAGGTTGGTTTATCGCCTAATTTCACGAGCACTCCGGCTCGAACCCGCGCCGCCTATCAACAGATGCTTATGCGCCTTCGCCAGGTGCCTGGAGTGGAAGCCGCCGATCTCACCAATATCGTTCCGCTCTCCGGCGCCGACAATGGTGGGCCTTTCTGGATCGGCCCGCAGCCGGCGTCCCTTCAGGAAGCGCCTCACGCGCTCTACTTCTGGACTGGCCCCGACTATCTGAAGGTGATGGGGATTCCCCTGTTGCGGGGCAGGTTCTTCACGCCCGACGATCAGATCGACTCCGGCAAGGTCGTGGTCATCGACAGCGTGCTCGCGCATACCTTCTTCCCCGGTCAAGATCCGGTGGGACGAACACTTACGGTCGCGCATTGGGGAGCGGCCAGAATCGTCGGCGTGGTAGGACATGTGCGCAATTGGGGACTGGACGATCCCGGCACCTACAATCCGTGCCAGATCTACATCCCTGTGTACCAACTGCCGGATGCGATAGTCACCGGCTTCTTCCGCAATCTCACACTCATCGTTCGCACGCCTCTTCCGGCTGCAAATCTGATGCCTGCCATCCGCAGCGTCGTCTACGAGTCTGCGCCCGATCAACCTGTCTACGACATCGAGACGATCAACGACGTGATTTCGGAGTCGATGGACTCGCGGAACCTTCCCATCCTTCTGCTCGGCGTTTTCGCCGCGCTGGCATTGCTGCTGTCCTCGGTCGGCATCTATGGAGTGGTTACCTACTCGGTCATGCGGCGCACGCAGGAGATCGGCATCCGAATGGCTCTGGGCGCAGACAGGAGTGGGATCTTTCGCATGATTGTCGGCCAGGGAATTGGCATGGCCGGTGTGGGATTGGGAGTCGGCATTTTGGCCGCGATTGCGCTGGTGCGCCTGCTGCCGAGTTTCTCTCATCTGCTGTACGGCGTGAGCCAGACCGATCCGCTCACCCTGTCCTGCGTCTCCGCTGTATTATTGCTGGTCGCTTTGGCCGCCTGTTATCTTCCGGCGCGCCGGGCCATGCGCACCGACCCCGCCAACTCCTTGCGCTGCGAATGAAGGAACTGGTTCGGGGATTTTATTCCTGAACGAGGCATACTTCAATGCCCTGAGAAGCTCCCTGGCGTGGCGTCGCGCTCCGGCTGCCACTTTCCGGAGAGCGGCCAGCGCCGGGTAGGCCATTTAGCCGCGTCCGCCGCCATGGAAGCCGCCGCCTATGCCGCCATGGAAGCCGCCGAACCCGCCGTGAAGACCACCGAAGCCGCGACCGTAGAAGCCGCCATAAAAGCCACCCCAGCCGTCCCAGCCGAGCGGATAGAATCCCCAGCCAAACGGGCTATAAAACGGGCCGGCGCCGATAAAGGTGTAATCCCACATCCACGGGTCCCAGTACCAGCCGGGATAGAAACCGGGGCCGTAGAACTCAGGCGCCATCTGCTCGTTGGCTTCGGCCAGGTACTGGGAGCGCAGCTTGCTCCACTGCATGAGCAGGTCTTCCCGGGGATCGGGCCGGAACTTTGCCTCATTTTCTTTGACACCCTGCTGCAGCGTCATCTCATGGTCGCCCTTGATTTCGGCCCATTTGCCGGGAGCGTATTCCACTTCAGCCTGGCCCTTGAAGACCATGGCGCGGCCGTCGTTGGCATTGAATTCGTAATAGCCGGCCTTGACCAGCTGCGTGGTGACGCCGTGATCAAGAATCTGAACCACGTTTTGTTTCAGCAGTTGATCGACCTCCACGCTGGCCTGGCCCCTCAGGATGGCGATTTGCGTCGGAGTTATATAAGGCGAAATCATCTTCACCGTGCTGTGGTCGTTCACGCGCAGGTAGATGCCGGGGTTGAGCAGGATCTCGGCTTTGCCTTCATGCGTTTGCAACACCTGGCCAGCGGCCATCTGTGTGCTGCCTACGGCGTTCCTGCCCAGAGGCTGTCCGTCAAGGTAAACGGCGCCTTCCACGTAGTTCACCGTGCCGGGGTTGGGGATGACGTTGTTCTGGTATTGCTGATAATTTTCAACCGGGGGCGCAGCCTGGCCATAGTTTTGCGCCTCAGAGGCCGCCTGCCCTCCAGCACCAGCCTGCCCGGCGGCAAATGCCGGTGCGCACAGAAGGCCAACGCCAAGCAGTGCGGTTGTGATTCTCCAGGGTCTCATCGCTTTGTACCTCAATTCGTTCTCCGCTTGTAAATATGCGTGAGCAAGCAAAAAGATTTGGGGCGGCGGGAAGTGGTTTTGAGGGGATGAAAATCACGCTGCGGGCATCGGGACGCCCGCTTCAATGCGGGCAGGGACGAAATTTGATAGTTTTGACCCATGCCCCAACCCGTTTCTCAGGCTTCGCAGGCCGCTCTCGATCTCGAATCCCTGGCTGCCGATGTGGTGGCGCAAGCCATGAAGGCCGGCGCAACTGACGCGGAAGCCGTGGCCCGCGAGGGCGACGAGTTCAGCGTGAATGTGCGCATGGGCGAGGTGGAAAGGCTCAAGGAATCGGGCTCGCGGGCGCTGGGCTTGCGTGTTTTTTTTGCCAGCAGCGACAAATCGGGTGGTTCCGCTTCGGGCGGCCTGCGGTCGGCTTCGTCCTCCACCAGCGATTTAACTGCCGAAGGCATTCGCCAGCTTGTGGAAGGCGCGCTGGCCCTTGCACGGGTGACGGAGGAGGATCCGTTCACGGGATTGCCCCAAGACAGTGAATTTGGCTGTGCTTCCGGCGATCTGCATCTGTACTTCGACGACGTGTACTCACTGCCCGGGCCGGAGCGGATCGAGTGGGCGCGGCGCGCGGAGGCAGCGGCGCTCAGCGCCGATGCGCGCATCACCAACTCCGACGGCGGCAGCTTTGACGCATCCACCGGCCGCAAGGCGCTGGCCAACTCGCGTGGATTCGTGGACAGCTACCGCAGCAGCTACGCCGGCGTGGCCGCCGCGCCACTGGCCATGGACGCCAACGGACAGATGCAGCGCGACGGGTGGTGGTCGAGCGCGCGGTCCTTCGCGCTCCTCGAATCGCCCGAAGCGGTGGGCGAAGAAGCTGCGCGCCGCACGTTGCGGCGGCTGGGCGCGCGGCGCCTACCCACGCAGAGGGCTCCCATCGTTTTTGCGCCGGAGACGGCGCGCACGCTGCTGGGCTCGATTTTTGATGCCGTGTCAGGGGACGCCATCTGGAGGGGCGCTTCGTTTCTCGCGGGTAAACTCGCCGAAGCCATTGCCGCTCCCGCGCTCACCATCGTGGACGACAATCTGATGGTGCTGCCGTCGGGCGCGGGCGGGTTCGGCACTTCTCCTTTTGATGGCGAAGGCCTGCCCTCGCGGCGCACAGTGGTGGTGGAGAACGGCGTGCTGCGCAGCTACCTGCTCAACACCTACACGGCGCGCAAGCTGGGACTGAAGTCCACGCACAACGCTTCGCGCGGACTGGCCGGCGCGCCGGGCGTGGGCGCCGGCAATTTGTATCTGGAGCCGGGAGCGTCTTCGGCGGAGCAGATCATCGGCGAGGTGAAAGCGGGACTCTACGTCACGGGGCTGATGGGCTTCGGCGTGAACACGGTCACTGGCGATTATTCGCGCGGCGCCGCGGGTTTGTGGATTGAGAACGGCGAACTGACGCACGCTGTCGAAGAGGTGACCATCGCAGGCAACCTAGCCGAGATGCTGCGCAACGTGACGGCCATCGGCAACGATCTGGTCTTTCGCGGCGCAGTGGCCTCGCCCACTCTGCGGATTGATGGGATGACGATTGCGGGCGAATGACGCAACGAGCCAGCACGCAGCGCAACGCTAATTCCACCCGATCCCAGACCAGAACATCCTTTTATGCTCGGAGTTGCGCTCGGATCGGGAGCGCCGACAATACTGGGCGATCCGGTGATCCAGAAGTCTGCGCAGGCTTGCGAGATGCTCTTTCCTATCCGTCAGAACACGAATTCCTTCGACGCTCAGGACATAGCGCGTGTCGTCTTTGCTTTGCGCAACATCCGTTGCGATCCGTGAGATAAGACCCTTATGTTCCAATACTCGCAGTGCGTTTCCGACTGACCAAACGGCTGCTTCATTTACCGAAGGTCTTTGAACTGCGTGGAGGATAGCATCATTAGAGGCCCGGTCTCCCAAGCAGGAAATCGCCAACAGCACCTCTTGTTCGCAGTCTGCCAAGCGTTCTTCCATACCTGAAACTTTAGGCTGGACCAGTTTGAAAATCAATGGATGGATCGCTCGATTTGCCAATAGACTGTCCTTGAAGAATGAGACGAAAGCCGCCTGTGCCGATTCAGCTTCAATCCATCTCCTTCGATCCCGCGGACCCCAAGGCGGCACTCTCGCAACTTCCGCGTGGCGCCGCGGTTTTCGCCTTGTATGGCGTCGATGCCCACGCCGAGCCCTACATCGGCCGCAGCCCAAACCTTCAGGCCAGGCTCGCGCGGCTGCTTCAGCCCTCCGAAAAACATCCCCGCCGGCTTCAACTCGCCGGACGCGTGCGGCGCATCGCATGGCGGCTCACTGGCTCAGAGTTTGAATCACTGCTCACGCAGTTCTCGCTGCTCGAAGAGGTCTACGGCGCAAAGGCGTGTGAACGCATGCACCTGCGTGCGCCGGCGTTTGTGCGCTTCCTGGGCGGCAATCCTTATCCGCGCATCGTGGTCACGCACCGGCCCAGCCAGCGTGAGGCCGATTGGGCCTACGGTCCTTTTGTCTCGCACGCAGCGGCCGAGCGCTTCGCCGAAGAAATGCTCAAGCTCTTTCTGCTGCGACGTTGCACCTTCGATCTGAATCCCCATCCCAGCTTTCCCGGCTGCGTGTACTCGGAGATGAAAATGTGTCTCGCGCCTTGCTTCAAGGGCTGCACGGACGAGCGCTACGCGGAAGAGGCTGCGGCGGTGCAGGATTTTCTGGCCACGCGCGGCGAGAGCCGTCTGATAACGCTGCGCAGGCAACGCGAACAGGCCTCGGCCAACCTCGAATTTGAATCGGCAGCGGCGCTGCACGCGCAGGTGCAAAAGGTGGAAGCGGTGCGCGCGCTGGCCGCAGAGCTGGTGCGCCCTTTGAGCCAGTTACGCGCAGTCGTCCTGCAAGCCTCCGCCCACCCCGGCGAGGTCGCTGTTTTTCTGTTCGAGAACGGCCGCCTGCGCGGTCCGGCCGGATTTTCGACGCTGGGGATGCGCATCCAGAACGAACAGTCCGGATCGACATCGCTGTTCGCGCAGCCGCTGGCGATCGAGGCGGTGCCGGAGAACAGAGATCAGAGAACAGAGATCAGAGAACAGGAACAGGGAACAGGGAAGAGCCCAGCAGAAGACGCTTCGATGGAGGGGACTTTAGTATGCGAGGGAAACATGGCGCCGGCAAAAATTGCGCGCGGATTGCTTGAAGCGCGACTCGAAACAGTGCTCGCTGCACTGGCCGAGTCCGCCAACCCGCCCTCGGCCACCGAGCGGCAGGGCTCTCTGGCGCTGCTCAAGCGCTGGTACTATCGTCCCGAAGCGCGCCGCGAAGGAGAAATTTTCTTTCCCGACGCCGAAGGCCGGTGGCCCGTCAAAGCCATCCTGCGTGGCGTGGGACGCGTAGCCGCGAAAGCGCTTATTGCCTCAACCCCCGCATAATCCTCACTTCTGCACGAAGAATTCCGACATAGGCATTCGAAGCCTGCGCTGCTTGCGCCGTGGAAAGATCTTCTGCTCGCCCTGCTGGCCAAGGCGCAGGAGAACAAGCTGCGATGGAAGCTGGCGCTCATGGCCGCGCGGCCCGAGCTTTTCTGCGCCGGAAGCGCTGCGCGCCGCGGCTGCACTTAAAGCCTATCTCGACGACCGCAGCTCGATCGTGAAAACTGCCGCGATGGAGGGTCGGCCGGTATGGCGCCGCAGAACGCGGCGCTGATGCCGCAGACACTGGACCTGCTGCGCATCCTCGGCCGCAACGGCACACCGGCCATGCGCGCTCGCGGGCGCATCCTGCTCAAGAAGCTGGAACGCTCGTCGAATTCTCAGCCCCGGACAGGCACGCTCTGGCGCTGATACACTCAGGGCCAAGGAGTTGCGCGGCGCATGGTCGAGCTGGTTCCATCCATTCTGTCCGCCGATTTTGCCCACCTGGCCGGCCAGATTGCCGCGGCCGAGCGCGGCGGTGGCACCGTCATCCACGTGGACGTAATGGATGGGCATTTCGTCCCGAATCTGACAGTGGGTCCGCCCGTCGTAGCCAGCCTGCGCAAGGCCACGCGCCTGCCGCTCGACTGCCACCTGATGATCGATAACCCCAATGAGTTCATCGCCGCCTTCGCCGAGGCGGGCGCCAACTGGGTCAGCGTTCATTACGAGGCCTGCACGCACTTGCACCGCTCGCTGGAAATGATCCTCCACCACGGCATGAAGCCGGGGGTGGTGGTGAACCCGGCCACTCGCGTCGACCTGCTCATCGACATTTTGCCCATGGTTCATCACGTGCTCATCATGAGCGTGAACCCGGGGTTCGGTGGCCAGGAATTTATCCCATTTTCACTCGACAAGATCCGGCGGCTGGCCACGCTGCGCCGCGAATTGGGACTGGCATTTAGAATTGAGGTGGACGGGGGCGTGGCTCACGACACGGTCGCGCAGGTCGTCCAAGCTGGTGCCGAGCTGCTGGTGGCTGGTCATGCAGTCTTCGGCGCGGGCGAGCCGGAACGGGATGCCCGGGCGCTGCTCGAAGCAGCCCGAAAAACCCCCGCGATCCCCACGGATGGGTCTTAATCCGTGGGATGGAAAGCCGCTCACGAATAGGCTCGGAAAGAGTAGAATTCTCTCCAGCGGCAAGATGAGGTCCAAGGTAAACGGGCGCGCGATCGGCGCGGGCCGGAGCCGCAATTTTTGAGGTGGTATGAACCGCTACTCTAAAAAGTTTGCCGTAGTGGCGCTGGCCGGGCTTTTCCTGGCCGGTATGTGGGCCCAGGCTCAGACCAGCACGAATCAGGACGATGTTACAAAGCCCACCCACAAGAGACAGAAAAAGCAGAAGAAGGACTTCAACCTCGGCGCCAATCCGCTGGCCAACCTGAACTCCAAGCAACCCGACAAGGAGCTCTACGACAAGGCCATGGAAGCCATGAAGAAAGGCCGTTACGACGTGGCGCGCCTGGACCTGCAGACCATGCTCAACACGTACCCCGAGTCGGAGTACGCCATGCGCGCCAAGCTGGCGGTGGGCGACACCTGGTACAAAGAGGGCGGCTCGGCCGCGCTCACCCAGGCCGAGGCCGAGTATGAGGACTTTATCACCTTCTTCCCCGACGCGCCCGAGGCCGCCGAGGCCAAGATGAAAGTGGCCGACATCTACTACATGCAGATGCAAAAGCCGGACCGCGATTACACCAACGCGCAAATGGCGGAGCGCGAATACCGCGAGATGATCAACATGTTCCCAGACTCCAGCCTGATTCCGCGCGCCAAGCAGAAGCTGCGCGACGTGCAGGAAGTGCTGGCCGAGCGCGAGGCGCAGATCGGCTGGTATTACCAGAGCCGCGAGAACTATAATGCCGCCATTGCGCGCCTGCAGACGGTGGCCGACACCTATCCGCTTTACTCCAAGAGCGACCAGGTATGGCTGGCCATTGGCGATTGCTATGTCGGCCAGGCGCACGGTATTCGCATTGCGCCCAGACTGCCCGGCGCAATACGGGAGCGGCTGGAAGCCATGTACGAGAACAAGGCCGCCGCGGCATACGACAAGGTCATCACCCGCTATCCGATGTATCCGCACGTGGAGGATGCCCGCGACCGCCTGGTAGCCATGAACCGGCCCATCCCCGAGGCCACTGAGGCTGCCGTTGCCGAAAGCGACGCCGAAGAGCGCAGCCACCAGCCGCTGCATTTTACCGACAACATTCTGGGCCTGATCAGGCAAGGCCCCACGGTGGTGGAAGCGGTGCACGTGGGCGATCCCACGCTGAGCGATCCACCGCGCATCGTGGCCCCGGACGTGACCAAGGAAAACGTGGAGATGTTCCGGGAGGCTTATAGCGCCGGCAAGCCGCAGCCGGCTGAGGCGGCTGCGGCTCCGACCGCGCCCAACGAGCCACCGCGCAGCGACCGGCCCTCGGAAGCGCCCGAAGCCGGGATGGCAGCGCCGGCGGGTGGCAACGGCCTGGGGGTGCAGGTGATCAACGCGCCGACGGGCTCGGAACAGGCTCCAGCGGCCAGCCAGACACCCGATCCCAATGCCCTGGTGAAGCCCGTGGGCCCGGTGAGCACCGCTCTGCCCCCGGTTGAAAAGGCGGCGCAAGCGCCCATCCAAAGCAACGACATCACCAAGCCGGCCGCGGCTCAGCCCGTTGCCACGAATGGGAAAAAGCCCAAGAAGCCCAAAGCCAATCTCAGCGACGAATCCTCTAGCAAGAAGAAAAAGAAGAAGGGGCTGGATAAGCTGAACCCGTTCTAAAGACAGGGACCGGAAAACAAGGGAACTAGGGACGAGGAGAAACAAAGGGCCGCATCCGGGTTGAGTGCGGCCTTTCTTGTCTTGTCCGCCAGCGGCGGGCAACCACTCTAACCTACAATCGGAATCTGCGGCCATGACACTCGACGTCAAAAAAGTTGACCTCGAGGCAATTCTTGCACTGCGTGCGCTCTTCCTGCGGGAAGCAAATCACCAGATTCGCTACAACGCCGTTCACGAACGCGGATGGTCCGACTCGTATCTGGTGGCGATGGATGGCCGTGGGCTCGTCGCCCTGGGCAGGATTTTCGGTCCATACCGCGACGATGCGTCCTGGATCCTTGCACGGCAACGGGGCCAGCAAAACTGCCTTCACAATGGAGAAGATGGCACTGGTGGCTCCAATAGCTCCTCATCAAGATCCGCGCTCAGCTTTCTTTTGTGGAACAGCCGTCGATCAGCCCCCTGAGTCCCTTCTATCAACCTGGGCCACGCAGCCGTCTATGCGAAGCTCTGCTCGGGACCCAGGGCAATCGCACTTGGAAAGGTGCGCCGGTAGTGTTGATTTTCAGGTTCGTATGTACCCCCCCGGGGGGGGTGCTTGGGATTCTGCAATCAAGTTCCTTTTTTTCTGATGGTTGGATGCATTTTCGGGTGCGATTAACATGCGGATTTGTGCAAGAAAACCTAACTTTCCTGCGCTTCTTTGCGCCTGCCGGCCCCGGATTCTCGAGCAGCCACGAGCGCCTGGGAACGTTTCTTCACAGCATAGCGGAAGGGCGAAATTAACCCGCAATGAGCGGCGAAAATATATTTCCTGCCGAATGAGCGCGATGCGGGCGATCTGGCCTTTGCAAGGGCTTGACAACGGCAAAAACGAAGCGAAGGACTCCTTCAACAGCAACAGGATTGGCGGTTTTTTGAAGTGCGATTGCCCGGCTGACGCGCCGACTCGCTGCCTTTAAGCCGCCTTTTCCGTCCACGGATCGATCACGATCTTCGTCACCTGCTCTTTCTTATCCCGCCATACCTCGTACATATGCGGCGCCTCATCGAGGGAAATGCGGTGCGAGATCGCTGCGTCAGCTGGCTTTCTTGTCCAGCGGCCTGGCCATCTTGTCGTGCATCGCGGCCTTGGTGCGCCCGGGGATCAGGTTGGCAAGCATCCCCTCCACCTTGGTCCTCGCTGAGGCGGAATAGACATGATCTTTGCCCGCCATCAGCGCGTCGATACCCTGGCGCGCCACATCCTCCGGCTTGCTGTCCAGCTTGCCTTCGGCGCCCACCCTGGTGTTGTCCATTCCGGCGCGATGGAAAAAGTCGGTATCGGTGGGACCAGGCTGCAGCGTCGTGACCGTTATGCCGCAATTTTCCAGTTCGTAGCGCAGGCTGTGCGCAAAAGACAAAACAAAAGCCTTGGTCGCCGCGTACACAGCTTCGCGCGGCGCCACCATCTCGCCCGCAATCGAGGAAGTCAACAGGATGCGCCCCTCGCGGCGCGCGGCCATATCGCGCACCACGTATTTGGCCAGTTGCACGGTCCCGGTGCAGTTCAGCTCGATGATCTGCAACTCGGCTTCGAGATCCGTGTCCTTGAAGAGGCCGCCCACGCCTACGCCGGCGTTCAGACAGGCGACCTCGAAGTTCTTTCCCGATCCTTTTACCCACTCCCACAGCTTGTCCACGCCGCCGCGCGTGGCCAGATCCGCCTGAAACTCAGCGCAATCCACGCCGTAGGCGCGAAAATCCTCCGCCGCGCGCTCCAGCCCCTCGCCCGCCGAGCAAACCAGCAGATCGTACCCGCGCGTGGCCAGTTCCTGGGCGAGCGAATAACCAATGCCGCTTGAGGCTCCGGTGACCAGAGCAACCTTATCCGCCATGTCGCAAACCCCCTCGCCGATATCACCGAATTCGAACAGTGAATGGTTTGGATGCGAAGCGGCGAGAGGCGAGTTGCGCTTGCCAACGCGGCGCCGGCGAAACTCGCATGGCCATGAATCATGCGGCTTTCGCCGGTTGGGCGGACGCGGACAAACTCAGTCAGCTCTCTTCTCTCCCGACATACCATTCTGTAAGCCCCGCCCCGGTATTCCACCGGCCTGATTCTCCTCATCCCATGCGACAATGGATGTAGCCGCGATGACTACTGCCTTTTCCGGAGTCGTTCCCGAGCCAGCCCACGTGACCCCGCAGTTGCTCGCCCAGCACAGCATCACTGCGGAAGAATATCAGCGCATTCTCAGTGCGCTTGGCCGCGCGCCTTCGCCCACCGAATTGGGAATCTACAGCGTGATGTGGAGCGAACACTGCTCTTACAAATCGAGCCGCGTGCACCTTAAGCGCCTGCCCACGAAAAGCGAGCGCGTGGTGCAGGGGCCGGGCGAGAACGCCGGCATCATCGACGTGGGCGACGGCTGGGCCTGCGCCTTCAAGATTGAGTCGCACAACCACCCCAGCTACATCGAGCCATACCAGGGCGCGGCCACCGGCGTGGGCGGAATCCTGCGCGATATCTTCACCATGGGCGCGCGTCCGCTGGCCGTGATGGATTCGCTGCGTTTCGGCCCGATTATGCCGGGTGTTGACGCTGACCCAAACCAGGAAGAGCGCAAGCTCATGCATCGCAATCACTCCATCGTGGAAGGCGTGGTCAGCGGCATTGCCGGCTACGGAAACTGCTTTGGCGTGCCCAACCTGGGCGGCGAAACCAAATTCGAGCCCTGCTATAGCGGCAACCCGCTCGTCAACGCCTTCGCACTCGGCCTGGTGCGCAAAGATGAGATCTTTTACGCCAAAGCCAGTGGCGCCGGTAATCCAGTCATATATGTAGGCGCGAAAACCGGCCGCGACGGCATCCACGGCGCCACCATGGCCAGCGAGGAATTCACGGAAGGCTCGGAACAGAAAAGGCCCAACGTGCAGGTCGGCGACCCGTTCATGGAAAAGCTGCTGCTCGAAGCCTGCCTTGAAGCCATGAAGACGGGCGCGATTGTCGGCATTCAGGACATGGGCGCGGCAGGATTGACCTG
>JASHRF010000065.1 GCA_030037545.1 Acidobacteriaceae bacterium | reverse complement strand
CTGTGAGCATCTATGGGTAGCTTGAGCAGAATCGGCATCGCTCTCGATTCCGCGCTTCCGAAACGCTTCGACCGCTTTATTCACAGCCGCGGGCACACCAACCGCTCCGAGGCCTTTCACGACCTGATCTGCGACCGCCTAGTTCAGGAGCGCACCGCCGCGCCCGACGCCGCCGTGGCCGGCACCGTTACGCTGATTTACGACCACTAACGTAGGCGGCGAGGTATGACAGGTTGTCATATACCGTGGCCGGCACCGTTACGCTGATTTACGACCACCACGCTTAGCAGCCTGTGGCGAAAGTCAAAAATTCGAGAAAAACCATTCCTCAGCGGCTAAAGCCGCATTGATTTGAGACCACCTACGGCACGGCTGAAGCCGTGCCCTTTCAAAACTCGACTTTTACCACAGGCTGTTAGGGCATCACCGAAAAGCTCACCGAGACACGACACCGGCACCACGACCTGGTGGTTTCAACCAGCCACGCGCATCTCGATCGAGGCTCCTGCCTTGAAGTGCTCATGGTCTACGGCCAATCGGAGCGCGTGGAGCGCTTTGCCGATCTGCTCATTGGCCTCAAGGGCGTACAGCATGGCCGCCTGGTGAGGACGTCCGCACGCACGACATTGCCGGCTAAGCCGAAGCCGGGCACAGGCATACTCACGACCACCGTCACTGACCGCGCCTCCGATGAGCGCGAGCAACGGAGCAGAAACAACCATTCATGGCCCATCCATGCGTCTGTCCTGAGCGCATCCATCTTGGGGTCAGGTGAGCTGGTCTTCCACCACGGCCTTGGACAGGTTGCGCGGGCGGTCCACGTCAACTCCGTGCTCCAGGGCCATGAAGTACGCGAACAATTGCAGCGGAACCACTTCGAGAAGGGGCAAAAGATACTCGCTGGCAGCGGGGATGGGAATGCAATCGGCGACCAGCGCAGCAACTTCCTCGTCATCTTGATTCGCGACGCCGATGACCCGCGCGCCTTGGGCCTTCATCTCGCGAAGAAGGTGGATGGTCTTTTCGTAACGCATAACCGATGCTTCGAGCTCGCGGTCCACGGTGGCCAGCACCACCAGCGGCACACGCTCGCTCACCAGCGCGTTGGGCCCGTGCTTGAGTTCGCCGACGGGGTAGCCTTCCGCGTGCACGTAGGAGCTTTCCTTGAGCTTGAGCGCGCCCTCGCGCGCGATCGCATAGTGAATGCCGCGGCCGAGGTACAGAAACGTTGCGGCCGAGCTGTAGCGGCGGGCCAGCGACGCCGCCTGATCGCGCCATGCGTCCAGTTCCGCGCCCAGCAGCGCCGGCAGCGCGCGCAGTTCCCGAGTGTGAGCGGCTATGGCTGAAGCATCCATCCGGCCCAGCCGCGCGCCCTCATAAAGCGCCAGCAGATAGAGCACGGCGAGCTGGCACGTAAAGCTCTTGGTAGCAGGAATCGCTTTCTCCGGGCCCGCCCCCAGCGGCATGGAGAGGTCGGCCCCGGTGGCCATGGTCGAGGCAGCAACATTGGTGATGGCCAGCGTCCTGTGCTTTTGCCGGCGCGCTTCCTGGAGCGCCGCCAGCGTGTCGCTGGTCTCGCCGGATTGCGACAGCACCAGCACGCTGGGATGGCGCAGATCGATATAGCCGGGGCCGCCGCGGCAACTGTACTCGCTCGCGTACTCCACATCCACGGCCAGCCCGCACAGGTCTTCGAGCAGAATTTCGCCATACAGACCGCTGTGCCGGCTGGAGCCGCTGGCAGCAATCAAAATTTCGCCGGTGGGTCCCGGCCAATCGGCCAGCCGCGCCGCCACCTCCGGCTTCAAGCCGTCGCCAGCCAGGTAAAGGTCGAGAGTGCGCACCAGGGCATCCGGCTGTTCGTAGATCTCGCGAAGCATTTCATGGGCCAAGGTAGGCATTTTTCTCTTTCGCGGGTGAAGCTATTCCGGCTTTCTGATTGGACCCGATATGATCATACCTCATTGAATCGATCAGTAAATTGAAATTTTGTGGCTAAATCAAATCGCAGATCAATTCCCTTGTATGACAGTCTGCAGGGGTTGGAACCCCCACCCTGCCGCGCCGGGATCGGGGGCTAAAACCGGCCCTCTGCCACGGAATGCAACTGAAACCGAGACCGTTTCAAAACTAACTAACCCTTGCGGAAAAATATACTGGATTCTCCGCCGTCCGCCGTATACTGGCAATCAACTTACCGCCCACGATCGAATGAGACCGAACCCACGAGTGTTTGAACACCGCCAGAAATCCCCCTTGTTTCCGCGGCGCAAGAATGCAAAGCGGCGCGTGGCAATTGTCGTTGCCCTTGCTTCTTTCTCCTTTTCCGGCTGCGGACCGCAAAGGGTTCGCGTCGACTTCACGGGCTATGAGAGGAGCTACGCCGTCACTTCCAATCGTGAAGTCCTCCTCAACCTGGCCCGCCTCGAGAATCGCGATCCCACTTACTTCTTCAAGCTGGGCCAAATTTCTTCGAGTTATCGCATGGAAGCGGGGTTGACGGGATTCGGCCAATACACTCCGCAGGGCGCGACCACCGGGGTCGAGGTGCCCAACGGCGGCGGCACACCCTCCGCACTCTACGAGAGCGATCCGGCCTTCAGCTTCATCCCCGTCAACGACGAAACCAACGCGCGCCTGCTGCTGTCGCCTGTTGCGCCGGAAATCTTTTATGACCTGTACTACCAGGGCTGGCGCGTGGATCAACTGTTTCGGCTGATGGTCGAACGACTTGAGATCACGCTGCCGAATGCGGACGGGAAAGGCTGCCGAGTCGAGATCATCCGCAATGCGCCGCCGCCGGTGTTCAAAGGCAACGCGAATCCGATCGACTACGATCACGAGCAGAGTTCCATCGCCGCTTACGTTACCTTTCTTCGCGTGAGCGCCGTGGTTTACGCGCTGCAAAAATACGGCCTCTTGCAGTTGCGGGGCGCCGATCAGTTCGAGCCGTTGGATGAGCACTCCTTTCTGCCCGCCGACAAGAAGGGGGGCTCGGGCGCGAAAGCACCCGCGCACGACAGTGGAGAGGGAGCGAGTAACAATCATGATTCAGGCGACGCTTCGGGTGCGCCCACAGCGAAGGAGTTCGACGAGACCGCCGCAAAGGATGAGTATTGGGAAATGCGGCCGGTGATGCAGGGCGACAAGCAGATTGAGGCTTGGGTGCTCGGCCGGATGGAGCATCAGACGGTATTCCAACTCACCTCAGGAAGTACCGGGCAGAATGCGAAGCTGGCTAACCACTATGGTGCGGAGGTCGAGGAAATCGAGAACGAGCTGAGAAACAGGATTTTCTCCAGCGATGAGAGCCTGGCGGAACTGAAAGAGGCTCCGGAACTGACCGATATCCTGGAAATCCTCTATAACGGTTTTTCGATTGAGGGCCCGACGGACGATCAGGAACCGCAGACAGGCTTCTGCCCCACCGACTGGTCGAAAGGGGCGCCCTCCCGGCTAGTGCTGCGGTCGCTGATCGGGCTGATGGCGGCGGTCGCGCAGGAGCAGGATTCGTTCGAGCAGCTCGAAGCCGACGATCCCCAGATTCTGCTTACCGACGCCCAGTTCCAGGAGCCAGTATCAACGTTGCTGCAGCAGATTGAAAAGCCCGAGGCGCAGCCGCCGGGCGCGTTAACTCCGCTGGAGATGATGACGGGTACAATTCACGCGGGCCTGGTCGCGCTGAACATGTTGCAAGCGCAACAGAACGGAAAACTGCCCGCCAATTTCGACGTAAGCAAGTACAACGAAGGGTACGCGGCGCAAGCGGCGAAATACATGACGGACGCGCAGGAGAATTCGGGGCGGATGGGAACGTTCAAGGGTCTGCTACCGACCATCGAGCGGCTTCCGGTTCTGCAACTGGACTGGTCGTCGAAGAATCAGCCCAACGATGAGGAGAAGAAGAATTATCTGCCCCCGCTGGCAACGGCAGGGGACTTGAAAGAGGCGGGCTTCGCCGTCCATTACGGCAACCGCGATTTCCTGGTCACGGACGCGAACCTTTCGAGTATCGATTGGGCAAAATGTGAGAACAATTCGGCAGCCAAGGATCTGACCTGCTACGCCAAGGAGAACCAGTTCTGGAACCGGGACATGTTTCGGCTGATCAACGAGCTATCCTCGCAGGTCACGGTGGATATCTCCAAGTTCCCGCTACCCAACATCCTGCAATTACGTACCGAGTAGCGGATCGGAATGCCTGCACACCGGAATCGCGCCAAACCGGCCGTTTGCCTGCCACCTGTGCTGGCCATTGGCTTCTCCGGACATCGGCACATTGAGAACGAAGCGAAGTGCCGCGACGCGGTGCGTGCGTTTTTGCGCTCCAAAAAAGAGACACACCAGGGCATCGTCTACGGGGTTTCGTCGGCCGCATCCGGCGGCGACCAGATTTTTGCCGAATCCTGCCTGGAGCTCGACATGCCGCTGCGCATCCTGCTGCCCAGACCGCCGGAGCAGTTCAAAACCGACTTCGATGCGGCGGGCTGGCAGCGCTCAGAGGCGATTCTGGACAAGGCCATCTCCGTTGAGGTCACCAGCGACAGCCCGGATCGCAAGGAACAGTACTACGATTGCGGAATCCGGATGGTGACGGAAAGCCAAGTGCTTCTGGCGCTGTGGGACGGCGAGCCATCGCGCGGCGTGGGCGGCACGCAGGAAATTGTGTCTTTCGCCGAAAAGACCGGTCATCCGGTGGCATGGATTCACAGCCAGACTTGCGAGCTGAAGCTGCTGAACGGCCATGCCGCGGAGCAGCTGGAGAGCCACGAGCTGGATTTTCTCAATGCCCTGCCCGACCAGGGCGTTTCGCTGCCCGAAAAATCGCCACGAGCGCTGGCCGCCGCGTGGATGCAAAAAATGGACGAGAACGCCAACCGCTTTGCACCCCAGGCGCGGCGACTGGGCTCCATTCCGGTGGTGTACACCGCGGCCGCGGCGGTATTGAGCGGCGTGGCTCCTGAGATTCCCGCGGCCGCTCCCTGGCTGGCGGTGAGCGCGGCGCTGGGCATCGTGGCCATGGCGCTGCCTGCCATCCTGCGTCTGCACAGCCGTCAGTTGCTGTGGGGCCGGACGCGCACTGCCGCGGAAATCGCCCGCTCGGTCCTGGTGCTATGGAACTCGCCCGCTCTCTATGCGGTGCTGGGCCCCGAAACCATGCCCGAGCTGGCCGGCATGTTGCGCTCCCTTCACTTTCTCAAGATGGAGAGCAGCCGTGAACGAAGGATCCCGCTCGCGGAATTCAAAAAGGAGTATCGGCGGGATCGCGTAGCCCACCAGGCTGAGTATTTTTCCCGCCAGGCGGCACGCGCCGAGCGCACGGCGCGGCGCTATGGCGCGGTGAGCTGGATCTGCGGAGCGCTCGCGACCCTGATTGCGGTCGCGTTCCTCGCCGGGGAGCTGCAGGGGATCGGCCCGCACCACTTCCCTGCCCGCCAATGGATCGCGCTCACCATGTCAGGATTGTTCGAGATTGCCACCATGGCGGGAGCGTTTGTAGCCATGAAGGACAGCGCGCGGCGCCGGCGGCGCTATAGCGAGCTGAGCCGGGCCTTGGCCCGCTGGGATGCGGAACTGGAAGCGCTCGAGACATGGAGTTCGGTCTTGCAGGTGGCGGGGCGGATGGAGCGCACCCTGCTGGTGGAGTTGCTGGAATGGCGCTCGCAGTTGCAGTCCGCGGCGCACCACGGAAGATAAGCCATGAAACGCATTCTGGCGCTCGATGGTGGCGGCATTCGCGGCGTATTCACGCTCGAGGTGCTTCTGCGCATGGAGACTCTGCTGCGCGAGCACTATAAAACTCTCAACCTGGCGAACGCAGAAAAATTCGTGCTCCGCGATCACTTCGACTTCTTTGCCGGCACCAGCACCGGCGCCATCATCGCCACCTGCCTGTGCTGGGGCATGCCGGTCCAGCGCGTCCTCGACATGTATGTCGACGAGGGCCGGATGATGTTCGATCCCCTACCCTGGTACAACCTCAAAAAGTACCTGTTCGCGCGCTTCAGCCCCATCAAGCTGACGGAGATGCTGAAGAGTCTGTACCTCGAAGAAATCGAGGACAGGCTATGCAAAAACAGAGAGAAGGAGGACCAATGCGGCAACGACCGCGAAGTTGATCGGCACGGCCAAGACCATGACGATGTCACCGATAGCGAAGAAGATACCATCGTTGTGAAAGACGGTAAGAAGTACAGGGCGGCTAAGCTGGGCAGCAAACTGCTCCTCAATGAGAGGGACGGAAGCGGCGGCCGCAAGTTCTTGCTGGTCGTGGTGCGCAATGCCACCACCGGTTCTGCCTGGCCGCTGACCAACAATCCCGACGCCAAATACAACGACCTCAAACGGCCGGATTGCAATCTCAAGATTCCGCTTTGGAAGCTGGTGCGCGCCAGCACCGCGGCGCCTACCTACTTCCCTGAAGAAGTGGTTCAGCTTGGAGACACGAAGTCGATCTTCGTGGACGGCTCCATCACGCCCTACACCAACCCGGCTGTGATTGCCGCCCTCACCGCCATTCTGCCCGGCTATTGCATCAACTGGCCGACCGGTCCCGAAAACATTCGCCTGGTGTCGGTTGGAACCATCCAGTTCTCCTCCGAGCTGCGCGGCAAAATCCCTTTCATGAGACGCCTCCTGAAGCTCAGGCACAAAGGCGATCCCACGCCCATCGAGGTCAAAAATCCGGCGCTCTGGCTGGGTTACAACGCCAAGCAAGTCCCTGACGCCCTTCTGCAGGGCACAGCCTGGCAACAGGATTACCTGTGCCGGTGCCTGGGCCAGCCCATGTTCGGCGAGCAGATCGACTCCGAAGTCGGCGACCTGCTCCACGATCCGCTGCTCTTCCCGGGCGCCTGGTTCAGCTATGTGCGCTACAACCGCTCCTACAAGAAGAAGGAACTGGAAGAGGTGCTGCGCGGGGACCCGCGCCTGGCTAACATCGACGCCGTCGACGGCATGCCCAGGCTGCGCGAGATCGGCCAACAGTACGCGGAAGAAAACGTGAAGCTATGGCACCTGATCTAGCAACAGCAATTGGTTGAGCAGGACATACATGTTCACGCCAGACAACGGGCGCCACTGCTGCCCGTGCCGCACTTGCCTGTGCCGGCACAGTTCCGCGCTGTAATCGCGCGCCAACTGCCAGGCCGCGGCGCGATGCCCTTATTTGAAGCGGCGCGAACTGCGGGTGTGCACCCGGCAAAGCAGAAGTTATGCGACATAGCTTCCAGCCATGGCCGGCTGCAGGATTCCCTGGAGAAGGGAGAGATAGCCGTCGGCCATGTTTCGCGCCGTAAGCTGCCGGGCCCGATGCTGCGCGCAGGAGCGGGCGCGATCCAGCAACCGCCTGTCGTCGCAGAGTGCGGTCAGCAGGGACGAGAGTGACTCTGCATCCTGAAAGAAGAGCGCCGCGTCGCCCCACACCTCGCGCAGCGTAGGAATATCGTTGGCCAACACCGCGCACCCGCACAGCGCCGGCTCCAGCGGCTCTAAACCGAAAGGCTCGTACCGGGACATGCAAATGTAAATGGAGCTCTGCCGGAATAGCGCCAGCAGCTCCTCCTCATCGAGAGCGCCGAGCGGCATCGCCTTACCGGCTACGGGTGTCAGCCACGGTGTTTGGTGCTCGATTTCGCCTGCCACCAGCAAGGGCATAACCGGGTCGATGTCGGCCATCAGCTTCAGGTTCTTGCTTTCGTCCCACAAGCGCCCGGCTGTTACCGCCTGCAACCTGCGCTGGCCGTTTCCGCTGATGGCGGGAATCGTTCGTCCATGGGCGATCACCTGGGTTTGCCGTGGAAGCTGAAAGTTCGCAGCCAAGGCGCTCAGCATCCACTGCGTGGGCGCCACCAGCGCATCCGCGTGACGTAAACCGTTAGCCACCAGAGAGCGATACCGGGCCAGCCATGCTGTCTCCGGCATCGGCTCGCTGCGGCAGACCTGCGCCCGGCTCAGCACGTCGCCGTGCGCCACCACCACGCGCGGCAGATCGCACTTGAGCGCGCCGAAGCAGAACTGGCTGCTCACCATGAGGTCGGCTCGAAAGTCTCCGGCAATGCGCTCGAGCAGCGGCTCGCCTTGACTCATCGCACCCCAGTTCTCGTGCATCCATTCGAGAGGCGCATCGCAGGCCGCAAAGCGGAATTGCGATCCCCGGCGGGATACCTCCGCGGCCGCCCAGTCCAACTGCGCCTGATTCGGAATGCGCCCCAGGCTTACCAGCGCCACGGAACAGCCTTCATCCAGCAATGCGGTGGAAAGTTCCCGGCCGTAGGCCCACACCGCTCCAGTGGCTTCCGTCGTGATCAGGATGCGCATGAACCCTCGCTTTCCAGTTCGTTAAGGGGCAATGGATGTTGCTCCTGAATGTTGCTGTGACCGCGATCCGAGAACGCGGCCGCGCAGTACTGAGGCGCGTGCTCCCGATCTATCTGCACGTTGCGGGCTGGCGGGATGGCTCGGCCATTCCCGAAGCACAAATGTTTCCAGCATGGAGCGGATCCTGGTACCGCAGATGCGTGACTTCTCCACGCCGAGTGGACCACTGGGCGTAACTCGGCATTTTGTTTAGAAGGAATGGAATTTTTCGGGGTTGCACGAGAGATCGGGCGCGGCTTCAGATCGACTAGGGGGTCTCCCAGGTTTTGGCTATAGTAACGAGCAGGAGGTCTGTTCGAGAATCGCCCTGCCTGGAGTTGAATTTTTTTCACTATTCCAACAACGCAGGGTTCATATGTACTTTAGTATCACAGAAATCATTTTCTATTAAATGAAATCTTAGTCATTCCAAAAATAGTTTGGGTGACGGTTTCAATTGAAAATCCTGTGGATTTCGGGATAAAGTAAATTGCTTCCTCGATCGGTATTGCTGGGCCCTCGTTTATGGCCCCGAGGTATACTCATGGTTTGCCTGAAGTGCCAGTCCACCGCTGTCACGCTGATACCGGCAGAAATACGGCTCTATCGGAACAGCCCACGCACTCTAAGTCATCCACCGATGACTCCCTCTCCTGACATTCTGGTTTGCCTCGATTGTGGATGGTCGGAGTTCTCCATTCCGCGCTCCTGGCTTTCCGCGGGATGGCTGCGCTCGCTGCGCCCGCAACCGGCTCCAGGAGGCGCTCCGATCGCGCCTCAGAGTATGGCAGCGGTCATCACTTAGGGTGGCGCAATCTGAGCGCCGCCGACCTCTTCGCCGTCGAGCGACGGGACCGCGCACGCTTCCGTCGCGCTGCTGCTGGGCACGATGCACTGTGTCGCGCCAGGGATTCGAAGGCTCCGTGACGCAGTGGTTGAAACGGCCAACTTACGACTTGTGCGTGGACCCCTTACCTACTGGCCTTGCCGCCTCCACTCCTTTTCTTGCGGGCGCGATGGCCTTCGATTTGCGGTAGACATTGGCGACAGCCAGCGTCCACAGCGGCACCAGGTCCACGCCCGGCACCAGTTTGCCGGCAAACGAAGGCAGAAACTCCCAATGCCAGCCAAGAAGTAGCGTCAGCAAGCCGCCCACACATAGATCGATCACGTCATCCGCGGGCGAAACAGCTCCTTCCACGACCAGCGGGAACACGACCATCTGCACAATATCCGCGACGATGGCTAGCACCAGCGCGGCCTTCAGCCGCGGGCCGCGGGAGATGGTGAGATTGGTTGGGTTGGCGTTCATCGGCGGAGTCGCTTCGCAATCCAAGGGTACACCACAGTCGAGTGCGAATTCATTCCCCGCGCGGCGCGCCTTTGCCATCCAGAGTGATGTTGGCGCCGATCCACAGCTCGAACGTAGGCGGCGGAGAACATCCCTTGAGATACAAGGTGGAGAGATCCTTCTTTATGACCGTCGAAAAACCGATCTGCTGCAAGGCAGCGATGATTTTGCCGGCTTCCACGTTGTTGGCGTCGGAAAAGTAGTAGCGGAGTTGCGTCTGCTCAGGCTCGGCATCGACCCTCTGCGCACCCGGAATCGGGGGGAGACCAGGCACGGATGCAAGACGCGCCGCCAGCGCCTGTCCGTTTTTGAGTTGCGTTTTATCGTTGGCCACCTGCAGAAATAGCCCATCGGGGAATTGTTTACACCCTTTGCCGGCCTGGACAGATGCCGCTTGCTCGGCTGCTTGCGCCTGGGCGAGAAATTGCGGCTTGGTGCTGCCGATCTGCTGGACGAGCGGGGCCAGGCTGAGCGGCGCTTCTTTCTGGATGGCCTCCTGCTTATAGATGTCCAGCGCCGTGGAGACTTGCCTGTCGTCGTTGCTGAGCATGAGAGGAAGCAGCGCGGAAAAGTTGGCGTATTGCGCCTGTGCTTTCTGCGCGGCCTCGTCATTGCGGTCTTTCCAGACGGTGTACCACGCGCCGATGCAGCCCACGACAACGGGCAGCAGAATCCCGGCGATCTTCGACATCCGATCCAGCTTTAAATCGAAGTTTTTCTCCATGGATGGCTGATTTTAGCACGCGCAAATGTCGAAAGGGGTGGTTTCTGAACAGAAGAAAAGGCCCCCAGCCGAAGCTGGAGGCCTTGTGCCGAAGGCGCGTTTCGCTGGACGCGCAGTCCTAGTACATTCCGTCCATGCCGCCGTGTCCGCCGGCCGGGGCTGGCGTCTTGGGCTCCGGAATTTCGCACACCAGAGCCTCGGTGGTCAGCAGCAGGGCCGCGATCGACGCTGCGTTCTGCAGTGCCGTCCGCGTCACCTTGGTGGGGTCGATGACGCCGGCTTTCACCAGGTCCTCGAACTTAGCGGTCTGCGCGTTGTAGCCGTAGTGCGGCTCCTTGGACTCGAGGACCTTGGCCACCACCACCGCGCCCTCTTCGCCGGCGTTGCCGACGATCTGGCGCAGCGGCTCCTCGAGCGCGCGGAACACGATCTGGGCACCGATCTTCTCGTCGCCGCTGAGCGTGTCTACGAGTTTCTGCACTGCAGGCATGGCCCGCACCAGCGCCACACCACCGCCGGGAACGATCCCCTCCTCGACCGCGGCGCGGGTTGCGTGCAGGGCGTCCTCCACGCGAGCCTTCTTCTCCTTCAGCTCGGTCTCGGTGGCTGCGCCCACCTTGATGATGGCCACGCCGCCGACCAGCTTGGCCAGCCGCTCCTGCAGCTTCTCCTTGTCGTAGTCGGAGGTGGTCTTCTCGATCTGCGACCGGATCTCCTTGACGCGGCCTTCGATGTCCCCAGCCTTGCCCGCGCCGTCGACGATGGTGGTGTTGTCCTTGTCGATGGTGATCCGCTTAGCCTTGCCGAGATCCTCGAGCTTCACGCCTTCCAGCTTGATGCCCAGGTCCTCGGTGATGGCCTTGCCGCCGGTGAGGATGGCGATGTCGCCCAGGATGGCCTTGCGCCGGTCGCCGAAGCCTGGAGCCTTGACGGCCGCAACGTTCAGCGTGCCGCGCAGCTTGTTCACCACCAGGGTCGCCAGGGCCTCACCCTCCACGTCCTCGGCAATGATCAGCAATGGCTTGCCGCCGCGCGCAACCTGCTCAAGCAGCGGCAGCAGATCCTTCATGGCGCTGATCTTCTTCTCGTAGATCAGGATGTAGGGATCGTCCAGGACCGCTTCTAACCGCTCCGCATCGGTCACGAAATACGGGCTCAGATAGCCGCGGTCGAACTGCATTCCGTCCACGGTCTCGAGACCGGTATGCATGGTCTTCGACTCTTCGATGGTGATGACGCCATCCTTGCCCACCACCTTCACGGCATGAGCAATGATCTCGCCGATCTCCTGGTCGCCGTTGGCCGAGATGGCGCCCACCTGGGCCACCGATCCCTCATTGACCGGCTTCGAAAGCGTGCCCAGCGCACCGCCCTCAGTCCACTTGCCGTCCTTGTCGCGGGTGCCGATCACGGCCGTCACGGCCTTCTCGATGCCGCGCTTCAGGGCGGTCGGGTTCGCGCCTGCCGCCACCGTCTTCACGCCCTCGCGGAAGATGGCCTGCGCCAACACAGTGGCAGTTGTCGTCCCGTCGCCGGCCACGTCGCTGGTCTTGGAGGCGACTTCACGCACCAGTTGCGCGCCTACGTTCTCCAGCGGGTCCTTCAGATCGATCTCCTTGGCCACCGTCACGCCGTCCTTGGTGATGGTGGGCGAGCCAAACTTCTTCTCGATGACGACGTTGCGGCCCTTCGGTCCCAGCGTCGCCTTCACCGCGTCCGCCAGCGTGTTCACGCCGCGCAGAATCGCCTGACGGGAATCTTCACCGTGCAGAATTTGTTTTGCCATTTTTGCTCTCCTCAGAACAGTTGTCAGTTGTCAGTGATCAGTTGTCAGTCCCTCCGTTCCCAGGCCAGCCCGCGATTTCAATCGCCTTGCTGATAACTGACAACTGAAAGCTGACAACTGTCGCGCTTCCGCGCGACTTACTTCTTGATAATCCCCAGCACTTCTTCTTCGCGCATGATCAGGAACTCTTCGCCGTCGATCTTGATCTCGGTGCCCGAGTATTTCCCGAACAGCACGCGGTCCCCGGCCTTCACATCCAGCGGGAAGACCTTGCCTTCGTCGTTCGACTTGCCTTTGCCAACGGAGATCACTTCGCCTTCCTGCGGCTTCTCCTTGGCGCTGTCGGGGATGATGATGCCACCCCGAACGGTCTCGGTCTCCTCCACCCGGCGGACCAGGATGCGGTCGTGGAGTGGGGTGAACGTAGTGGTCTTTACTGATGTTGCTGCCATTGCTTTGCTTCTCCTTCGAACGCGGACCGGGGCGAACCTGGGCCGCGGGGTTTAAGTGGGGTCATGAAAACTTGTGGGTTTGCGCCGGATGCCGTTCCGCACCCAGCCCCTGCCCGCCGAGCAGTTCGGCCGGTCACATGCTAGCAGTCTTGCCTTTCAATTGCTAAAGATAGGGGAGCGGGATGGGTTTTGTCAAGGGGTCAATGCGAAAAACATGAGCAAGCTGCGCTCATATAAATCTGAGCTTATTTTTCTACCGACGATTCCAGCAATGTCGTAGACATACGCATTGGATTAAACCGCGAGCACGGTAAGGGCGACCGGGTGCTACCGACCTGAATCATCCAGCCCGAGCGCCACGCCTTTGGCGCTGGGCTGGACGCCTCGCAAGAGGTGCACCTCCGCTGTCGGCTACTGAGTCGCCACCGCGATCGCAGAGGCGTAAGATACCGCCGTGCCGCTGGGCATGGGTAACAGCGTGGCCGCGCCGCCGTTCACCCAGTATGCGGCGGTTTGGGCCGCATAACCCACCATATACACATCGCTGCCGGAGAACGCGACCCCGACGGCGTAAGAAATGCCGGGAGAACCTGTTATGTTGCTTGGCAGGGGCAACGTCGTGGCCGTGCCGTTCACCCAGTATGCGGCGGTGGTGTCGCCGGTCGCGCCGCTCACCCCGGCTCCCGTCACATATACATCGCCGCCCGAGACTGCGATCGCGTTGGCCGTATAGCCTTGTAACGTGTCGGTGGGGGGTATGGGCAACGTCGTGGCCGCGCCACCATTCACCCAAGTTATTGCGGTGTCGTTGCCTGAGTCTGGGCTCGTTATCCCCGACACATATACATCGCTGCCCGAAACCGCGATCGCGTCGGCCCAATAATCGCCAGTCAAACCGTTGGGCATGGGCAACAGCGTGGCCACGCCGTTCAACCAGAGCACGGCGCTTTCGTCACTATCGGTGTTCCACGCAACCCCCACCACGTATACATTACTGCCCGAGATCGCGATCGCGCCGGCGCCGGAATATGCCATGCCGCTGGGCGGGGCCAACATCGTGGCCGTACCGTTCACCCAAAGTACGGCGGTGGGGCTACCCGCAGTGTTTTCCTCAAATCCCGTCACGTACACATTGCCACCCGAGACCGCGATCGCGCCGGCCTCTGAGATTGTCATGCTGCTGGGCAAGATTGTGGCCGCGCCATTCACCCAAAGTACCGGGATCACGCTGGCGCTGTTCCCCGCAAATCCCGCCACATACACATCGCTGCCCGAGACCGCGATCGCGCCGGCTTGCGCGCTTGTCATGCCGCTGGGCGTCGATAAAGCCGTCGCGGTAGCAGTTGGGCTGCCGGAGGCAAGCTGC
The DNA here is from genome assembly GCA_030037545.1 of Acidobacteriaceae bacterium. Lineage (GTDB taxonomy): Bacteria > Acidobacteriota > Terriglobia > Terriglobales > Acidobacteriaceae > Telmatobacter. Next base: position 39,018 of record JASHRF010000065.1, on the reverse strand, counting down.
CATACCTCTGCGACCGTGTTGTCAGCGTTCCCGACAGACGCGGTAGTGATCGCATACCCGGCGATGTAAACGGTTGTGGTTGGGCCGATGGGCGGGTTGACGGTGAAGCTCTGCGCCACCTGCGAAGCCGCCGCATAGGTGCTGTTGCCAGCCGCGCTGGCGTCGATTGTGCAGGTTCCCGCGGCTCCAAATGTGGCCGTCGTCCCGGAGACCGTGCAGACGCCGGGGGTCGCCGAAGTCAAGGAGACCGTGAGGCCGGAATTAGCCGTCGCCGAGAGCGTCAGCGACGTTCCTGCCGTCTGCGTACCGGGATTGTCGAAGGTGATGGTCTGCGTGGTGTGACCGACGCTATTGCCGCTGTTGCCGCAGCCGCTGGCGAGCAGGGCCAGCGATGGAACCGCAAGAAAAGAGAAAAACAGCCCAAGATGCTTCATGGGAGAGTTCGTCTTTGCCCGTTCGCACATGCGTCTACTGCACCGGTTGATTGCCGCGGTGGTGCTGGTTTGTGGATTTTGATTCTGGCCCAGCATCCTTATAACACACTTTCATAACACACTTTCCGTAAAATGTACTGTGCCAGCAAAAAGTCATCTCTTCGGGAATCAATCGCATTTTTAAGAATGGTCGCAAAGACAAACTAAGCTGCCTCAACGCAGAGGGTTTTCTTTCGCCACGGCCGCGAAGTGTGTGCCCGCCGTCACACCCGCCCGCATTTTTTCCTTGCGCGAACCTGCTACCATAAAGATGATTCGAGCTCCCGCGGCCGCGGCCGACTCCAGTACACCAAGGGCCAGGGCGCAGAGCCGGCCGGAGCCAACCAAAGGAGATTTTTTATGCCACTGGTATCAATGCGGCAGCTCCTCGATGAGGCTGCCAAGGGTGGATACGGCGTGGGCGCGTTCAACGTCAACGACATGGAACAGATTCAGGCCATCATGGCCGCGGCCGTGGAAACCAATGCTCCGGTCATCATCCAGGCCAGCCGCGGGGCTCGCCAGTTCTCGCAGGACCTCTACCTCTTCAACCTTATTCTGGCCGCAGCGGAGCTCAATCCGCAGATTCCCATCGCCATGCACCAGGATCACGGCAACAGCTTTGAAACCTGCAAGAGCGCCATCGAGCTGGGGTTCACTTCCGTGATGATGGATGGCTCACTTAAAGAAGACGGCAAGACCCCCAACAGCTTCGAGGGAAATGTCGAGGTCACGCGCCGCGTGGTCGAGTACGCGCACCCGCGCGGGATCACCGTGGAGGGCGAGATCGGCGTGCTGGGCGGCGTGGAGGACGGCCACGGCGCCGGCGGCACGGGCCTGGAGCACATCACCGATCCCGACCAGGCAGTCGAATTCGCCGAGCGCACCGGCGTGGACGCGCTGGCCCTGGCCATCGGCACCAGCCATGGCGCTTACAAATTTACGAAAAAGCCCGACGGCTCTGTGCTCAAGATGGACGTGCTCATCGAGATTCACAAGCGCCTGCCCCACACCCATCTCGTCATGCACGGCAGCTCTTCGGTGCCCAAGGACCTGCAGGACATCGTGAACAAATACGGCGGCAAGCTGAAGGAAACGTGGGGCGTGCCCATCGAGGAGATTCAGCTCGGCATCCGCAACGGCGTGCGCAAAATCAACGTGGACACCGACAATCGCCTGGCCATCACCGGCGCCATCCGCAAGGTGCTGTGGGAGACGCCGGAGAAGTTCGATCCGCGCGACTACCTCAAGCCCGCCCGCGACGCCATGCACAAGGTGGTTGCCGAGCGCATGAGGGAGTTCGGCCAGGCCGGCCACGCCGGCGATTACGCGCCCATCCCCATCAGCGAAATGGCCGCTGGATACAAGAGCGGCAAGCTCGACCCGCGCCCCTCGCTGGCCGGCGCGCGGTAAGCGGAGGCGATCCAAAAATCAGGGCCACTCCGCAATGGAGTGGCCCTTTGCTATCTCTGACCATTGATCACTGTCTTCAATATCACGCCTGCTCCGCCTCCGGCGTCCGCAGCGGCGGCCGCGCCCCCTTGGGCACCGTCACATTGCGCTCCGCGCCTTCCTTGGCGTCCATGGCTTGCTGCACGCCGTGGTTCATGGCGATTTCGTCGATCTTGTCGAAATACTGCCTGCGCAGCAGTACCAGATCGCTCCGTAGTTGCTCGCGCCGCTCCGGTTCCTCGCCTTCGGCCGATTCCCAGCGCGCCGTCAGAACGATCAAGTAGCGCAGCGCGGCCAGCTTTTCACTCGCAGTGGCCAGGCTTTCTTTGGGGGCTTGCTCCGGAACCAGGTCGATGGCTGGGAAATCAAGAATGGCAGTGGACACAGCAGTCCTCCCTCCAGAACCTGCGCGCTGGCCCATGGGCCACGGGAAGGCCGGAGACTGAAACCCGCCGCAGCGGGTGAACCCCACTCTTGCGCTGGATTCTGACGGTAGTGTGCCGCCGGTCCGATCAAGACGCTGTGAGCTAAATCACTCAACTGGCCGCCGCACCAACCTGCTGATTCAGCAGCCAGTATTGGAACCCGTCCACAATCGCCATCAGCGCCGCCTGGTTCAAATCGCTGCTCACGCCAGCCGTGGTCCACGGATCGTGGCCGTCGGCCTGAAAGCTGACCGTGACTCGCACGTGCGCCGCAGTATCATGCGCGGAAACGTCGAGAGCCGTTACGGTAAATGTTCCCAGCCGCATCTCGGCCATCGATGGATACCACTTCTCGAGTTCGCGGCGCATGGCCTTGGTGAGCGCGTCCACCGGGCCGGCGCCCTCGGCGCGCGTGGTGGCCACCTTGGAGTCGCCCACGGAAAGCGTCATAAACGCCTGGACAAATCTTGCACCTACTTCGTCGGACTCGTCGAACACCCGCCAGCTCTTCACGCTGAACCAGTGGGGAAGCGTTTTAAGAACTCTCATGCACGCGAGGCGAAAGCTGATCTCGCTGGCCGTGAACCCGCCGCCATCAATCATGGCCAGGTTGGCGTCCATCACCGTCTGCGCCTGCGCAGAATCCAGCGGCACATGCAGCGATTCCGCCAGCAGCATCACATTGGCGCGGCCTGACTGCGCATTCACGCCCACGATGGGGCTGGCGCCCACAAGCGCCGGATCGCACCACAAATACGCGCCGGGATTTTTCCGCTCGCTCGAGCCGTGCATCCCTGCCCAGGTGCCAAAGGACCCGGGGCCCACAATCGGCGCGCCATGCGGAGCTTCCAGCCCGAAGGCCGCATAAGTCGCGTGCGCCAGGCTGGTCAGCCCAGCGAGCTGCTCCGGCCGAACAAACTCAGCCTCCCCGCGCAGTTGCATGGCGCCCATCACGGTGGTCAGGTTCACGTTTCCGCAGCGCTCGCCTGTGCCCACCAGCGTTCCCTGCACCTGCACCGCTCCGGCAAGAATGGCCGCGCGCGAGTTGGCCACGCCCAGACCGCGGTCCGTATGCCCGTGGAATCCGAACCGCGCCTCCGGATACTGACCCACCAGCCCGCCAATCAGCTCCGAAACTTCCTCAGGGCTGGCGCCGCCGGTGGTGTCGCACACCACAATGCGGCTCACCTTCTGCTCTATGCACTTCTCCGTCAGCTTGTGCAGATACTCCAAACTTTGTTGCGCAAAATCCGCATCGCATGGCCTGCCGTTTTCGCGCCGTCCGCAGGCTGCATCCATCGCGTGCTCCAGATCGATGAAAACCTCCATGCCGTGATCGTGCAGGCAGGCGATCGTCTCCCACGCCATGCGCAGATTTTCTTGCGGCGTGGTTTCGAGCGATTTGCTCACGTCCAGCAGCCGCGACTTGACCACCACCGTGGCCAGTCCAATGCGCTTTTTGTGGCGCAGCATGAACTGCACGTCGGGCCATTCTTCCACCTTGGCGCCACGCCCGCGCGTGCGTCCGAAAAGCGCCAGCTTCATCGCGCCCGTATCCACGCTTGCCAGCGCCAGGGTCAGGTCTTCGGCGAATTGGTTCGCGCCGGCAAAGCCGATCTCGGCGTAGTGCACGCCGAACGAAGCCATGTGTTCCAGAAGCTGCACGGCATTGGGCACGGAGATGTCGAGGTTCGGCTGCTGCAACCCGTCGCGCAGGCTGGTGTCGTACACCTCGACTGTTCTGATCCTTTTCTCGTTCATTTTCGCTTTTGCAACGCGGGACTGCTTACGCAGCGGACGATCTGCATGAGAATGCTCTATCTATTCTAATCGGCGACAGGAGGATTGCATGGTCCCTCGGTCCCATGGACCCTTGTTCCCCGCCTCTACGCCGACGCCGCTTCAGCCTCCTGCGCGGGCGGCGGCAGCGCGCCCAGCTCCTGGTCCTTGTACTGCAACTGGTAAAGCTTCCAGTAAATCCCGCGCTGTGCCAGCAACTCCTGGTGCGAGCCCATCTCGCGCAACTGCCCCTTATGCATCACCAGGATCATATCGGCGCGCTGCACCGTCGAGAGGCGGTGCGCAATCAGCACGCTGGTACGGCCCTCCACCATCCGTTCCAGCGCACCGCGGATGCGCAGCTCGGTATCGGTGTCCACGCTGGAAGTGGCTTCATCCAAAATCAGGAGGCGCGGGTTGTAGGCCAGCGCGCGCGCAAAATTGATGAGCTGCTTTTGTCCCGTCGAAAGCGAATTTCCACGCTCCTGCACCGGCTCGTCGAAGCCGCGCGGCAGGCGTTCGATAAAATCGAGCACATTCACGTCGCGCGCCGCTTGCCGGATTCGCGCCTCGCCGATCTCTTCATTCCCCAGCCGAATATTCTCGCCCAGCGTGCCCATGAAGAGAAACGGGTCCTGCAGCACCACGGCAAAGTGCTGGCGCAGTTCGAGCAGATCGTGCCGGCGCAGGTCGACTCCATCCAACAAAATCTCTCCCGCCGTCACATCGTAGAAGCGCATCATGAGGCTGGTCAGCGTGGTCTTGCCTGCGCCGGTGTGGCCCACGATCGCCACCGTCTGGCCGGGCGCAATGGTGAATGAGACGTCCTTCAGAATCCACTCGATGTCGGTCATCGCGGTCAGCCGTTCTGTAATGCCTCTGGGTTCCGCGCCATTCGACGTGGCCGCCCGGATCGCCGCCTGCTGCGCATCGGTCAGCCTTTGATAGGTAAACCACACATGCCGGAATTCAATGCGGTTCGATCCGTCGCCGGCAATCGGATGGGCAGGATTTACGATCTCCGGCGCTGTATCCATAAGCTTGAAGATGCGCTCGCAGGCCGCCATGGCAGCTTGCAGGATGTTGTACTTGTCGCTCAAATCCTGGATGGGCCGCCAGAAGCGCTGCGAGTACATGTTGAAGCTGGCCAGTATTCCAATGGTCACCGACCCGGCGAGCACTCCGAATCCGCCGCGCCAGATCACCAGCGCAATCGCCACCGACGAAAACAGCTCGACGGTGGGGTAGTAGAGCGCGTAGGCGAAGATGGTGTCTTTGAACGCCACCATGTGCTGGCGATTGACAAACTCGAAATCGCGGTAGGCGCGCTCCTCGCGATTGAAGAGCTGCACCACGCTCATGCCCGTGATGTGTTCCTGCGTAAAGCTGTTAATACGCGCGATGGCGGCACGCACGCGCCGATAGCTCTCGCGCACCGAGTCGCGGAAGATGCGGGTCACGACGAGGATGAGCGGCAATACCGCAAACGCCAGCAATGCCAGCCACCACTTGATGGCCAGCATCACCACGGCCATGATGGTGAGCGTGAAAAAGTCGTCGACAATGGCCAGTACGCCGCCCGTGAACATGTCGTTGATGGCATCGACGTCCGAAGTGAGGCGCGTAACCAGCCGCCCTACCGGGTGCACGTCGTAAAACGCGATGTGCATCCGCTGCATGTGCCGGAAGATATCGCGGCGCAGATCGAACATGATCTTCTGCCCGGTCCACTGCATCAGGTAGGTCTGGACGAATTCAAAGAGGTACGAGCAGACCTGCAGCCCCAGGTAGATCGCCGCAAGTTGCGTAATCCCCTGTGCGGGATCGTTAGCCAGGTGCCGCGTGAGCCACGCACCGGAGGCAAACCCATGCAGCTTGCCGGTGACTGCAGCCCCGCTGTCGGCACCGCCCGGAAAATAGCGGTCGATGCCCAGCATGACCAGGAACGGTCCGGCCACGTCGCTGAGGGATTTGAGGGTGACGGCCAGCGAAGAAATGGCGGCCTCAATCCAGTAGGGCCGCACATAATGGCCGAGCCGCCGCATCAGCCGCGAATCGTAGACCTTGCCGACCGGGTCTTCTTCGCCCTTGCGAGGCGTCTGGGTCTGGTCGGACGCGCGGGCTTTGCTCTGGGCTTTGTTTTGCTCCTGGTCCGCCATGCTGGACGTGCGTTCGACCCCCAACGTCCATTGTACGGGTTAGAACGAATCGGAATGAGAAGGGGTCATCAAACCCTTAAGCGAGACCGTGGCGATCGCATGGAGCAGGGGGTTTTCAGCCGCGGAGGGATTTTCTTTCTCCACTCTGGCCAGTCGAGCTCGGCCGCGGCTTGGGCGCGGGCCGCGAAACCCCCATGCTCAGCAGCACATATCCAAATCCGTTGCGCAGCAATTCCAGCAGCTTCATAGCCGCATTTCCCTTCCGCCCTATTTCGTTTTCGCCGGGACCGGCGTTGCCGCAGGCGCCGCCTGTCCGTTCAAAATATTCACCGCACCGGGCGGCAACGGCTTATCGGCATTGGCCAGCAACAGCGACACCTGCCACATCTGCGTCTCGGTCAGAATGGCGTCGAACGAAGGCATCCCGGTCATCCGGATTCCGTTCGCTACTTTCCAATATGTCTCGCCCGGCGGGTCGTCGCTCACTCCCACCACCGTGTCGTTGTGGTGCTTCTCCCACAACTGTGGCGCCTTGGGGTACATGTACGCCGCAAACGGCGAAAGCTGCCTGTGCAGTCCATGGCAGCTGGCGCAGTCGTCGCGATAGATTCGGGCCCCGGCCACCAGGTTCGCTTCGTCCGGCTGAATGGGCGGCGTCTGCACCATCTCACGGTCGATGCGCGCATGGAGCGGAGCGCTCACAATTTGCTCTTCGTAAGGCAACGACTTGTCTCCAACCGCGACTGGGGGATGGCCCAGCTCGAACCAGCCCAGAACGATACATGGAGCAATCGCCAGCCCCACCAGGATGCCCACCATGAAGCGGCCCATAGATCCGCAATCACCTCCGGTGACTCCATCCTACGGCAGTGGCCGGCGTTTTGGGTTCAAAGCCTGATGGGAATGAAACCCGCTAATCACTGGACAATCGCACCCGCTTCTGAAAGCAAAGGCCACGCCTGGAAGCAAACGAAGCCAGCCGCGCTCGCGACCCTGCCCCAAGATGATTTAATACCTAGAGGGAAGCCTCAAAATCGAGCCGTCGTCTGCTCCCGCGCTCCCGTGGAGGAATTGAAGAACGCAATGCACTCTTTTCGACCTTTTGCCCTGTTTCTGGCGTTGAGTTTGCCAGTTCTTCCGGTGCTGGCGCAGAGCTCCAGCACCAATCCCCCCGATCCTCCGTCGGGATCATCGTCCAGCCAGAACCAGGCACAGCAACCTAACGGCGAAACTCAGGGGCAATTGACCGTGGCAGCCCGCATCCGCCTGCGCCGCGAGCAGCGCCGCGCCGCTGCCATCCACGACGCCTACGACCACCGCTTCGACACTTACGCCCAACTTGGCTATCTGCGCTTCACGCCGGGACCAAACGAACAGCGCCTCACCTGGTACGCCTGGGACACCGGCCTCACCCGCTATTACAGCGAGCGCATGGGCCTAAATCTAGAAGCCCGCGGTTACTTCGGAGAGGCTTATGTAGGCATTCACGAAGAAACACAAGGCGCGAACACACGCCCCAGGATCAGCCAGTACGACGTGATGCTCGGCCCCACCTATCGCTTCTATCTTCAACCCAAATACTCCATCTCCGGCCGCGCCGAAGGCGGCTGGGCCCTCGGCAACTTCACCGGCGATACAAATGGTGAAGGAAGCCTCTGTAACAACGGCCCCGATGGCGCCCCCAGTACTTGTCTCCTCTGGCCCGACGGCAACACCTTCGCCGCCAGCGTAGCCATCCTGGGCGAATACAACATTTCGCCCGGCATAGCCGTCCGCCTCGCACCGGAGTACTTCTTCAACGGCTTCGGCTCAACCGTCCAGGCCAGCCGCGGCTTCACCATCGGCCTCGTCTACCGCTTCGGAAAGCAGTAACCTCCCGCGCTGCGTGACGCTTCGGCGCTGACCACCGATCACCGGCAACTGCTTTACTGAAGTATGGGAATTCCCGCAATCCGCCGCGCCCACTCCGCCGGGCCGGTCTGGTGCACGCTCGTTCCCTTCGCATCCACGGCCACTGTTACCGGCATATCGCGCACTTCGAATTCGTAGATCGCTTCCATACCCAGGTCGCCAAATGCCAGCAGCCGCGACCCTGTGATCGCCTTGGCCACCAGGTACGCCGCGCCGCCCACCGCCATCAGGTATACGGCACCGAATTCGCGGATGGCTTCAATCGCCGCCGGCCCGCGCTCCGCCTTACCCACCATGCCCAGCAATCCGGTCTCGGCCAGCATCTGGCGCGTGTACTTGTCCATGCGCGTGGCCGTGGTCGGTCCCGCCGGCCCAATCACCTCGTCGCGCACCGGTTGCACCGGCCCTACGTAGTAAATAAACCGGCCGCGGAGATCGACCGGCAGCTTCTCGCCGCGATTCAGCATCTCACTCATGCGCTTGTGCGCGGCGTCGCGCCCCGTCAGCAGCTTTCCGGTCAGAAGCAGCACCTCGCCCGGCTTCCACGTCGCCACTTCTTCGCGCGTCACCGTGTCCAGGTTCACTCGCCGCGCGCCGGAAACATCGTAGGTCAGCTTCGGCCAGTCCTCCAGGCTGGGCGGATCGAGATACACCGGTCCCGAACCGTCGAGCACAATATGCGCGTGGCGCGTGGCCGCGCAGTTGGGAATGATCGCCACCGGAAGGTTCGCCGCGTGACATGGATAATCGAGCACCTTCACGTCCAGCACCGTCGTCAGCCCGCCCAAACCCTGCGCGCCAATTCCCAGCCGGTTCACCTTGTCGTAAATTTCCAGCCGTAGTTTCTCCGCCGTCGTCTTCGCCCCCCGGGCCTGCAGCTCGTGAATGTTGATCGGCTCCATCAGCGCGGCCTTGGCCAGCAGCATGGCCTTTTCCGCCGTTCCGCCAATCCCAATCCCCAGCATCCCCGGCGGACACCATCCCGCGCCCATCGAAGGCACTGTCTTCACCACCCAATCCACCACCGAGTCCGAAGGATTCAGCATGGTGAACTTGCTCTTGGCTTCCGATCCTCCGCCCTTGGCCGCCACCGTCACTTCAACCTTGTCGCCCTTCACCAGCTCCACGGCCACGCACGCCGGCGTATTGTCGCCGGTGTTCTTTCGCGCTCCCGCCGGATCGGCGAGCAGCGACGCGCGCAGCTTGTTGTCCGGATCGAGATACGCCCGCCGCACCCCCTCGTCGATCATCTGCTGCATGTCCATCCGCTCCTGGCCTGGCGCAGCCGCAAACTGCGCGTCCATGCCCACCTTCACGAACGCAGTCACAATCCCGGTGTCCTGGCAGATAGGCCGATGCCCCTCGAAGCACATGCGGCTGTTGACCAGAATCTGCGCCATGGCATCCCGCGCCGCCGGCGACTGCTCCCGCTCATACGCCTCAGCGAGGCTGCGGATGTAATCCACTGGATGATAGTAGCTGATGTACTGCAGCGCGCCGGCCACGCTGACAATCAAGTCTTCCTGGCGAATGACGGTCATAAACGCCCCTTGAATTTCTAGGGTAAAGGATGACGCCCATCTCCGGCTGCCTGCCCGCCATCTGCCGTCACCACAACAATTTCCAATCCAGAGCATCTAATCATGTGTACGGCGCCACCGCAGATCGATACCCACGGCGCCCATAGGGAGGTTCCGATGAAGAGTAAATTGCTCTGTTCCGTCGCCGCCCTGCTGGTTGCGGCCTCCGGAGCACTTGCACAGAATGGCGATCTTTCCGGCCAGGGCGCCGCCGTGGTCACCGTTCTACCCAACAAATCCAGCGAACAACAGCTCAACGTCTCGCAGCAGGACATCAAGCAGATCAAGGTTGGCGGCAAGGACGCGCAAGTCACCGGCTGGTCTCCGCTCCAGGGCGCCAACAGCCCCGTGGAGCTGGTTTTCCTCATTGACGGGTCGGCGCGCGCCAGCCTGGGCACGCAGATGAACGAGATCAGCCATTTCGTGCAGGAAATGCCGCCCAACACCAAGATGGCCATCGCCTACATGGAGAATGGCACCGCCGTCTTCGCTTCTCAACAGCCGCTCTCCTCGAACCCGTCCCAGGTTCTTCAGGCCCTGCACGTGACTTCCGGACCCATCGACCAAAGCGCCAGCCCCTATTTTTGCCTCTCGGACCTGGCCAAACACTGGCCTTCCCATGACCGCTCCGCGCGCCGCATCGTAGTCATGATCTCCGACGGCATCGACTATTACGATATGCACTACGATCCCGAAGACCCTTATGTGCATGCAGCCATCGGCGACGCGGTACGGCACAACCTGGTGGTCTACTTCCTCTACTGGGCCGACGTTGGCCGCATCAGCCGCATGGGTTTTGAGCAGAGCGCCGGCCAGAATCTCATGCTCGAAGTCACCGAGGCCACGGGCGGGAACAGCTACTGGGAAGGCTTCGGAAACCCGGTCACCTTCCAGCCCTATTTCCAGGATCTGCGCCGCCGCCTCGACAACCAGTTCGGGTTGGAGTTTACCGCCCCGCTCAAGGGCAACAGCCCCCAGGTTGAGAACCTCGACTTCAAACTCAGCGTTCCCGCAGCCAAGGTCGATGCGCCCAAAGAAGTGTTCGTCCATCCCGGCGGCGCGGCAGCGCAGTAACGGCGATGCCTCTTGACGCCGGTCCAACACGCAACGGCCCCATTTCTCGTTGCGAGGCAGGCCGGCGCTGCCCGGCAGTCCCGTTGTCCCTTCTTTGCCCTGGGTCCCCTTGGCTCTTTGTCCCTCGGTCCCTCGTCCATCCCCCCTTTCCGCCGGCCACCTTTTTGTGTCATGCTTGGACCCATGGGAAACAAAGACAAAGGCCGTAAGGAAACCAAGAAAGCGCCCAAACCCAAGCCCAAGCCGGAACCCGGCCGCAAGCGGGAAATCTTCACGCCCGCCCCGCCCAAATAGGCGCGTCCGCCCCGTCAGCGCTGCGTTCCCCACACACAAAGAGGCCCGCGCCTGCGAGGGGCCTCTTTTGCATTTCAGGGAAACGGCCGCGACAGCCAAAAGGCTACCCCAAGCCAATTCCGCTGTGCCGCAGGGGAAGCCCTTGCATTCCTGGGCGGTCTAGGTTATTTTACTAACCAGTTAGTTAAACATGATTGCCCAACCACACTCCACCCACGATCCATTGGCCGACCGCTCAGCGGAGACTCGCGACCGCATTCTCGACGCTGCGTTGAAGGAATTCAGCGCCAAGGGTCTGGCCGGCGCCCGTACCGAACAGATCGCCGCCGCCGCCGGCATCAATAAAGCTCTTATCTACTATTACTTCGAGAGCAAGGAGAGGCTCTATCTTGCGGCTCTGGAAATGGTCGCCGGACGGGTCCGCGACCGCTCCATGGCGGTTTTTCTCCGCGAGGCCAGTCCCGGCGAACGTGTCCTGCGCACCGCCCTGGATCATTTTGATCGCCTGCTCACCCAGTTGGAGTTCCAGAGCCTGATGCAACAGGAGATGATGCGCCTCCACGAGGGCGAAGAGGGCGCCCTGCCACTTCTGGTTAAGCGCGTCTTTGGGCCGCTTCAAGCCATGTTTCAGTCCCTGGTGCACGAGGGCATCGCATCGGGTGAGCTGGTCGAAGTCGACTGGCTCCAAATTCCGCTCGCCGCGCTGGGCATGAACGTCTTCTATTTCCTCAGCGCGCCGGTGTGGCGGCTTGCCATGGCGCCATTCGAGCCGTTCGCGCCGGAAGCCCTGCGTGCCCGCCGCATTGCCCTGGTCGAGTTTTTGGGCCAGGCCATCTTCAAAGACCGGGAACACGGCGCTGAAATCGCCCGCCGCGTGCTCGCCGATACTCCCATGCCCGAGGCCAGTTCCTCATTCAAAATCTTCGAGGTGAAAGCCAAGTGAACGCACGTAACCGGGTTTTTGTCATTCTCGGCGTACTCACGGTGGGCTCGCTCATCTGGTACCTGCTCAGCACACCGCGCAACAGCGAATTGCAGGTCATCGGCACCGTGGACGCCAACGAGGTGGTGGTCAGCTCCAAGATCGCCGGGCGCATCCAGACCCTCCTGGTCAAGGAGGGCGACAGCGTCAAGGCCGGGCAGTTGATTGCCACCATTGAAAGCCAGGACCTGCAAGCGGCGCTCCAAGCCGCCGAAGCCACAGCCGCGGGCGAGAAATGGCACTTGAGCGAAGAGCGCGAAACCGAGCGCGAAAACCGCGGCGAAACCTCGAACGCCACCGCCGTTGCTGAAGCCCAGGTAAGAGCCGCGCAGGCCACGCTGGCGCAGGCGCAGGCAAATTATGCCCATCAGCAGGCCGACACCAGCCGCACCGTGGCCCTAGCGGCGCAGGGAATCATGAGCGCGCAGGCCAAGGAGGATGCCGTCACCAGCCTCCAGGCCGATGAAGCTGCGATCGCCACCGCTCGCGGCAATCTGAACGCGGCTGAAGCGTCGCTGCGCGAGGCCAAAGCGCACGAGCTGTTGATCGCGGTTTCCGCACGCACGGTGGATGAGGCTCGCGACACTGAAGCCAATGCCCGCGCGCTGGCCGCCGAGGCGCGCGTGGAGCGCGATTACTCCGAGATCATTTCGCCTGTCGATGGCGTGGTCAACGTGTGGGCCGCTCGCCAGGGTGAAGTGGTGCAGGAAGCCACGCCTATCGTCACCATCATGGATCTATCCCAGACGTGGGTTTACGCACCGGTGCCGGAAACCGAGGCCGACTCCGTCAAGCTCGGCGACAGCCTGCGCGTGGTCATGCCCAGCGGGGCCACCGTGCGGGGCAAGGTCATCTCCAAAATGACGGAGGCCGATTTTGCCACCCAACGCGACGTGAGCCGGATGAAGCGCGACATCAAGACCGTGCAGTTGAAGCTTCTGATTCCCAATCCCGGCGAAGAGTTCGTGCCCGGCATGACCGCCGAAATCTATATCCCCAACAAGCTGGTGAAGAGATGAGCGCGGCAAATGGATTTGCGGCCAACGGCGGCGCGGCACGACCCATTGTGGAGCGCCCGGCTGCCATCGCCGTCGAGAATATCGTCAAGCGTTATGGCGACTTCGAAGCCGTAAAGGATATTACGTTCCACGTGGCCGACGGCGAGATCTTTGGCTTGCTGGGCCCCAATGGCGCGGGAAAAAGCACCCTCATCCGCATGATGACCACGCTCATTCCCGTCACCGCGGGCCGGGCGCTGGTAGCCGGCCACGATGTGAGCAAAGATCCCGACGATGTGCGGCGCATGATCGGCGTCATTCCGCAGGCCCTCACCAGCGATCCCGATCTCACTGTCGAAGAAAACCTGCTCATCTACGCCAAGCTCTACAGCGTGCCCCGCGCCCAGCGCGAGAAAAACATTGCCGAGGTGCTGGAAGCCGTGGACCTGACCAAGTGGCGCGGCGCGCAGACCAAAACGCTCTCCGGCGGCATGAGACGCCGTCTTGAAATCGCCCGCGGCCTGGTTCACGATCCGCGCATCTTCTTTCTCGACGAGCCCACCACCGGCCTCGATCCGGTCTCGCGCATCGCGGTGTGGGAGATGCTGAATCACCTGAAAGCCACGCGCGACCTCACCATCCTCATCACCACTCACTACATGGAAGAAGCCGACAAGCTCTGCGACCGCATCGCCATCGTCGATCACGGAAAGCTGGTGGCGCTGGGCACGCCCACCGAGCTCAAAAACAGCGTGGCCGGCGCCAACGTGGTGGAAGTGCAGTTCGACCACGAATCGCCGCAATGGGAAGAGCTGCTGAAGAAGCTGGCTGGCGTCAGCAGCGTGCAGCCGGAGAGTGCCGGCTTTTACCGCGTGCTCAGCACCTCGGGATCGAAGACCACGCTGGAACTGGTGCAAATGGCCGCCGAGCACGGCGCCACGCTTTCTTCGCTCAGCGTGCAGAACACTACGCTCGACGATGTCTTCGTCCACTACACGGGCCGTCAACTTAGAGATGAGCAGATCAAGCCGGTCAACTTCCTCATGCCGCCGCGGCCGGGGATGCAGCCATGAACAGAATGTGGGCGATATGCGAGCGCGAGATGCGGAAATTCTTCCGCTCTCCGATGCTCATGATCATGTCGATGATGCTGCCCCTGGTGCAACTGGTGATTCTGGGCAACGCCTTCGGCGGCAAAATCACCAACGCGCGCGTGGGCGTGGTCGATTACGATCACGGCCCGCAGGCGGTCAAGGTGCGCGAGGCTTTTGACTCCATCGCCGCCAATATCAACACCTTCCACACTTTCAATTACGACAACGAGCGCCAAGCCAAGGACGACGTGCGCAATGGCAAGATCGATGCCGCAGTCATCATTCCCGCGCAGTATTCGCGCCGCGTCTACGCGCAGGACCGCCCCCAGATCGGTCTCGTCGTCGATAACTCGGACCAGTTCACCTCCGGAAGTCTGGAGACGGAGATGCAGTCGCTGATCGATGCCCTGAACGCCCCGCTCATCCCCGACACCATCGACAAGCAGATCGCTCTGGAAACCGTGGAACTCTATCCGTACGTTTCCTACATGAAGTTTCTGCTGGCCGGATTGATCGCGTTGGCCATGTATGTTTCGGTGATGATCGGCGGCGGAATGCTGTACATCGACGACAAGGCGCGGGGAGTCCACGAGGGCTACCTGGTTACGCCGATCACCAAGCTGGAACTGGTGATGGGGTTGAACGTGGCGGGAGCGATCAAGGCCGTGCTTTCCGGCATCACGATGACCGTGATCGGCTCGCTGCTGGCGGGGCTGGGAACGGTTTTTCATCCCATGCAGGATTTGCAAATGCTGTGCCTTATCCTGGTGACTTCGGTTGCGTTCAACGGCATGATGTTCCTGATGATGGTGCGCGTGGACGACCCGCTGGTGCCGCGCGCCATGTTCGGGGTGTTGAATACGCTTCTGTACTTTCCCTCGGGCGCAATCTATCCTATCGCTGCATTTCCCAAGTGGCTGCGCGCCATCGCCATTGTCGATCCCTTCACCTATGCCATTCACGGTCTCAAAGAGATCCTGCTCAAAGAAGGCGGCTTCGTCTCCATCTACGGCGACCTGTTGTTTCTGGGAATCTTCGGCATGAGCTGCCTGTTGATCGCGACTTCGCTCTTCAAGAGAACGTTGTAGGCGGGAAGCAGGCGTCAGAGATCGGGGGCCAGGAATCGCGCAAGCTGTCGCGATCCGCGACAATCGCCTGTCGCGTATTCGGTCGTTTTGTCGCAAATACGGCCAATCTGCCCTAAATCCGGACACAGCCCGGCGGAAAAATTAAAGATTCCACCTCTCCCGCCGATACAGACCCCCAGAGAGGAACGCGGTGGAGATCGGCCCCATTCCCGGAATTCGCGCCCTACCCGCGGCCAAGCCGCGCCCGGTCGACCCCGAGCTGACCGCATTCTTCGACGTTGAAGCCGCCGCCAAGCCCGGCGATGACACCTATACCGGCAATGAAGAGAAAGCCGCAGGCGCCGAGGAGAATGACGAAAATGAATCCGAGGAGAGCGAAGAAATCTCCGCGTCTGAAGAGCCCTCAAACAATCTCCGCGACCAGACCTCCGCAGGTCAGATCAGTTTCTTCGCGTAAACGCCAACCGCCATTCACTGTTCCTGATCTCTGATCCCTGATCCCTGTTCCCTGCCTCACTGCTACACTGAACCCATGCAGGACGAGACCGAGTTCCTGCGCGCGTCCGAGGCAGCCATCGAAGCCCTGAAGCAACATCTGATCGCGCGCGAGGAAGAGGCGGAAGACGGATTCGAAGTCGAGGAGCAGGCCGGCGCGCTTCACGTGCTTTTCGAGCAGCCGGGCGGCAAATTCGTCATTGCGCCCAACGTCCCTGTGCACCAAATCTGGATCTCGGCGCTGGACGCCAGCCTCAAGCTCGACTGGGAAGAAACCAAACAGAGTTTTGTCTTGCCCCGAACCGGCGAGCCGCTCGTCGCGCTCATCGACCGCCTCATCGATGAGCACCGGGAACGCTGACCCCTGCAGCTATCCAAGAGCGCACGCATAAAAATGGGATCGGGGAAATCCCCGATCCCTTTCTTCTGGCTTGTTCAGTTCAACTACTGCGGCAGGCTATAAACCGCCTGGAGTACCTTTTGGTCTACGTTTTCCGGCAGCGGTGCGTAGTAGAGCGACGAAGTCTCGCTCTCGCCCGACTTGAGGATCCAGCTCAACATGTCGCGGATCACTTTTTCCTTGGCCATGTCCTTGGGCTGGGTCGGAATCAGAAGGTACGTGAAGCTCGAAATCGGATAAGCGTCCGCACCCGGCGCATTGGTAATCGATACGCGGAAATCGGCAGGCATGTTTTTGATGCTGGCTGCGGCGGCCGTCACTCCATCAATCGAGGCCTTCACCCAGTTGCCGGCCGCATTGCGCAGCGCGCCAAAGCTGATGTGGTTCTGCATGGCATAGATCAGCTCCACATAGCCGATCGCGCCGGGCAACTGGCGCACCAGACCGGCCACGCCCTCATTGCCCTTGCCGCCCACCCCAGCCGGCCAGTTCGGCGACGTTCCCGACCCTGGCCCATCTTTCCATTCCTTGCTCACCTTGCTCAGGTAGTCAGTGAAAATGAAGCTGGTGCCGCTGCCGTCGGAGCGGTGAACGATGGTGATCTTCTGGTCCGGCAGCGTCACGCCCGGATTGTCTTTCGCGATGCGCGGATCGTTCCAGTTGGCGATCTTGTTCAGGTAGATGTCGGCCAGCACATCGGGGCTGAAGCGGAGATCGGTAATTCCGGGAACATTGAAGATGGGAACCACCGCGCCCAGCACGGTGGGAATGTGCATCAGCTTGATCGTGGAGTCGGCCAGCATCTGGTCGGTCATAGGCATATCGGACGCGCCAAAATCCACCGTCCCGCTGGTCACCTGGCGGATGCCGGCGCCCGAGCCGATGGGCTGATAGTTGATCTCCACGCCGGGATGGGCAGCACTGTATTCAGAGAACCACTTCTCGTAGATGGGCGCTGGAAACGTTGCGCCCGCCCCATTGATCTTCTGCGCCTGAGCCGCGCTCAAAGCAAAAACAAACAACGCAAGGGCAACCAGGATTTTTTTCACGTTCACGCTCCTTCAGGATTCACTTGCCGCGTCCTATTGTGCGCAAGCAATGTTAATGGGAAGTGAAAACATTACGATCTCGCGGTCAGGCGAGGAATTACGAGGTCCTTGCTCAGCAAGCCAATACCCCGCAGAGGCGCGACCGAGCAGCACGCCGACAGCCCGCTGTGAGGGCCAATGGCCGCGCGACGGCGGGAACAGATCGCGCTCGCCGAATCGAGCGGCCTGCCGCGTTGGAGCGGTGCCGCGGAGCGACTTTCTGGACGAGCCAATACATCCGATCAGGGAAAGGGAACAGGCCGAGGATTGAATTTCGGCGAACCGCAAACTCTTGCTAGATGCCTCTTTCGTGTCACGATGCCTCTTTCGTACTAATCCCATCCATTCGGGAAGTTGGTACAATGAATCGCTCCCAGTGCAGCCTGACCTTTGGAATTCAGTATGACGGCGCCTCGTGGCTCGCGAATGCACAAATTGGCCGGACATGTGGCCAGAATGCTCATAGTCCTGGTGCTGGGCGGATTTCTTGGGGCCACGCTGGTGCGGCTGGCGCCAGGATACGGCATCGACGAAGAAGAACTGGACACCCGTCTCAGCGAACAGAGCGTTCAGGCTCTGCGCCAGTCTCACGCTACCGAAGAGAATCTACCCAGATTTTATTTTGGTTACCTTAGCAAGCTGCTGCATGGCGACCTGGGCGTATCGCAAAGTCTGCACCGGCCGGTGCGCCAACTGCTTGCAGAGCGGTTTCCGGAAACCTTGAAGTCGGTGGGGCTGGGATTAGCGCTCGCCTGGCTGGCGGGTCTGTCTCTGGCCATTGCGTCGGTCATGTCGCGCCTGTGGATCATCGATCTGGCCACCGGCCTGCTGGCCAGCATTCTCTTATGCGTCCCGGCCGCGGTATTGGCGCTTCTGTTTGTGATTGCTCAGGCACCGGGACGCCTGGTGATCGGGCTCATCGTGTTTCCCAAGATTTTCTATTATGCGCGCAATCTTCTCGCCGCAAGCGCCTCGCTCCCGCACGTCGTGACGGCTCGAGCCAAAGGATTGGGCGGCTGGCGGGTTTTGCTGTGGCACATTCTGCCGGTCGCCGGCCCGCAGTTGCTGGCGTTGGCCGGGGTTTCCATCAGCCTGGCGTTTGCGGCCGCTATCCCGGTGGAAGTCCTTTGCGATATTCCCGGCATCGGTCAACTCGCCTGGCAAGCCGCATTGGGACGAGATCTCGGTCTCCTGGTGATTCTCACGATGCTCGTGACGCTGGTTACGCTGGTGGCCAACTCCGGGGCTGAACTGGTGGCGCAACCGCTTCGCTCAGGTGACGCATGAGGCGGATTCGTATCGCCGCGATCCTGTTTCTGGCTGTGGTTGGGGCCACCTGTCTGATGGCCAATCTTGTCGCGCCGGATTCCTATGCGCATCAGTTCCGCGATATACCGGACGCAACGCCTTCCCTCCACCATCTGCTCGGCACTGACGACCTGGGCCGCGATCGCTTTTCCCGGCTGCTCTACGGTACGCGCGTTTCACTCCTGCTGGCTCCCGCAGCAGCGCTGCTCTCAAGCTTGCTGGCCGCTCTGCTGGGCGGTGCCGCGGGTTTCGTGGGCGGATGGCTGGAGCGCTGCGTAATGGCCGTAACGGATCTCTTCCTGGCCATGCCGTGGCTGTTCCTGCTCATCACCGTGCGCGCGCTTCTGCCGCTGAACGTATCGCCGCTGGTCTCGGTGGCCATCACGTTTGCGCTACTGGGGTGCCTGGGTTGGGCGGCGGCCGCGCGCGTGGTTTGCGCTGATGCTCGCGCGCTCTGTGGCTCAAACTTCGTTCTCCTGGCGCGAGCTTCGGGAGCTAGCGGCTTTCATCTCTTATGGCGTCATCTGATTCCCAATTTGACGCCCATTCTCTATGCTCAGTTCTGGATCTCCATTCCGGTTTTCATTCTGACCGAGGCCAATCTTGGAATTCTCGGCCTGGGTGTCGCGGAACCGCTTCCCTCCTGGGGCGGGTTATTGCGGGAACTGGAGAGCTTTTCCTCCCTTTCCGCGCAGCCCTGGAAATTTGCGCCTCTGATTTTGCTCATCGTCACCGTTAGCTGTTTCCATATCGCCGTGCGAAAACAGGAAGCATGGGCATGAAAGAAAATCTCATTCGCGCAGTTCTACTTTTTACAGTTCTAGCGGCCGGCCTGGGCGTGAGCGCCCAATCCGGAAGCCAGTTGCGATTCTGTATACGAGCCGATCCCAAAACTCTGAACCCCCTGCTCGTCGACGACGAACCCTCAGAGACCGTGCGCTATCTGACTGGCGGCGTGCTACTGCGCCTGAACCGCAGCACACAGCAGTTGGAGCCTGAGCTGGCAACGGCGTGGAGGGTAAGCCGCGATGGCAGAAGCATCAGCTTCACACTGCGTCAGAATGTGTGGTTTTCGGATGGCACTCCGTTTTCCGCCGGTGATGTTGCGTTCACCATGGAGCGGCTGATGGACCCATCGTTACACTCGCCCACCGGAGATTCCTTCCGCTCCGGCGAGGGCAAGGTGATCACCAAGGTGACAGGAAAGGACCAGATCACCATCGTATTTCCCAAGCCCATTGCCGGCTTGGATACGTTGTTCGATCAGGTGGCCATCATGTCGGCCAGGTCGCCGCGAAAAGAAATGGCCGTACTTGGCCCCTACTACCTCGCCGATTATAAGGCCGGATCCTACTTGCTCTTCAATCGCAATCCGAATTACTGGAAGCACGACAGCGCGGGCCGGCAACTGCCTTATATCGACTCCGTGCGCATCGACATCGAGCCCAACCGGGACATTGAATTGCTTCGCTTCATGCGGGGAGAGATTGACTTTATCAATTCGCTGGATGCCGAAGATTACGATCGGCTGGCAGCGCAAGCTCCGCATACTGCGGTGGACGCGGAGGTTTCGCTGGATGCCGAGCAAATGTGGTTCAACGAGGTTCCCGAATCGCCGCTGCCGGCTTACAAGAAAGCGTGGTTCGCATCGGCCGATTTCCGGCAGGCAATTTCCGAGTCCATTCATCGCCAGGATCTGGCCCGCGTAGTTTTTCGTGGTCACGCTCAGCCCGCTGTGAGCTGGATTTCTCCGGCCAACAAGTTTTGGTTCGATGCCGGGCTGGCGCCGCAAACGTTCGATCGCAAGGCTGCCCTGCAGACCCTGGCGCGGGACGGATTTCATCTCCAGAACGGAACTCTCCGTGACCGCGATGGACACGCCGTGGAGTTTTCCGTCATCACCAATGCGGGCAATGAATATCGCGAGCGTATGGCGGCCATGATCCAACAGGACCTGGCCGACATCGGCATCCGGCTCAACGTTGTCACCCTCGACTTTCCTTCGCTGATTGCACGCATCACGCGCACCTTCGATTACGAAGCGTGCCTCCTCGGTTTCGTCAACAACGATCTGGATCCGGATTCGCAAATGAGCGTGTGGCTGAGCTCCGGCGAGAACCATGCCTGGAATCCAGCCCAAAAAGTACCCGCAACCGCGTGGGAAGCCAGGATCGATGCGCTCATGCGCACGCAGGCGTTGACCCTGGACCGGAACCGGCGCAAGCAGGCCGTCGACCAGGTGCAGGAAATTGTCCGCCAGCAGGAACCTATGATTTACCTTGTGAACCAGGACGCGATGGCAGCGGTATCGGCCAGGCTGCGTAACGTCCATGTAGTAGTGCTGCGGCCGCAGGTCTACTGGAATATCGACCAGCTCGCCATCGGAAACCGAGGTGCCAGGTAAGCCGTGATGCACGCCCAGTCTCTTTTGGACCTTCGGCTTTCGGCCAGTTATCCGGGAAAAGCCGGTGTGCTCAGGGATGTCCGGCTGGAATTGCGCCGGGGAGAAGTGCTGGGATTAGTTGGAGAGAGCGGCTGCGGCAAGAGCACGCTGGCCTTGGCGATATTGAAACTGCTGCACTTGAAGAATGGCAAAGCGGAAGGATCGATCTTCTTCAATGGCCGCGACCTGATGCTCCTGAAAGAGCGCGAAATGCGTTCCCTGCGCGGCCGGGAAATGGCTCTGGTTTTGCAGAGCCCGATGTCGTCACTCAACCCCGCGCTGCGGATCGGCACGCAATTGCAAGAGGCCTGGAACGTTCATGCGCATTCCACCCGCAAGGAGACCGCCAGGGCGCTGTTTGAAACTTTGGAGAACGTAAGCCTACCCGCCGACACCGGCCTGCTGCGCAAGTTTCCTGCGGAACTCAGCGTCGGCCAGGCGCAGCGGGTGCTCATCGGCATGGCCGTGCTACATCGGCCCTCGCTCTTGATTGCCGATGAGCCCACCAGTGCGCTGGACATTATCACCCAAGCGGAAATCCTGGACCTGTTTTCGACCCTGAGCCGCAAACTGGGCATGGGGATTCTCTATATATCCCACGATCTCCTCTCCGTGGCGGCCATCAGCCAGCGCGTGGCGGTGATGGACAGCGGAGAAATTGTAGAGTGCCGCAGTACGGCTGAGCTTTTCACCAGCCCGTCACACCCTTACTCGCAAAAATTGATTTCCGCGTTGCCGGTAATGCCGCGGTTTACGGCAGCGCCGGAGACGAGCGAAGTGGCGTGATCCCGCAGCAGAAGATGGTTGGCCTAACGGGCTAACCGCGTACGCTACGGCACGCTCCCGCGCCTCGCGGCGATCGACAGTTAAACTTGGATACTGAAAGACATTGACTCGACCTTGGTTTGAGTCGAGTCAATGCCCTTCAGCGCTGGTCTTTGAGAGTGGACGATTTGATGACGCTTACCGTCCCGGAAACTCTTCCGTTACGGTATGTCGGCTACGACGCCAGCCTCCGAGTCAGGCGCAGCAGTATCGGTTCCCCAAATCACGCTCGTGCCCCAAATCACACTGCTGCTGTCCACCGCGCTGGTACCCCAAATCACACTTTGACCCAGCAACGAGCTGGTTCCCCATATCACTGAGTTACCACTGACATCAGCCCCATTGAGAACCGAGGTCCCCCAGATGACGGAGTTACCCCAGATGACGGAGTTGCCCCAGATGACGGAGTTAGCACCGAGCACGGAGTTGGGGCTGGCCACCAGGACGATGTTTCCGCTGTTGTCCACGGTCGCGGTAGGCGACATGGCGCTGCCCACCGTCGCTGGAGCCAGCGACGTGCTGGACAGAGCAGCATTGATATCCAGGTAGCCGGCGCCGACGGTAAAGAGGTCGGCCTGAACGTTGAAACTCTGCCCCGTAGTCGAATCTGTGACCGTGGCCTCCGGCACAAGATTCTTGAACGCAGTCAGCATCAGCCGCGCTTTTACCTGGTCGGGAGTCAAAGCGGAGTCTTGTTGCAACATCAGAGCTACGGCCCCGCTCACCATGGGCGTGGCCATGCTGGTTCCGCTCAGGATGAAGTAATAGGGGGATGGGGTATTCCAGCCATTGGTCTGATAGAGCGATACGGGAATTTCGTTGCCGGGATACTCCTGATTCAGAGTTTCCGGGGCGGTGTAGAGCGAGATGATCAGGTTGCCGGGAGCCACAAGGTCCGGCTTAATCACCTGGTCCCAGAGTGTCGGGCCCTTGGAGGTGTAACTCGTGGGCACGTCGTCGTCGCGGCTCGGCGTTCCCATGGTATTCATGGCGCCCACCGTGATGACATAAGGGTCGTTGCCCGGCGAGGTGATGGTGCCATAGCCGTTGGTTCCCGCGGCGTTGCTGCGGCCGTCGTTGCCTGCCGCAACCACCACCACGATGCCGGCCCTCCAAGCCTGCTCCACCGCTTGGCAGAGCGGGTCTTGAGTGTAGCTTTCATACACCCCTCGTCCCAGCGATAGATTGATGATGCGGATGTTGTACTTGTTCTGCAACTGGATGGCCGTCTGAATGGCCGCAATCACCTGGCTGTCGGTGCCATTGCCATTCTGGTCGAGCACCCGGAGGTTGATCAGATTCACGTCCGGCGCAATCCCCATAAAGGAGTAGAAATCGTTCGATCGCAGGGAATTGGACGCGTTGCCGGCGAGGATGCCGGACACGTGCGTGCCGTGGCCATACTGGTCGTTTGTGCCCGTGGAGCCGGCTACAAAGTTCTGTTTGTAGACGACGTTCGATTGGGTGAGGTCGGAAACATCGGCGATTCCGCTATCGATAACTGCCACGCCGATACCCGTGCCCCAAAGGCCCTGAGCCCAGGCGTCGTAAGCGTTGGTCGTAATTTCATGGTAGTCGTTGGTCCAACTGCCAGCACCGTGCAGTGGACGGTCGGGCGAGATGTAGACAACGTCGGGATCGGCGGCAAGACTGTCAATTGCCGAAGCGGGCATCGTGTAAGCGGCGCCCTTGAACTGGCCGAGCTCGCGTTTGAGCGTGCCCCCCCTGCTCAACACCTTCTGGTGGTATGCCGCAGTCGGCGCCTGGTTGAACTGCACGATGACATCGACCTGGCCGGAAGCGTTCGTCCCTGCCAGGTCACTGGAGACTTTGGAATTGGCCGCGTAGGCCAGGTTGGCGCTCAGCAGCAACGTGATCAGGGTTAGAACCGAGGCGCAGATGTGAAGAGGCTTTCTTCCCCATATAAAACTTCTACCTTGGGAGGCTGTCATTGCATCTCCTGGTCCCGGTTTTCCGGGTTCCATTATTCTGCCGCGAATCGTGGCGATTGGCCGTAGCACGTTGGGCCTACGGCAAGTAGCACTTTCGAGCCGGTTTCTGTCTCCAACGGGGAAGATCACATTGAATCGGAAGCGCCCTAGAATGTGAATCACACTGGGCGTGCTCGCAAACCTATCCGCATGCTTTTGCAGATGAGGATACGCATTGGGTCCCCACTTTGCGGCAAGCCAGGGGAACGTAGCAAAGGAGCGCGAGCCCCATGGAACTCGATTCCATGCCCCTTTCCGCAAAGATTTATGTCGTCATCACGGCTGCGATTGGAGCCTTGGTTCTGATAACATCCTTCGCACACTGGCACTGCGATAACCCGCTCAAGTTTATCTGTTATCTTGTGATCGCCGTCCTGGCCAGCGCCATGAAAGTAAGGCTGCCCGGCGTCGAGAGCAACATGTCGGTCAACTTCCTCATGGTGCTGCTCGCGGTTCTGGAACTCTCGCTGCCAGAGTGCCTGTTGATCGGTTGCAGCGCGATGTTGGCGCAGAGCTTATGGAAGCCGCAGCATAGACCCGATCCCGTAAAGGTGATCTTCAATGTAGTCAGCATGACTGCCTCCGCCGTCTGGCTGACCTACTACGCCTATCATCTGATGGCCGTAATCCTGCATGAAATCACTTTTCTCATGCTGATGATGGCCACCGTCACATACTTCCTGGTCAATACCTATGCCGTCGCCATCGCCATCGCGCTGAGCAGCCAAAGCCGCCTGCGCGAAGTATGGTCCACGACGCACTTCTGGTCGCTGCCTTATTACCTTGTCGGCGCCGCGATTGTGGAAATGATCAACTTCTTCAGTCTCCATTTCGGTTGGGAAAACGGGCTGTTGATCATGCCCATCATGTACATGATCTATCGGTCCTATCAGCTTTACCTGGGCCGTTTGGAGGACGCTAAGCAGCGCGCCGAAATCGAAGCGTCCCACGTCCAGGAAGTTTCCGATCTGCACATGCGCACCATTGAGGGTCTGGCTCTGGCCATTGAGGCCAAGGACCGCATCACCAGCGGCCATCTGCACCGGGTGCGCGCCTATGCAGTGGAGATCGGCAAGGAACTGGGATTGCAAGGAATGGATCTGGACGCTCTCAGGGCGGCTGCGCTTTTGCACGACATCGGCAAGCTGGCGGTGCCCGATCAGATCATTAACAAGCCTAGCCGCCTTACCCCTGAAGAATTTGAAAAGATGAAAATCCATCCCATCGTGGGCGCTGCGATTCTGGAAACAGTCGGTTTTCCTTATCCCGTGGCTTCGATCGTCAGAGCGCATCACGAGAAGTGGAATGGCAGCGGTTACCCGGACGGCCTCAAGGGCGAAGAGATTCCTCTTGGCGCCCGCATCCTGACCGCCGTCGATTGCCTCGACGCGCTTGCCTCCGACCGCCAGTATCGGAAAGCTCTTCCCTTGGATGAAGCCATGGACCAGGTTCAAAGAGAGGCCGGTACGTCGTTTGACCCTAATGTTGTGGAAGTTCTTCGGCGCCGTTACCGGGAATTGGAACGCCATGCGCTCATATCGCTGAGCGATAGAGATGGCCGTTCACCGATCTTCAACCAAATCGTGGAACGGGGCGAGAAGCCGGATGCCGGCTTCGAGCACGACATCGACGGACTGCGCGACAGTGCAGTGGACTTTCTTTCTTCCATCGCCTGCGCGCGACAAGAGGCGCATACCCTTTTCGAACTGAGCCAGGATCTGGGAAACTCCCTGAGCCTGGATGAAACTCTCTCTCTGGTTGCGATGAGGCTACGGAAGCTGGTGCCGTATGACTCGATTGTGGCCTTTATCCGCAAGGGTAATTTGCTTACCCCCGAATTCGTGAGCGGGGACGATTACCGGCTCTTGTCGTCGCTGACTATCCCCGTGGGGCAGGGGCTCTGCGGCTGGGTAGCAGAAAATCTGAAGTCGATCGTCAATGGGAATCCTTTGATCGAGATTGGATTTCCAGAGGGCTCAAAGAACTCTACCGGCCTTCGCTCCACTCTGGCTGTTCCCCTTGAGGGTTTCAATGGTCTGGTGGGAGTGTTAGCGCTCTATCGGACCGATGCCGACGCGTTCACCAGTGACCACCTGCGGGTGCTGCAGGTCATTACTTCGAAGATTGCATTCTTCATCGAGAACGCCTTGAAGTATCGTGAAGCTGAAAACTCGGCTACGGTCGACTTCCTGACTGGAATGGCGAATGCGCGGGCGCTTTCAGTGCATTTGGATCAGGAACTGGTACGTTGCGAACGGGAAGGTTCGATGATCGCAACCCTTGTGTGCGATTTGGACGGCTTCAAGCAGATCAATGATTGCCACGGTCACCTGGCAGGGGACAAGGTGCTCAAGACTTTTGCCGAACTGGTGCGCGGGGCGTGCCGCAAATACGATTACGTGGCGCGCATGGGCGGCGATGAATTTGTCCTCATCGCGCCCAACCTGCTGCCGAGCGCATTGGAGGACAGGGTCCGCCTCCTGAACGCCTTCGCACAGCGTGCCGGCCGCGAGGTATGCGGTTACGATTCCCTGTCGCTAAGCGTGGGGGCGGCTTTCTGCCCGCAAGACGGATTCGACGCCGAGCAGCTTCTGGCCGAAGCCGACAGAAGGATGTACGCGGCCAAGCAACTTCACTACGAGAACCTGGACCGGGTGCCGCAGCGCCTCACTCAGCAGTTGCATCTCGTATTCGATTCCCGCGACAGGCAAGTTGTGCAAATTCGCGCTTGAGAGTGAAAGGAAAGGGTGCGCCTGACGGCTAAGGAAATCTTCTAGGAAGTTTTCCCTGGGTCTTGGCGTGATGACTATAGTTTATGTCACCGCCCCGGAACTCGGCAGCATGGCATCCGGGCCCAAAGTTTGTGAGATGAAAGAGCCTCCAGCTCGGTAACCTTAACGGGATGTCCTCTTAAATATAACAAAATAAATAACTTCAAGTCATATCCTTACTGCCCGCAGAGCCTGAGCTTCACTCATCTTTCACAAGGATTTTGGGGAAGTTGGACAAGGCAATCCTTCCGACGTCGCAACTGAGGAAGGGCCACTGCACTGTTTTCGGGGCATGATCGCAGCCATTACCTTAGTACTGCATACTTATGGTTATCTAAGTACCATAATTTAACTCAAAAAACGGCAGACTGCTCCGAAGATAGGATTTGTGGAATCACATTGAAGTTTTACCCAGGGAATTAGGTCCTTCGTCTCTTTGTTTGTTGAAGACAGACGAAAGTTATATGTACAACTCCCAGAAAGGACCGATTGAGAGTTGACAAAAGGGGACGCTGTTTTCGAAGGAGCCCTTTAATACCGTGAGTACAGACGTATCGCCAAATCTCGGCACGAGATATCTCCTTGACGCCATGGAAGCCGAATCTCTGTCGATTGCCTTGATTGGACCGGACGGAGAGAGACGCAGAGCTATGGCTTCGGCCCTTGCCGAGGACCGCCGGGCCGATGTCCGTGAGTTCGAGTCCTACCCTGCCGGACCCGATGAGTTCCGATGGCTGCTGGAGCAGTCTTTCGATTTGATCGTCCTCGACCTGGACAGTGACCCGGAAATCGCTCTCGATCTGGTGGAGAGAGTGAAGGCCAGCGACGTCTCGACGACCATGGTCTATTCGGAGCGGGCCGACACCAAGCTGGCGATCCGCTACATGCGTGCAGGAGCGCGCGATTATCTTCTCCTGCCCCTCGAGCCGGGCATTGTGGCCGAAGCTCTCGATCGCACCGCGGCCTTCATTCGTGACAAGTCTAACCCGGCGGGGGCTGCCGCGGGACAGCTGCTGGTCTGTCTTTGCGCCAAAGGGGGCTCCGGCGTTACCACGGTGGCCTGCAATCTTGCCATCGCGCTGGCTCGAAAATCCAACCAGAGAGCGTTGCTGATCGATCTCGCTCTCCCCATTGGAGACGCCGCACTTACCCTGGGGATCACCGAAAAGTATTCGACGGAGGACGCCATCCGCAATGCCGACCGCCTGGATACGAATCTTCTCAAAGAGCTGTTGGTGAGGCATAGCTCGGGACTATTCGTGCTCGCGGCGCCCAGCAAAGTTACAGGGCTTGAGGGATGCGGAGACGCTATCGACAAGGTGATCGCGGTAGCGCGGCGCGAGTTCGATCATGTGATCGTGGATGTGGGATCGCGGACAGATGTGCTGGGAACTTCTCTGTTCAAGAAGGCCTCCACCATTTACCTTGTCACCCTGACCGGCGTCTCCGAGCTGCGAAATTCAAATCGCCTTATCTCACAGTTCTTCTCCGAGGGTGGTCCAAGCCTGGAAATTGTGGTCAACCGGTTTGAGAATCGCCGCATGGGAGGGGTCAACGAAGATGTCATCACCAAGGCCCTCGGCAGGCCGGTGCGATGGAAGATTCCCGACGATCCGGACGCCGCACGAGAGATGCAGCTCGGACAAACCGGGCGCGGGGAAACACGCATTTCGCGCCTGAGCCTGGAGATGGCCGGCGCAATTGCCGGAAGTCCAGTTCCACAGGAAAGACAGGATAGAAAACGGGGTTTCGGCCCCGCGAGCTACGGTAGAGCTGTTACTGAGGAGGTTTCCGGCAACGATCGTTCGTCGAGCATTCAGATTGTGCCTTCGCCCATTGCGCGCCAGACTCCGACCATCGCTTGGCCGGCGCCCGCGCCGATGACCTACGGAGAGGCGCTTTCCACGGCCCAGCTCAATGCTGAAGCATCGGCTCCGGGAAGCCTGGTCTACACACCCGTTCCAGGGGCTGTGATGCCGGCGGGAACGCACACGCTCTCAGTAACCTTTACCCCCGCGGACAGCGAAAACTACGCCACCGCAGACGCCACGGTGCAGCTCCATGTGGAAAGAGCGACGCCGGTCATCGACTGGCCGAACCCCGATCCGATTCCCTACCGCACGCCGCTCAGCAGCACGCACTTCGGCGCCACGGCACCGGTACCGGGAAGATTCGAATACTCTGCCGCACCGGGCCTGACGCTGGCGGCGGGAACGCATACGCTCTCAGTGACCTTCATCCCTGCGGACAGCGAAAACTACACCACCGCAGAAGCTGCTGTGCAGCTCCATGTGGAAAGGGCGACCCCGGTCATCGATTGGCCGAACCCCGATCCGATCCCCTACGGCACTCCGCTTGGTGACGCGCAACTCCGTGCCACGTCTCCGTTAGCGGGAAGATTCGAATACTCTCCCGCGTCGGGCGCGGCGCTGGCGGCGGGAACGCATACGCTCTTAGTAACCTTCACCCCTACGGACAGCGAAAACTACACCACGGCGGAAGCCACTGTGCCGCTGAAAGTGGACAAGGCGACACCGGTTGTTGAGTGGTCGAATCCCGATCCGATACCCTACGGCACGCCACTCAGTGAAGCACAGCTCCGCGCCACATCTCCGTTACCGGGAAGATTCGAATACTCTCCCGCGCCGGGCGCGGTGCTGGCGGCGGGAGCGCACAAGCTCTCAGTAATTTTCACGCCCAGGGAGGGCGCAAACTACACCACGGCACAAGCCGCGGTATCGCTTACTGTGGCCGGGGCGATGCCAGTCATCGAGTGGCCAACCCCCAAAGCGATTCAATTCGGCACGCCGCTCAGCGCCGCACAGTTCTGTGCCGTGGCGTCAGTACCTGGAACCTTCGACTATTCTCCTGCGCCGGGCGCGGTGCTGGCGGCGGGAACGCATACGCTCTCATTAAAGTTCACCCCAATGGACACTGAGAGCTACGCCGCGGCAGAAGCCACCGTAACACTCAAAGTCGCCAAGGCCATGCCCACCTTCGAATGGCCGGCTCCCAGACCGATCAAATTCGGCACGCGGCTGGGCGCCAGGCAACTTTGTGCCACGGCATCAGTCCCTGGAACGTTCGACTACTCTCCCGAGGCGGGCGCGGTGTTGCCGACGGGATTGCATACGCTCTCAGTGACGTTCACTCCCACCGACAGCGCGAACTACTCTGCAGCACGGGCTACCTTGTCGCTTAGTGTGGCCAAGGCAACGCCGGCCATCGAGTGGCCGGTTTCCGAACCCGTTACATTCGGCACGCCGCTGGGCGCCAGGCAGCTCTGCGCCACGGCGTCGGTACCTGGAACGTTCGACTATTCTCCGGCGCCGGGTGTGGTGCTGGCGGCGGGCGCGCAAACGCTCTCAGTGATCTTCACTCCCAGGGACAGCGCAAACTACGTCACAACTGAAGCCACCGTGCCACTCATCGTCTTGGCGATACCGGTTATCGCATGGCCGAGCCCTGATCAGATTACGCACGGCACACCGCTCAGCAGCAAGCAACTCTGTGCCACAGCGTCAGTAGCTGGAGCCTTCGAATATTCTCCGGCGCCGGGCGAGGTAATGCCAGCGGGCACGCATAGGCTCTCGGTGATTTTCACTCCCACGGACAGCTCGAAATATGCCTCGGCACAAGCCACAGTGCCGCTCACCGTAACGGCCAAGGCGATGCCGGTCATCGCCTGGCCGCACCCCGATCCCATACCGTACGGCACGCCGCTCGGTGAAACGCAGCTCTGCGCCACAGCTTCAGTACCCGGAAAATTCGAATACTCTGTTCAGCCGGGCGCGGTGCTGGCGGCGGGAACCTATACGCTCTCAGTGACCTTCACTCCCAGGGATAGCGTGAACTACGCCGCGGCACAGGCTATCGTATCGCTCAAAGTGGCCAAGGCTACGCCGACCATCGACTGGCCAGCGCCCCAATCGATGATGGACGAAACGCCGCTCAGCGCCACGCAACTGTGTGCCACAGCGCCGGTTCCCGGAACATTCGACTACTTTCCACCTGCGGGCGTGGCGCCCTCTCCGGGGACGCATACGCTTTCGGCTACATTCACCCCTGCGGATGGCGCGAACTATGCCACTACACAGGCCACCGTGCCGCTCACTGTGGTGGCAAAGCCGAAGCCGGCCATGGCATGGCCAAACCCCGATCCGATCACCTACGGCACGCCGCTCAGCCCGGCGCAGCTCTGCGCCGCGGCATCGGTACCGGGAAGCTTCGATTATTCTCACGAGCCGGGCGTGGTGCTTGGGGCGGGAACGCACACACTGTCAGTAACCTTCACTCCCAGGGACCGCGCGAAGTATGCCCTGTCAGAAGCCAGCGTGTCGCTCATGGTGGCCAGGGCGACGCCCAGCATCGAGTGGCCAAGACCCAAAGGAATTCAGTTCGGCACACAGCTCAGCGCCAGGCAGCTCTGCGCCTCAGCGTCAGTACCTGGAAAATTCGAATACTCTCCCGAGCCGGGCGCGGTACTGGCGGCGGGAACGCATGAACTTTCAGTCATCTTCACTCCCGAGGACGGCGCAAACTACGCCACAGCACAAGGTACGGTTGTGCTCGATGTGGCCAGAGCGACGCCGGCAATCGAGTGGCCGGAGCCCCAACCCGCGACATTCGGCACGCCCCTCGGCGCCAGGCAGCTCTGCGCCACGGCGCCGGTTCCGGGAACATTTGACTACTTTCCCGCACCGGGCGAAATGCTTGCGGTAGGAACGCATAAGCTCACAGTAACCTTCACGCCCAAAGACAGCACGAACTACGTCACAACACAGGCGACCGTTTCGCTCAACGTGGTGGTCAAGCCAACGCCGGTCATCGCGTGGTCGAATCCCGATCCGATACCGTACGGCACGCGGCTCAGCGTTGCACAGCTCTGTGCCACGGCGTCAGTACCTGGAAGGTTCGACTATTCTCCCGCGCAGGACGCGGTGCTGGCGGCGGGAACGCATACGCTCTCCGCGACTTTCACTCCCGGCGACAGTGAGAACTTCGCCTCCACGCAGACTACCGTCTCGCTCAAAGTAAACAGGGCCACGCCAATCATCGATTGGCCGACTCCCAAAGCGATTGAACCTGGAACCGCACTCAGCGCTGTCCAGCTTGACGCCGCGGCGTGGGTTCCGGGAACGTTCGTCTACTCTCCTGGCGTAGATGAAGTGCTCCCTCAGGGAACACACACGCTTACAGTAACCTTCACCCCCTCGGACAGCGCGAACTACACCACCGCACAGGCCACCGTGTCGCTCAAAGTTGCAGCCAAGACGATCCCGGTCATCGCGTGGTCGAATCCCGACCCGATTCCCTGCGGCAGGCTGCTCGGCCCCACGCAGCTCTGCGCCACGGCATCGGTGCCGGGAACATTCGATTACTCTCCCGCGCGGGGCGCGATTCTGGCAGCGGGAACGCATACGCTCTCTGTATCGTTTGTTCCGTCGGACACTGAGACCTACAGGACAACGCAAGCGACAGTCATGCTTCAGGTAGAAGAATTGCCTGAGCCCTTTAGCGAGCCGCCAAAGGCGCTTCGGGAGTCCGACGCTTCGCAATGGCTGGATCCTTACGATACGACGCATGAGGAACCAATTGCGTCCGATCGCTCAACCGTGGATGAGGCAGCTCGCTTCCAGCCGCTCCCATCGAGCCTCGAGGTTGCTGAAAAGCCGAATACGGCGAGAAAGCGTTGGATCTTTGCGGCCGTTGGCGCTTGTTCGATTCTGCTTATCCTCATCTTCCTGGTCATGGATTTCCGTTCCGGAACGAAGTCCGCCGCCGCCCAACCATCTGTCCAGCCGCTTCCGGTCGCGACCAACACTCCGTTGAAGTCGAATCCACCCAAGCCCACGCTGCGAACGCTGCCAGCTTCCGACAAACCGACACAGGTGCAGACGGAATTGATGAACGATCAACTCACTGCACCAGCCCAGATTCCGCGAGGTGTCGAGAAGCAAACGCTGGATGATGCGCCTCCCTCCACCAGCATTGCCACCGCCGGGCTGGACGGCAGTGGCGCGATGGTCAGCGTCTTCAAGGGCAACGCGCCCCGCGTCGTCACTGTTGCACCGCCTGCACCGTCCGGGCCGGTCACCATTTCAGCCGGCGTTGCGGTGGGACTGCTGATTCAGAAGAGACTGCCCATTTATCCGCCGATGGCGAAAGAAGCCCGCGTTTCCGGCACTGTGGAACTGCAAGCCACCATTTCGAAGACCGGAACTATCAAGGATTTACACGTGGTGAGCGGACCGGATATGTTACGGCAGGCCGCCGTCGACGCCGTGCGCAACTGGCGCTACAAACCATACAAGCTCGACAACCAGCCGATAGACGTGGAAACAACCATAAGCATAGTCTTCTCTTTGGGCGGGTAACCTGGCGAGGCGCCGACGCGGCTCCAGCAAAACCAGAGTAGATGCAGCCTGGAGCCGACACGGTTATCTAATCAGCCAAGGTCTCCGTCGCTCCCCTCGTGACCATCATTTGACTGCCACACAGCCGGCATCCGGTTACCTGCCAGGGCACTCTGCGTAGAGTAGCTTAATGTGAGGGATCGAGGCGATGAATCTGTCTCCGCGAGCGCGCCGGCCAATTGCGATCATCCTGGGCCTGTTTGCACTTGTCGTGGTCTCCTCCCCGCCCTCCGCGCAGCATGGCCACAATGAAAATGCCGGGAACGCCCGCCAGTATCCATGGCTGGACCGCACTCTTTCTCCGGACGCGCGCGCCGCCCTGGTCCTGAAGCAGATGACTCTGGACGAGAAGATCTCCTTACTGCACGGGACAGCCTGGCGAAGCCTGGGCACGATGAACCTGGAGATACTGCATTCCAATGGCGGGGTCGGGTACGTGGTGGGCATTCCACGCCTGCGCATTCCCGGAATTCAGATGAACAATGCGTCGTACGGCGTAACGCGCAGCCGGAGGAACGGCCGCAATTCCACTGCGCTGCCGGACGATCTCGCTCTGGCGGCCACCTGGGATGAAAATGCCGCCTTTGAATACGGCGCATTGCTGGGACGGGAATTGCGCGCCCAGGGCTACAACATGTCTCTCGGCGGAGGCGTAAACCTGGCGCGAGAGCCGCGCGACGGTCGCACCTTTGAATACCTTGGAGAAGACCCCCTTCTTGCGGGCACAATAGCCGGCCAGGAAGTGGCGGGAACGCAGGCCCAGCATGTCATCGGCGATATGAAGCACTTCGCCATGAACGACCGGGAAACCGACCGGAAAACGCTCAATGTCAATATCGATCGGCGCGCCATGCGCGAGACCGATTTGCTGGCATTCGAAATTGGATTGCGAAATTCACAGGCCGGAGCTGTGATGTGCGCTTATAACGGAGTGAACGGCGAGCCCTCCTGCCAGAACGAGTATCTGCTGACCGAAGTGCTCAAAAGGGACTGGAAATTTCCCGGCTTTGTTCTTTCGGATTGGGGTGCAACGCACAGCACCGTTAAGGCCTCCGCGGCCGGCCTGGATAACGAAGAGCCATCGTCTGTCTTCTATGGAGAAGCGATGAAGCGGGCGGTGCTGGCCGGCAAGGTTTCCATGGCCGAACTGGACGAACACGTTGGTCGCATCCTGCGATCGGAGTTTTTGAGCGGCATCGTCGACGATCCTCCCCGCGGAGGCCCCATCGATGCCGATCGCGATCTCAATATCGCGCAGCACCTGGCGGAGGAAAGTATTGTTCTGCTCCGGAACAAAGATGCGCAGCTCCCGCTCAACGGCGCCAGCCTGCGCAACATCGCCGTGATTGGCGCACATGCCGACGTTGCGATGATCTCCGGGGGTGGCTCCAGCCAGGTCGATCCGCCGGCCGCGAGCACCCTGGGTTTCGAGAAGGGTTTGCCATGGCGCGGGCAAGTCTGGTTTCCAGCCTCGCCGTTGAAAGCTGTGCGCGCAAGAGCGGCGCATGCAAAGGTGGAATACGATCCCGGCACGAATCCCGCCGCCGCTGCCGCTTTGGCTCGGGCTGCCGACGTTGCCATTGTCTTTGTCTATCAATGGGAGAGCGAAGGCATGGATCTTTCCACCCTGGCTCTTGCCGGGAACCAGGATGCGCTGGTCGAACAAGTTGCGGCCGCCAATCCGCATACGATTGTGGTCCTGGAAACGGGCAGTCCCGCCCTCATGCCGTGGGCCGGCAAGGTGAGCGCCATTCTGGAGGCGTGGTATGCAGGGAGCCGCGGAGCAGACGCGGTGGCCAACGTTCTGTTTGGAGAGGTAAACCCGAGCGCCAAATTGCCGATCACTTTTCCTCTGCGCGATGCCGATATGCCGCAGCCCACGGTCGTGAAGCCGCCGCCTGCGCCCCAGCTCAGCGTCTTCGCGCGTCTGGCGACCCTCTCCGGCGCGCCCGCCGAGCAGCGCCCTCCTGTGCAGCTTTACTCGAACCAAGGAATGCTGGTTGGTTACAAATGGTACGAGGCGAAACGGAAAGCTGTACTGTTCCCTTTTGGCTTTGGGCTCTCTTACACCCAATTCCACTACTCCGGCCTGCACGTGAAAGTTCCCACCCTCGCGACGAAGACCTGCCGCTCCACCCCAGAAGGCAAAAGATCGCCCTCCGGGGACCCTGGCCGCTGGGGACCCCGGTTTGACGGAGGAGTTAGCATCAACTTCACGATTAAAAATACAGGCAACCGGGCCGGAGCGGAGGTTGCCGAAGTCTACGCATCGTTTCCTCCCAGCGCAGGAGAACCTCCCAAGCGTCTTATAGGCTGGCAAAAAACGCAGTTGAATCCGGGCCAAAGCAAGCAGGTCTCACTGAAGATTCAAGCGCAGTATCTCTCGATTTTTGATGTTGACAAGGACGATTGGAGCCTGGTTCCTGGAGAATACTCGTTCTATGTGGGAGGGTCGTCAGAGAACCTGCCGCTACGGCAAAAAATACGTCTGGGAAATTATAGGAAACAGCCAAATTGAGACGAGATCGGGCTACTGCCAAAGCGTTGGTTGATGCCGGCTTGTGGCAGAGACAACAGGATGCGTCCCGACAAGCAGGATTCACTTCAATCGAAGCCGCGTCTGCGCAAGATGGCGCGCTCTGTATACTTGCCCATGCTCTCCTCGCGCCTTGCCGGTTCTTTCCGCTGGTCTCTACCCGCGTTTCACTTCACGCGCTAGGGTCGACTATCAGGACAAATTGCTTTCGGGCATCGGGGACATCTCGAAAGACCGGCCGGTAAATGAGCGCGAGCGAATGGCTCGAAAAGGAGGTCGATTGTCGTGAGTAATTTCGATTCCGATGCACTGGTCTTTCTTGGCGCCACTGGCGATCTGGCATACAAACAGATCTTTCCGGCGCTGCAAGGGTTGATCCGCGACGAGGGCTTCAATCTTCCCATCATCGGCGTAGCCAAGTCAGGCTGGACGCTGGATCAATTGAAGGCCCGCGCTAAAGACAGTCTTGAAAAGCACGGCGGACTGGATCAGCAGGCTTTTGAGAAGCTGGTCGGCCTGCTGCGCTATGTGGACGGCGACTACAACGACCCTGAAACGTTTGTTCAGGTTGGCCGCGAGCTGGGGCAAGCGCAGCGGCCCCTCTATTACCTAGCCATCCCGCCCAGCCTCTTTGCGCCCGTGGCCGAAAACCTTGCCAAATTGTGCTGCCCTGGCAACGCGCGCGTGGTGGTGGAGAAGCCGTTTGGCCGCGATCTCAAATCGGCTCAGAAGCTGGGCCGCACCTTGCACCAATATTTCCCCGAAGAGAACATCTTCCGCATCGATCACTACCTGGGCAAGGAGCCGGTGCAGAACATCCTCTACATGCGGTTCGCAAATCCCAACTTCGAGCCCATCTTTAACCGCGATCATGTCCGCAGCATCCAGATAACCATGGCCGAGGATTT
Source organism: Acidobacteriaceae bacterium (assembly GCA_030037545.1). Classification (GTDB taxonomy): domain Bacteria; phylum Acidobacteriota; class Terriglobia; order Terriglobales; family Acidobacteriaceae; genus Telmatobacter. Next base: position 2,528 of record JASHRF010000065.1, on the reverse strand, counting down.
TGGCGTCCAGGATCGCGGGAAGTTCTATGACGAAGTAGGGGCACTGCTGGATGTGGTGCAGAACCACATGCTGCAGGTGGTGGCCAACCTGACCATCGACCCGCCGACCGGCGAAGACCACGACGCCGTACGCGACCGCAAGGCGGAGCTGATGCGTGCGGTTCGTCCGCTGACGCCGGACTCAGTCGTGCGCGGACAATACCAGGGCTATCGATCGGTGGCGGGCGTGGCGCCAGGATCGAATGTGGAGACCTTCGTCGCCGTCCGGCTTGAAATCGACAGTTGGCGATGGGCGGGCGTGCCCATTTATATCCGCGCCGGTAAAATGCTATCCGTGACTTGCACGGAGGCCACGGTGGAGTTCAAGCGTCCGCCACGCGAGACATTTGGAGAACTGGCGCCCGGCAGCTCGGCACACATGCGCTTTCGATTGAGCCCGGATCTTGTCATCGCCCTGGGCGTGCGGGTGAAAATTCCAGGTGAGCGGATGGTGGGACACGACGTGGAGCTCGAACTGCACCGCCAGGCGGCCCACGACCTGCCTCCCTACCAAAGACTTTTGGGAGACGCCAGCCGCGGCAACACGGAGCTATTTTCCCGGCAGGACCTTGCCGAGGCGCAGTGGCGCGTGGTTGAGCCGATCCTTGGAAATGTGACCCCGCTGTATTCGTACCAGCCGGGAACCTGGGGACCGGAAGAGTCCGCACAGCTCATGGGCAGGGATGGGCATTGGATCGATCCCGTCGTCCAGAGCCTGAACCAATAGAAACCGGAACGGATGCGCGGATTCCTGAATTCGCGAAATGATGGCTGCTCCTTTCGGAAAAGGACGATGACGCCTAATGGGCGCAAAGAGGCCGGCTGAGCCCGCTCGCCCGAACCACGGTGGTGAGCTAGTCCTCTCCACGAACTTTGTAACTGTTTCGCTTCCCGGAGTAATCTCGTGTGTTGTCAAGGGACCATGTTATGAACCGACGTCGATTTCTCGCCGCCAGCTCTGCTGCGGCTGCTGGGGCCTTCGCTGAATCCGGCGCACCCGCCGCCTTCGCTCTTGCTCAAATCAACTCAGCCCGCAGCAAACTCGATCTTACGCGCCATCGCTTCGGCGTCAATTACACGCCTTCGCACAACTGGTGGTTCTGCTGGAACGACTGGAACGCCGATCCAATTCATCGCGACCTCGACGCCATTGCCGCGCTTGGCGCTGATCACCTGCGCATCATGCTCATCTGGCCATTTTTTCAGCCGAATCCAAGATGGGTGAGTCCCGCACATCTTGAGCGATTGGAACAGTTGCTTGCGATGATGGGCGAACGCCATCTCGATGCGCTCGTGACGGTTTTTACTGGGCAGTTGAGCGGCTGGTATTTCTTACCCTCGTTCAATCGCTTTAGCGACGGCTTCTACACCGACGCCGAGATGCGGTCCGCGCAGGAGCTTTTCGTCCACGAATTGGTCCGGGTCATGAAGGCGCATGCCAACGTCATCGGTTTCGACTTGGGCAATGAGCTGAACACCTGCTGGAGGGCCCCAATTCCGCAGGGCGATGCATGGATGAGGGAAATGTTCCGCATCATGAACGAACTCCTCCCCGGCGCTCTCCACGTCAACGGGGTCGATCACCAGCCATGGTTTGAGCAGGATACATTTTCGGCGCATGCACTGGCGGCGGCGCGCTTTCCCGTGATGCACTGTTATCCCTATTGGAGCGGCGCAATGAAATATGGCGATGCCATGGATCCGCCAAGCGTCCATTTGCTCGCTGCCATGGCTGCGCTGATCCGCTCCTTTGCGGGGAGCGAGCAAAAACCGGTCTGGGCGGGCGAGTTCAATACCTGCATCGAAGCGCTGCCCGAAAAGGGCCAAGCCGCGTGGCTCGAAAAGGCGGTGCTGGCGGCGATCGAACAGGGAGTTAGCTGGTTCAGTTACTGGGACAGCCACGACGTCGACCGCAAATTTGAATTCAACCCGCTCGAATACTCGCTCGGCTTGCTGACTAATGATGGGCGCGTCAAGGATCAGGGCCGCGTGTTCCAGCAACTTGCGGAGGCGTATCATGACAAGCCTGTGAACTTTCCGAGGGCATCTCTGCCCTCGCCTCCCACTGATCGAACGCAGGATGGAGCGTGGAAGTGGATATTGAACTGGTTAGGGTGGGGACCTCGAAGCGTCTGAAAGGCAGTTGTATCCAACTCATCGAATCAGTATTCTGAAGCGACTCGCTGCCCGGTTCTGGGCAGTTCGGATATTCCGTGCCGACGCGGTAGGAAGAAACAGATCCTGAGGATGTAATGAATGCTCGCTTGGTCGCGGGCCCGAGCATTTACGTTCCTAGAACTCATCTCATAAACATTTTCGAGTCTGAAATCTGCGAAACTGGGAAGGCTCAAGGCGTTTCCGCGTGCAGCGATGGCAGGCCGTTGGGAACTGACAGAAGAACAGTGGGAGTTGGTGGAACCGGTGCTGCGCCCGGCGCGGCGCGGGGATAACCGTGGCCGCCCGTGGCACGACACGCGCGCGGTGTTGAA